>SAAX01000014.1 GCA_009929215.1 Deltaproteobacteria bacterium | reverse complement strand
GGTGCTGCAACTGGACAACCTCTCAGTGACCTTCACAACAGCGCAAGGCCCCCTGCACGCCGTGCGCAACATAAATTTCAGCATGAACGAAGGTGAAACAGTCTGCCTTGTGGGCGAATCGGGCTGTGGCAAAAGCCTTACGGCCAAGGCTATCATGCGGCTTACACCCGCCAACGCCGTTCTTACCGGGCGCATCCTGCTGCACGGAAAAGACCTGCTGGCTCTGCCAGAAAAAGCCATGCATACGATTCGGGGCCGCCAGATAGGCATGATCTTTCAGGAGCCCATGACCTCCCTCAACCCCGTGCTCAAAGTTGGTGACCAGGTGGCCGAACCGCTGCGCCTGCACGAGGGGCTCAGCAGCTCGCAGGCCCGAGAGGCCGCCATCGAACTGCTGACCGAGGTTGGCATTCCCGCGCCGCAAAGCAGGTACGATGATTACCCCCACCAGCTTTCGGGCGGCATGCGCCAGCGGGTCATGATTGCCATGGCCCTTTCGTGCCGACCTGAGCTGCTTTTGGCCGACGAACCCACCACCGCGCTGGACGCAACTATTCAAGGCCAGATTCTGCGCCTGCTTGCAGCCCGCTGCCGCGAACGCCGCATGGCTGTGCTGCTGATAACCCACGATCTGGGCGTTGCGGCCCAAATGGCAGACACGGTGGGCGTCATGTACGCTGGCAGACTGGTAGAAAGTGCCCCGGCGCAAGATCTTTTTGCCGATGCCCGCCACCCCTACACCCAGGGTTTGCTTCACGCAGCCCCCAGTGCCCGCTCTCGCGGGCTGGAACGCCTGCCCACCATACCGGGCACAGTTCCCTCTCTGCAAAACATGCCCACAGGCTGCCCCTTTCACCCCCGCTGCACATATGCCCTGCCCCGCTGCTCAACAGAAATGCCGCCCACCTTTGCCCAGGGCGCGCACAGCACAGCCTGCTGGCTGGTCAAACCCGCGTAAAGCGCTCAAAATACCTGTTCCGCCCATAAATCACACTCTGCCAAGAGCCAGTACCCCCTTGCGCAGACATATTGCCTCTGCTATAAACTTTTATTCCAACATACCGTAAATTCAGATAGTGGCTTGCCGGGTTTTCGACCATTCGATTATCCACCTGCCAGCCGCCGCAAAACGCATCGCCCCCCCAAAAATACGATGCACAGGCGCTATCTTTGTATTTGCGGCGCATTCTCTCTCCGCCAGACTGTCAGTTTAAGGCCGCCCCCTGCGGCCCCCTGTTTGCTGTCAACGCAACTCCGGCCTGCCCCCCCGCAGGTCTGTGCTCAGCTGTATGTGGAGGAGCCTTACATGAAACTTGGCGCAAAACTTGTGCTCTCTTTTGGTTGCCTGATTGCAATAATTCTGGTGTCTTCTGCCATTACCATTCGCAACGTGGGCGAGATGAACGGCAAAGTGCGCGAGATTGACGGGGCCTGGCTGCCTTCTGTTATTGCCATTCAGTCCATGAATGTGCAGCTCAATTCTCTGCGGGCCGACCTTGCGTCAATAATGTCGCAAAACTATGCAGAAGAAATCCGCAAGTACGAAAAGAATCTTCAGGATTCCACGGCTTCCATCCAGCGCGACCACACGGCCTACATGCAGCTGCGCAGCTCCACTCCCGGTATGGAAACAGAAGAAGGCAAGGCACTTATGGCGCGCATTGCCGACCTTTCGGAGCAGGAAACCAAGGCACGCGAGGGTATCATCAAGGGCGTACTGGACGGGCGGCGCGGTGTGGCCAACGTGGCCTACGACAAAAAATACCGCCCAGTATTCCAGCAACTTGGCGACACCTATGGCGAAGTGGTGCGCATAAACGTTACCGGCAGCAAGGCGGCAGCCCAAAGTGCCGCCGAGGCGGGACAAAAGGCCAATAACGTGTCCATTGCCATAACGCTGGCCGCCGTGCTCATCAGCATTTGCATAACCTGGGTGCTCACGCGATCCGTTGGCCGCCAGCTGGGCAAAGACCCCGGCGAACTGGCAGTTATTGCCCGCCGGGTTGCCAACGGCGACTACGATATTGACGACGGCGGCCCCAAAACCGGCGTGTATGCCGACATGGTTTCCATGGCCCAGACGCTCAAGGAAACCATGATCAAAACACGACAGGAATCGGAAAACGCACGCCAAAGCGCTCAGCAGGCAGAACAGGCCCTGCGGCAGGCTGAGGCCGCTGGCATGGATGCACAACGCCGGGCAGAGGCGATGAGCACCGCTTCCGAGGGCCTTCAGCAGGTGGCGCAGGTGGTAAGCGAGGCCTCAACGCGGTTGGCCACCCACATTGAGCAGTCTGACAAAAGCGCATACGAAACATCGCTTCACCTGACCGATGCCGCCAACGCTATCCAGCAAATGAACAAGACAGTGCATCAGGTGGCGCAAAACGCAGCTGCCGCTAATTCCGCTTCACTTGAAACGCGCAAAAAAGCCGAACAGGGCGCTGAAATCGTCAAGCGCTCATTGCACAGCATCAGTCAGGTACACCATGTATCTCTAACAACCAAGAACGATATGGCGCAGTTGCGTGAGCATACGCAGAACATCAACCGCATCATGAATGTTATTTCTGATATTGCCGACCAGACCAACCTGCTGGCTCTTAATGCCGCCATTGAAGCAGCCCGTGCGGGTGATGCCGGGCGCGGCTTTGCCGTGGTGGCGGACGAAGTACGCAAACTGGCAGAAAAAACCATGGCTTCCACACACGACGTTGCCGATGCCATCGCGGCCATTCAGAATAGTGCCGCAAAAAGTATGGATTCTGTTGACAATGTGGCCCTTCAGATTGAGCAGGCCGACAGTTTTGCCCAGCAGTCAGGGCAGGCATTAACTGACATCGTGGTTATGGTGGAATCCACCTCGGACCAGGTCAACGCCATCTCGTCTGCAAGCGAAGAACAATCTGCCGCCAGCGATCAGGTAACAAGCGTTATTGCCCAGATTAACGACATGTCTCAGCAAACAGCCTCTGCAATGCGTGCAGCAGCAGAAGCTGTAGAGGCTCTGACAGCCCAGGCCAATGATCTTTCAGGCCTTATCATGCAAATGCGTGCTCAATAACATCTTTCAAAAACCTCCCTGTCCATCAGCAACCTCTTTTTCAAGCACCGTCAACTTCCGGGTTGGCGGTGCTTTTATGACACAGGCTACAGCAACAATTTTACAATAAAACCAGTCTTACATGTTTCATTTGCAACATGCCCTCCATTAAAAAGCTTATATATCCATAGCAACTGCCCGCAACACTTTGACACAGCTTTCAACACCACCTGTGGGGACAGACTGTCATGAGCCTAAAAGCACGCCTGATCCTGTCATTCGGAAGCATCATTATCATCATGCTGATCACTTCTGCCATGATCATAAAAAACATCAAACACATTAATGATGAAATTACATCCATAGACAACACATGGATTCCTGCGGCTACCGCTATCCAGAATACTAATGCCATGCTGTTTTCAGCCAGAGGCGATCTTTCCGCCATTGCCACGCTGCATGACCCCAATGAGATTGAACATTACACGGCACATATGTCTGGGCTACTGCGACGCATAAGTGATAGCAAAAAGATTTTTGCAGATGCCCTGGATAGAATGCCGCAGTCTAAGCGCAAGCAGGCGATTTTAGACATGACGGCCCAAATCAACGCGCAATCTGCCCAGTTTGCAGACATGCGCAAAACGCTACTGGCTCATGTCAAGTCTGGAAAAAACGAAGAAGCCATTCAGCTGCTTGCCAACAGCCGCACTCCCTTTCTCAAGCTGGCAGACCTCTATGATCAGATTATCTGTCTGAGCATTGAGGGTGCAAACATAGCCAGCTCAGGTGCCAGAAGCACCAGCGAGCAGTCCATCATCTTTTCCACGGGGTTTTCCCTGGCGGCAGTGCTTATCGGCATTGCGGTTATTTTGTTTCTGCTGAGGGGGATTAACAGACAACTGGGCAAAGATCCGGGAGAGCTGGACAATATCGCCAGACGCGTGGTTCAACGGGACTATGATATAGACGACAACACTCAAAAACAGGGCGTGTACGCATCCATTGTTGCCATGGTGCAGGCCCTTAAAACGCACATAGAAAGTGCCCAGCGCGAGTCGCAGATAGCCAGAGAGCAGTCGGCCAAGGCCAACGATGCGCTACGCCAGACCGAGCAAGCCAACCTTGAAACCAAGAGCAAAACCGAGGCCCTGCGCATTGTCGCTGCCAAGCTTCAGGAAGTGGCCCAGGTGGTGAGCGCCGCCACAACGCGCCTCGCCGCCCATATCGAGCAGTCAGACAAGGGCGCGCACGAAACATCGGGCAGACTGAGCGAAGCGGCCTCTGCCATGCAGCAGATGAATGCCACAGTGCAGGAGGTGGCGCGCAATGCCTCAGTTGCCTCTCAGGCGTCAAGCGAAACACGCGCCAAGGCCGAAAATGGCTCGGAAATCGTCAAGCGGTCACTGCACAGCATTGATCTGGTGCATCAGTCTTCCGTTACGCTGCGGGACGACATGTCGCAACTGAACGAGCACACGCAAAATATCAACCGCATCATGGGTGTCATTTCAGACATCGCCGACCAGACCAACCTTCTGGCCCTTAACGCGGCTATCGAAGCAGCGCGGGCAGGCGATGCGGGGCGCGGATTTGCGGTAGTTGCAGACGAAGTGCGCAAACTGGCGGAAAAAACCATGGCTTCCACCCAGGATGTGGCCAATGCCATCAAGGCCATCCAGTCCAGCGCAATCCAGAGCATGGATTCGGTGGACAGAGCCGCCAAACAAATTGAAGAGGCCAACACATACGCCAACCAGTCTGGCGCGGCACTGGCCGATATTGTGTCCACGGTGGAGGGCACAGCCGATCAGGTCAATGCCATTGCTGCTGCCAGCGAACAGCAGTCTGCCGCCAGCGAAGAGGTCAACCGCGCCATTACCCAGATAAGCGCGATGTCTCACCAAACATCGGCTGCCATGCGCGAAGCGGCAAATGCCGTGGCCGAACTGGCGGGGCAGACAAAAAATCTTATGGATCTTATGGCCAGCATGCAGCAGTAGGCATGCGCCAATAGCCATGCAGCAAAGGCATAACGATGGGGCCGTTACAGTTTGAGCAATGCGTGTCTCAACTGTAACGGCCCCATCTGCATCAACGGCCTGTCACTGCGCCCAACGGGCAGTACCAATAAATAATTTTCGCTCGGTAGCTAGGCCGTGCAGCTGGCCTGCTCGCCATTTGTTGCGGCAGTGCTTTTTGCCGAATACTGCCTTTTAACAATATACACGCCCGCCATCACAACCACGATGCCCATAATTTCCAGCGTTGACAGCTGCTCTGAAAACACGGCCCACGAATAAACCGCTGCGATGGCCGGCTGCGACAGGCAAATAACAGAAGACAGATTGACGCTGAGCTTGCCCTGACAATGCGTGAGCAGGTTGTGCCCCACTACCTGCACGCACAGGGTCAATGCCAGTATAGGCCAGATGTCATTCCAGCCTTGCGGAACCTGCAAGCCCTCCACCGCCAGCGAGGCTACAAACAGCCCCACCAGCCCGCCAAAGGCGCTCACAAACATGATCACGCTGCTCTCAATGCTGTCGCGCAGGCGGTAGGCAATAAGCAGAAAGCCCGCGTAGAAAAATGCCGCCGCCAAGGCCAGAAAATCGCCAAAATAATTATCCGGCACCGGGCTGGCCTTGCCGCCCACCAGCAAGAGCACCCCGGCCAAGGTAACCGCCGCGCCGGGCAAAAACAGCCTTGGCAGCCGCTCGTGAAACAGAAAATATGAAACAGGTATCACGGTAAAAGGTGTGAGGTTGGTGAGCAGATTGGCGTTGGCAACAGTGGTATAGCCAAAGGCGGTATTCCACAGCGCCACATCACCCGCCAAAAAAAGGCCAGCCACAACCAGCAGGGCCACCTGCCTACGGGTAAGCGTGTGCAGTCTGCCGTAGGCCAGCGGCCAAAGCAGGGGGATGGAAAACAGCATGCGGTAAAAACCCGTATTGATGGGCCCCAGGCCGCTTTGCTTCACAAATATGCCCCCGGTCGCCAAAAAGGCCACTGCCAGCAGTGCCAAAAAAACATACTTGGTGGCATTGCCCCGCTGCCGAGTGCTGCCCTGCGTTTCTGTCTGGCCCTGCGCCGTCGCCCCGCCCTGTGTGCCCATAATGCCTACCTGCCTTGAGTTGTCATTGCTGACCCCTTTGATATAGTGCCATTGGCCCCATCAAAAGCGCCACCTTGAACATATTTTATGGTGCCACCGGAGAAATCATGATCAGCATCAGCAAAACCAGCCCTGCCCCTCTGTATTTGCAGATATACACCCAGCTACGGCAGGACATAGCCAGCGGCGCACTGGCAGAGGGCGCGCTGCTCACCGGCAGCAGAATGCTTGCAGCCATGCTGGGCGTAAGCCGCAATACGGTAGACAATGCTTACGGGCAGTTGGTGGCCGAGGGCTACATTGCCCCACGCAGGGGGGTGGGCTTTGAGGTGCTGCATGTGCCCAGCCTTGGTGCGGCCCCCGCAGTGGGCGAAAAAAATTCCCGGCAGGAAAATGTGCCCCCCCCGCACGAGCCTACACCAGGCCGCATTGTCTACGACCTGACCAACAGCAGCCACACGGTTGATCTGTTTCCCAAGGGGCTGTGGAAAAAATACACGCTCGAATGCCTTGAAATGCTTGAGCGTGAAGAAAAAATTTCTGCCCTTCAGGTCATGCAGGGCGAACCCTACCTGCGCAAACAACTGCTGGCCTACCTCAAGCGCATCAGGGGCGTGCACTGCGCAGAAGAGCAAATCATCATCACCTGCGGGCTTCAGCAATCATTGGAATATATTTGCAAAATGGCCGCCCGGCATGGGCAGACCATCCTGATGGAAGAACCCGGCTACAACAAGGCCGCTGCCGTGTTTCGCAGCAACCACATAACCATTCAGACCGCCCCTGTAGATGAAAACGGCCTAGACGTGGCAGGCCTGCCCGCGCAATCCGGGGCATTTGCCCTGTACGCCACGCCCTCGCACCAGTTTCCCACTGGAGTTACCCTGCCTATCGGACGCAGGCACGCCCTGCTGGCCTGGGCGCAGCGCAACAACATTTATATCCTTGAAGACGACTTTGACAGCGAACTGCGCTACTATTCCAAGCCCATACCCTCGCTGCAATCCATTGATACGGAAAACAGGGTCATCTACCTTGGCACGTTCTCCAAGGGTATTTCGCCCTCCATACGCATGGGCTACATGATTCTTCCGCCGCAGCTTGCGGCAGTATTCCACGAAATGTTTGCCGAATACAACAGCACCGTTCCCGTGCTCAACCAGTACATCATTGGCCGCCTGCTCGAAACCGGCCATTACGACAGGCATATACGACGCCTGGGGCTGGTATTCAAAAACCGACTGGCCCTGTTTATCAAGGAACTTTCTGCCCTTGGGGCTGGCGTGCGCATTACCGGCAACGGTACGGGCCAGTATTTTTTGCTGCGCTTTCCCGAAGGCACAGACCAGCAGGTTCTGATTGCAAAGGCGCAAGCCCAGGGGGTGTGCGTGTACCCCACCATGCAGTTCTGGCAGGAAAAAGCCGAGTGCCCGCCGCAAGCCCTGTTTTTGGGTTTTGGCAAGATCCGGCTCGAGGATATTCCCGACTGTGTGGCGCGGCTCAAGACAGCCTGGGCTGGGTTGTTGGCGTAAAAAAGGCCTTTCGCGCTGATTGCACGAAAGGCCTTTTCAAAGCCAATGCCGAGGCTAAATCAGCCCAGACAGACTAGTCTTTTTTGTCTTTCTTGAGCCACGACATCATGCCGCGCAGTTCCTTGCCCACTTTTTCGATCTGGTGTTCAGATTCGTTGCGGCGGGTGGTGAGGAACATGGGGTACTTGGCGCGGGCTTCAAGAATGAAGTTACGCGCAAACACGCCGCTCTGGATGTCCTTGAGCACGCCCTTCATTTCCTTTTTCACCGTTTCGGTGATCAGGCGGGGGCCGGTGACGTAGTCGCCGTATTCAGCGGTGTTGCTGATGGAGTAACGCATGCGGGAAAGGCCGCCCTCGTACATGAGGTCAACGATAAGCTTCATTTCGTGCATGCATTCAAAGTAGGCCATTTCGGGCTGATAGCCAGCTTCCACCAGGGTTTCAAAACCGGCCTTGATAAGGGCGGAAACGCCGCCGCAAAGCACGGCCTGTTCGCCGAAGAGGTCGGTTTCGGTTTCTTCACGGAAGGTGGTTTCGATAACGCCCGAGCGGGTGCCGCCCACGCCCTTGGCATAGGCCAGAGCAATCTTGAGGGCTTCGCCGGTGGCGTCCTGATGAATGGCCACGAGGCAGGGCACGCCGCCGCCTTCGGTGAAGGTACGGCGCACCAAATGGCCGGGGCCCTTGGGAGCGATGAGGAACACGTCCACATCCTTGGGGGGCTGGATCTGGCTGAAGTGGATGTTGAAGCCGTGGGCGAACAACAGGGCCTTGCCCTTGGTCAGGTTGGGCTTAACGTCGTTTTCGTACACGGCGGCCTGTACTTCGTCAGGCAGCAGAATCATGATCAGGTCGGCCTGAGCGGCAGCTTCAGCGGCAGAAACAGGCGTAAAGCCGTGTTCCTTGGCCAGCTCGTAGTTGGCACCGCCGGGGCGCTGACCCACCACAACCTTGACGCCGGAATCGCGCAGATTCTGGGCATGGGCATGGCCCTGGCTGCCATAACCAATGATGGCAACGGTCTTGTTTTTCAAACAATTAAGGTCTGCATCCTGATCGTAATAAACTTTCATCTGAACATCCTCTGAGATCACTCACGGTTAGACAAAAAAATACATTCCTTACCGCCCTTGCGGCAAGGACAGGGGGGCCACCTGGATACGGCGGGCAAGGCCGCCTGAGGGACGCTTTACCAATGACCCGGCGTGGCTTGAATGGATATACGCACCACCCCGACCTCGTGCGTGCCGTCAAGAAGGCCTTGTGGGCCATTGACCCGCGCACGGGCTTAACGCTCCTGTGCCACAACGGCTCAATACCGAGCGGCAGGGCTCTTTACGCGCAGGCAGGCCGTGCCGTGTGGGGTGTTCTTGTGCCAAAACACCCCGGCAATTGGCCGCGCTTCGCGTCCCGGAGCCCTAGGGGCTGTTGAACCTATGAGAAATTTTGTTCCCTGCCAAGGAAGGGAGCCTTTTTATGAAAGAAGTGTACCCGTTGGTACTCGACTGGAATAAAAAGGATTCCTGACACAGGCAGGGAGCAAAAGAACCATAGAGGGAACAGCTCCTAATCCGTTTTCTTGGAACGACGCATGGCCACCGCACCGGTGCGCGCCAGTTCCTTGATTCCAAACCGCTGTAATAGGCTGACGATGGCGTCTAGTTTGTTTTGGTCGCCGGTGGCCTCAATGGTCATTTCATTGGGGCTCACGTCCACCACCTTGCAGCGGAATATTTCAACAGTTCGCAGAATTTCGCCCCGCATGGGGCCTTCTGCCTGCACTTTGACAAATATCATTTCACGCGCCACAGCGGGGATATCCGCAAAGTCCACCACCTTGATGACCGATACAATCTTGTGGAGCTGCTTCATGATCTGCTCCAGAATAAGACTGTCGCCATCGGTGGTGATGGTCATGTGCGAAACTCCCTCTTCAAGCGAGGGGGCCACGTTGAGCGAATGAATGTTAAAGCCGCGCCCGCTGAACAGGCCAGCCACACGCGAAAGCACACCGGGTTCGTTTTCCACCAGCACGGAAAGCACATGTCGTTGCATAGCCATCTCCCTTACACCAACAACATTTCATCAAGCGCCGCGCCGACAGGCACGATGGGGTACACGTTTTCTTCGCGCTCTACCACCACGTCGATGAAGGCAGGGTTGGGCGAAGCCAGGGCCTGTTCAAGCACGGCCCGCATGTCCTCAGCCTTTTCAATGCGATAGCCCTCGGCCCCGTAGGCCTCGGCCAGCTTCACAAAGTCGGGCTGGGCTTCCATGTTGGTGGAACTGTAGTTGTTGTTGTAAAAGAGCTCTTGCCACTGGCGCACCATGCCCAGATAGCGGTTGTTCAAAATAACAACCTTGATGGGCAGCTTGTTGCTCACCACGGTTGCCAGTTCCTGAATATTCATCTGCAGCGAGCCATCGCCCGCCACGGCAATAACCGTTTTGTCAGGAAAGGCAAACTGCGCCCCCACCGAAGCGGGAAAACCATAGCCCATGGTTCCCAGCCCGCCGCTGGTCAACAGGGTGCGCGGCTTGGTGAAGGAATAGAACTGGGCCACCCACATCTGGTGCTGGCCCACCTCGGTGGCAATGATGGCATCGCCCCCGGTAATGTCGTACAGGGCTTCAATAACAGCCTGCGGTTTGATATTGCCGTTTTCCTGATAGCACAGGGGTTTGCTCGACTTCCACTCGGCCACGGCGGCAAGCCATGCGGCGTGTTCGCCAGCCCAGTCCTTGTTTTCAAGCTTGGCATCGCAAATTTCGCTGATACCCTCAAGCGCCATGCGGCAATCGCCCACCACAGGAACCTGTACCTCCACGTTTTTGCGGATGGAGGTGGGATCGATATCAATGTGCACAATGCGGGCCTTGGGCGCAAAAGCCGCCAGCCTGCCGGTAACGCGGTCGTCAAAGCGCGCGCCCACGCACATGAGCACGTCGCAGTTGTTGATGGCCAGATTGGCCGCATATGTGCCGTGCATACCCACCATGCCCAACCACAGAGGATCGGTGGCCGGGAAGCCACCAAGCCCCATGAGCGTGCAGGTAACGGGAATGCTCAGCTTGCGGGCAAGCCCCGTGAGGGCCTCAGCCGCATTGGACATGATAACCCCACCGCCAGCCAGAATAACCGGGCGTTCAGCCTTGGCCAGTTCTTCCACCGAGCGGCGCAACTGGTTGAGGTTGGGTTTGTAGGTGGGGTTGTAGCTACGCATGTAGATGTCTTCAGGCCAGACAAATTCAGCCCGTTTCTGCATGACATCCTTGGGCAGGTCAACCAGCACCGGGCCGGGCCGCCCCGACCGGGCAAGGTAAAAGGCCTGGCGGATGGTAAGCGCCAGTTTGTTGATGTCCTTTACCAAAAAGTTGTGTTTGGTGCAGGGCCGGGTAATACCCACAATATCCACTTCCTGAAAGGCGTCGTTGCCAATCAGCTGGGTAGGAACCTGCCCGGTAAAAATCACCAGCGGAATTGAATCGGAATAGGCCGTGGCTATGCCCGTGACCGTGTTGGTGGCTCCCGGGCCCGAGGTAACCAGGCAAACGCCGGTTTTACCAGAGGCACGGGCATAGCCGTCAGCCGCGTGCACAGCTCCTTGCTCATGCCGTACAAGCACATGGCGTAGCTCTGGATGGCGCGGTAGTTCGTCGTAAATGTCAATGACCGCACCGCCGGGATACCCGAACAGCACATCCACGCCCTCTCGCTTCATGGATTCAAGGAGAATCTGCGCACCAGTACATTCCATGTCCGACTCCTTAAAAAAAGCCCGGCTATCCTTGTTTCTTCAGACGATCCAGAACAGCCATGAGCTGGGTTTTGCCTTCGAGCTTCTGCTTTTTCAGTTGCTTGAGCGTCTGCTCTTCAGTGGGCGAGCGAAAAGCCTTGTGTTCAAGCTTTTCAACCTGCTTTTCGTAGAGCACGTGATCTTCCCAAAGGGATTTCAGCTCCGGATCAGTGGCAGCATACGTTTCCAGAAGTTCCAGTTCTTGCTGATCCATAAGAAATCTCCATTGTTAGATGTTCATAGGCTTTTGCCTGCGCATCAACTGAGGCTTTTACCCTGGTGGATTGCCCCGCCCGAGCCCGCCCGGCCTTTGCCAGCGGCGCTGCACGGCATGGGTTATCCCCCTGGCGCGGATTCTCAGAATATCCGCATGGAGCAGATCATAAATCCTTATTACCCGGCCCTTCTTAATGAAGGGTCATGGCATACTGGGCCAGCGAGGCCACAACAATTCGGTTAAACAGCTCAATGGCCAACAGCACCACCACGGGCGAGAAATCCATGCCGCTCGAGTAGGTAAAGGGCAGCCATTTGCGTACACGGTAGAATACGGGTTCGGTCATGGTGCGCAGGGCGCGCACAATGGGATTATATGGATCGGGGCGCACCCATGTGAGCAGGGCGGCGATGATGACAATCCAGAAATAAAGGCTGAGCAGCGACCCAAGCACCAGGGCAACGGCACTCAGGGTATTGGCAACAACAATCATGAGCCCTCCAGCGTGGCTTTCTTTTTAATTCGCACGGGGTCGGCTACAGGCCGGAAACTGGCGGCAGCACTGCATCAAGTGCAGTGTGCAGGGCAGTATAGTCTGCCGCCGTAATCTCTCCCCGTAGCGGGCCGCCGTTAAATGCGGCAAATATCACTCCCGCCCCTCTGGCAGCCTCTTTGTCGTGCTCGCTGTCACCAACAAACAGAACACGTTGCGGAGGGCATTGCCATACAGCACATATGTGCCGCGTGCCCTCTGCCGAAGGCTTTGGTGCGGCGGTATCCGCCGCGACCACAGGATTAAAATAGGAGGGCAGGGAAAAAATGTCCAGAACCGTTTGTATTCCATCGAGCTTTCGGTTGGTGTGCACGGCCATGCGCACCCCCCTGCTCCGCAGGTTGTCGATAAAGTTCATAAATCCCGGCTGCAACCGCAGCATGGGGACAATATCGCGCTGGTAAACAACTTCGTTTCTGGTCACATAATCAATTTCGTGGTGCAGGTGCGGCGGCACAATATGCAGCAACGCCTGACGCGATGTGGCCATGAAACTGTAGTCTTCCTGCTCTTGAGTCATGGGCGGCAGGCCAAAATAGGCCAGCACCCGGTTGTAAAAAATATTGTTTGCCGCACGCGAGTCGATCATCACCCCATCGCAGTCAAAAATCACACCTGCAATACCGTGGGGAAACAAGGCCTGAGCGCCGAACGGCTGCGCCTTTTCTGTCACGCCTCAATCCTCCAGGTTACCCACACGCGTTCCGCATCCAGCGGCGGTTGACCGGTGGGCCGGGTGTGGCCAAGCACCTGCCAGCCCGGTGCGCGGGCCTCTACCGCCACAGCGTTTGCCGGGGCGTTTTCAAGCAGCCCCTGCCAGCGCTGGGCTGGGGCAAAGTCGAGCAGATCCAGCAGGTCGTTGCGCATGGGGCCCTCGACAACCAGGGGGGCATCTGCTGGCACAAAATACAAGGCGTTGGCCGTCACCAGCCGCCACGGCGGCACAAGGCTGGTATCCAGCGCAATGGGCGAACCCAGGCGCACCAGGTCGCCGGTAAGGGCATCGGGGGTAAACCCGTCCAGGTCTTCATCGGGGTCAACGCCAAGGGCAGCGGTAAGCCCGCCCGCATCGTGGGCAAAACGGGTCGTGAGCTCGGCCAGCTCGGCAAATGTGCCTTCTTGCAGCCAGGCCCACAGCAGAGCTTTTTGCGCCTGACTAAGCGCCAGCTGCTCTTTGCGGGCAGCCTCTGCGGCAAGGGCGGCGGCGGGGTTGCCGTCCGAACTGTCCAGCCCCTTGATAAGGGCCATCTCAGAGGCACGGCGCGCGGCGCGCGAATTGCCAGCGGCGGCAGCGGCCCCTACCGGCAAGCCGGAAAGCGCAGCGTCGCCCATCTGTTGCAGGTCACCAAGGCAGGCCTGGGCCTCGCGCGGCGAAAAAGGATATTTGTCCGGGCAAAAATAATTGGCGGGGGCATCGGGCAAACCAGGCCAAAGGCGCAAAGCCCCGCTCCACTGGGGGGCTGATTCTGCCCCGGTTGCCGGGGCGAGATTGGGTTGCGCGGGCGTTTCAAACGCGTGCAAAGGCAGTGGGCCGCGAAGCAATGGCAAAAGAATGGGGGAACTTTCTGTCATCATACTTCCTTTTGAGGCCTTAAGCATAGCCAGAGGAAGCCCGAAGCGCAAGCCGCACGCGCCAGAAGCACAAGTTTTTTACCCCGGCGCACCCCGGGTGCGGATGATGGCAGGTATCATATTGTCAGGTGCGGTTTATTGACATATATACACGCCAGCAAATCCGCCGATTGGGCGGTGCGCAGATATTTATCACAAGCCGTTCCACGGCTCAGAAGGAGTAGAAAGATATGGAACAGGGCACCATCCGCCTGAAGACAGGCCTTGCTGAAATGCTCAAAGGCGGCGTGATCATGGACGTCACCACTCCCGAACAGGCCAAAATCGCCGAAGCAGCGGGAGCTTGCGCAGTCATGGCCCTGGAACGCGTACCTGCCGACATTCGCGCCGCAGGCGGCGTGGCCCGTATGGCCGACCCCACCATCGTCAAGCGCATCATGGAAGTGGTGAGCATTCCCGTCATGGCCAAGGCCCGTATCGGCCACTTTGTTGAAGCCCGTATTCTTGAGGCCATGGGCGCCGACTATATCGACGAAAGCGAAGTGCTCACCCCCGCCGATGACAAATATCATATCGACAAGCGCGACTTTACCGTGCCTTTTGTGTGCGGTTGCCGCAACCTGGGCGAAGCCCTGCGCCGCATCGCCGAAGGCGCTGCCATGATCCGCACCAAGGGTGAACCCGGTACGGGCAACGTGGTTGAAGCCGTGCGCCACTGCCGCCAGGTTATGGACGACGTGCGCAAGCTGTGCAGCCTGCCCGAAGCCGAAGTTGCCAACTACGCCAAAGAAATCGGCGCTCCCCTTGAAGTGTGCTACGCCGTGCGCAAGGAAGGCCGCCTGCCCGTGGTGAACTTTGCCGCCGGTGGCATTGCCACCCCCGCCGACGCCGCCATGATGATGCACCTCGGCTGCGACGGCGTGTTCGTCGGCTCCGGCATCTTCAAGTCTGGCGACCCTGCCAAGCGCGCCAAGGCCATTGTGCAGGCCGTTACCAACTACAATGACTTTGCCATGCTGGCCGAAATCTCGCGCGATCTGGGCGAACCCATGGTGGGCATTGAAATTTCCACCATTCCTTCTGCCGAACGAATGCAGGAACGGGGTTGGTAATGACCGAGCTTTGCGTAGGCGTTCTGGCTCTTCAGGGAGCCTTTCGCGAGCATGTGGCCCCTGTTACCCGCCTGGGTGCAACGGCCCGCGAGGTGCGTCAGCTCAAGGATATTGACGGCATCGACGCCCTGATCATTCCCGGCGGCGAAAGCACCACCATGGGCAAACTGCTCAACGAATGGAACATGCTTGAGCCCCTGCGCCAGCGCATACTCGACGGCATGCCCGTTTATGGCAGCTGCGCAGGGCTGATTTTGCTGTGCCGCGAAATTGAAGACTCAGACCAGCCCCGCCTGGGCGTGCTAGACGCAACGGTGCGCCGCAACGCCTTTGGCCGACAGGTGGACAGTTTTGAGACCGACCTGAGCATTCCCGAAATTGGGGCCGACCCCATTCCGGCGGTGTTCATCCGCGCGCCAGTGATCACCGGCGTTGGTGCGGGTGTGACCGTGCTGGCAGAAGTAAAGGGCCGGGCTGTGGCCGTGCGCCAGAACAACATTCTGGCCACGTCATTCCACCCCGAGCTTACGCCGGACACACGCATGCACAGCTACTTTCTGTCTTTTTGCAGCAAATAGCCGCACGCTGATCAGAGATATATAAGGAAGCCCATCCCGCACTGCGGGATGGGCTTCCTGGCGTTGGCCCCGACAACGCCACCAGAAATCAGGAGCAGGTTGCGGCTTGCCCGCACCGAAAAAAAGGCCCCCTTCTGCTCTGCCCCACTTGTTTTGGTAGGACAAAGCCCAAAAGAGGCCTTTACAGCACAATTCTGCCCCGCCAGGAGGGGAGGCCGCTACGGCAAACTCAGCTCTTGGCCACCATGATGTCCAGCACCACACGGTCGGCCTGTGCCATGCCGTCGCAACCCAGACGAGCCAGATTGGCAATGCACTGCTCTATATCATCTTCAACAATGCCTTCACTGCGGGTAACGCCCATGCCGTCCATGGCCAGCATGGCAGACTGCACGCCCGCGCCCACCGCCGAGGCCACCTTCATGGCGCAGCCGGTTTTGGCGCCGTCGCAGATCATACCCGCCACGTTGCCAACCATGTTGCGTATGGTGCGGTCAATCTGCTCCAGTCCACCGCCCAGCAGCATCACAATGCCGCATGCAGAGGCCATGCTGGCAATGGTGGCCCCGCATAAGGCCGAAAGCCGCCCCAAACGATGCTTGCCGTGGATTGAAGTAAGATGGCTCATGATCAAAGCCCTTGCCAGAGCTTCATCGCCAGATTCCAGCCGCATGGCAAAGGCCACCACCGGCATGGTGCAGGTGATCCCCTGATTACCGCTGCCAGAATTGCTCATGACAGGCATCATTACCCCGTCCATGCGAGCGTCAGAAGCAGCAGCAGTCAGTTTTACGGCCAGAGTTGTAACATCGTCAGACATGAGGTGCTTGCGAATATTGCCATCAATGGTGCGCCCCACCTGCAAACCGTATTCACGGGCCAGACCTTCCAGAGCCACAGCTTCGTTGAGCCGAGCGGCTTCAAGAATGAAGCTGATGCTCTCATAGGGGGCCTGAGTGGCAAACTCGTAAATGGCAGCAATGGACAACGGCCAGTCTTCAGCTTCCGCTGAATTTTCACCAGCTGCCTGCTCACGGCTAAACAGCACATTACCATCGCGCTCGATGCGCACAATATTGGTGTGCTCATGCTCAAGCACGGCGCGGCCCGTATGCCCCCCGCCTTCGACGGTCACTTCGGCATACAGCAGGGGCGAGCCTTCGGCTATGCCCACCTGAACATGGCCATCTTCAACCATGCGGCGGCCAGCCTCCGCCTGTTCCGGCGTAAGCTCCGCCAAAACTTCAAGCCCGCGTGTAGCCTTGCCCCCCAACGCGCCCACGGCAGCGGCAATATTCATACCTGTGGAGCCCGTGCCCGGCACTCCCACACCCATGCCGTTCTTCAGCAAGTTTCCGCTGACAAGAACCTTTATATTTTCTGGTTTGCAGCCCAGGGCATCGGCGGCATGCGCGGCAGCCAGTGCCACGGCCACAGGCTCGGTGCAGCCAAGCGCGGGTACTACTTCCTTATGCAGCAATTCAATAAAACGGGGCCATTGGGTATTGGGCATGTATGCATCCTCGCTGGTATTGCAGGGGGTTGCGGCGTTTAAGATATCAGGCTTGTTCGGCCTTGCCTTCCGCACGGTTAAAAAGACCTTCAAGCATCAGGGCCATTGCGCCATCGCCAGTGACGTTGCAAGCCGTGCCAAAACTGTCCTGAAGGGCAAAAATGGCCAACAGCAGGGCCACACCGGCAGGGTCAAAACCAAGCACACTTACAACTATGCCAAGAGAGGCCATTACCGTGCCGCCAGGCACGCCAGGGGCACCGATGGCAAAAACACCAAACAGGGCAATAAACACAGCCATGGTTCCGGCACTAGGCAGATAGCCATACAGCAGCATGGAAATTGTCATGGCAAAAAAGGTTTCTGTAAGTACAGAGCCGCACAGATGGATAGTTGCTCCAAGGGGCACTGCGAATTCCACCATCTTTTTGGAAAGCACCGACGAACGGGAGGCGCACGTAAGGGAAACAGGCAACGTGGCTGCGCTGGACATGGTACCAACAGCGGTAAGGTATGCCGGGCCATAATGGCGCAGCACTTCAAGAGGATTACGGCCAGATATCAGACCTGCAATGGAGTACAGCACGGCCAGCCAGATGTAGTGGCCAAGCAGCACCAGCACAATGACCTTAAGAAACACGGGCATCTGACGCGTAAGACTGCCCTCGTAGGCAAGCCCGGCAAAGGTAGCGGCAATAAAAAGCGGCAACAGGGGAATAACAACATTGCTCACTATCTTGAGCACTATGCCTTCCAGCTCCTCCAGCAGGCGCACCAGAGTTTCAGCGCGTGTCCAGAGGGTTGCTATACCCACAAGAATAGCTGTCACAAGGGCTGTCATGACAGGCATGATAGGGGGAATATCAAGCTTGAAAAGCACATCTGGCAGGGGATGAAGGGCAGCCACCGCCGTAGGAATAGACAGATGGGGAATGATGGCGTAGCCAGCGAGGCAGGAGAAGGTAGCCGCCCCCACCGATGATGTGTAGGCGATTATCAGCGCCGCAACCAGCATACGGCTGGCGTTTTGCCCAAGCCGGGTGATGGCGGGGGCTATGAATGCAATGATAACGAGCGGCACGGTGTAAAAAATGATCTGACCCAGAACATACTTGAGAGACATGACAACCTGCATGACATTTTCATTGGCCGCAAAACCGATAAGCGCGCCAATAACAATGCCTGCCAGCAGCTTGAGAATAAGACCGAATTCGTTCTTGCTCTTGGACATGTGGTGTCTCCTGAAGATGAAGTACCGTTCAGCGGCTCCATGCCGCCGATGCTCGGACAGCTTGGCCCACTAACGCCTACAACTCGGCAATTGCTTCAATCTCAACCCTTACTCCAAGAGGCAGCGCAGCTACCTGCACACAGCTGCGTGCGGGAAAAGGCTCTGCAAAATAACTGGAGTACACCTGATTTACAGCGGCAAAATCGCCCATATCTGCGAGAAAAACAGTGGTTTTTACCACTCGGGCCATGCTGCTGCCGCCGGCTTCAACCACAGCCTTGACGTTCTCCAGCGACTGGCGCGCCTGTGACGCAATGTCTTCTGGCACGGCCTTGGTGGTGGGATCAACAGGTATCTGACCAGAGGTAAAAAGAAGACTGCCGCAAACCATACCCTGCGAATAGGGGCCGATGGCAGCCGGGGCCTTTTCCGTTGCGATAGACTGGGACATTGAAAAACTCTCCTTGGTGTACGCAATAAACGCGGATTTTTTTGCACCCTCCAACGCGGGAGGCACAAGCTGCAAACACAGCTATCGTAGTGACATAAAATTATCTTGATAATAATTTTTTGTCAACATGATAAAAAAACTATCACATCAACGCAACACCTCAGGAAGAAACCCTCTGCAAGTATCTGTAAATGGTGGCCTCAGATGCTGCCAGGTGGCGCGCCACCACGGCTACTGCGCCTTTAAGCAAAAAAACGCCTTTTTCATTAAGGGTGCGCACAATGGCCACCTTTTCATCGGCGGTCATTCGGTCAGGGGGGATATCTGCCCCGTTAACAGCCTGCTGAATAATACTGCTGGTCAGGTCTTCCAGCGATTCGGCAAAGGTTTCAAGCGCATGCCCGTTATCGGCATCTACCCGGGGCTTTTCCATTCGCGCGCGCGAAATAAAGCGTTCAAGCAGATCCCTTGCCTCAATAAGCGGTGCAGCATCCATATTGAGGCAAAGCATGCCAGCCAGCGATCCATCATCCTCGCGTATAAAATAAGTGGCAGAATGAAGCTGGCGGCCGTCCTTGCTTTGCGTTTTGTAGCCAGTAATGAACGGAGCCGTCATCCATGTGCCGTCCTTGATGAGCCGCAAGGCCATATCGGTAATGGGTGAGCCCACCCTGCGGCCACTTATATGGCTGTTGGCAATAGCCAATACGGAACTGTCCGGCCTTGTGGCATCGTGCAGCACAACCTCGCAGTCTGCCCCCAAAAAAGCGCCCAGAAAATCCACAACAGGAATAAACCGCTCAATGGTTGAGGGCGTTCTATAGTCGGACACGGCTTCCTCCTTGGCTTCACCATGATGATAATTTATATGCATGAGAAAAATATTGCACAAGCAACACCGTGTCAATAAAGCTCTGCCTGCCCCCCACATACCTTTCTGCTGCCCCTCCACAAATTTGCCGCCAACATGACGCACAAATTCACCTGCGCGTCACCGTAACGCAAACCTGAGCGTCCATGATGCCCCAAGAGCAACAGTTCAACCATCGGAGCAATCCCGGAGGAGGCAGACCATGGACAACATGCACACTTTGCGGCGTCTACAGGGTGAACTGAACGAGGAAATGCAACGTCTTACACAACTGCGCCATGTTTTTCAGGCGCAACACTGCGCCGACGAACTGGACGCGGCCAGCCATCTTGAAGCGGCCCATATCGCCCATTGCAGCGCCCGCCGCAGCTCGCAGCGCATTCAGGAACTTCAGAGCCTTGTGAGCTTGCTGCGCCACGGCGGCCCGCGCCGCTGCGAAGAATGCGGCGAAGACATCCCCCTTGCCCGCCTTATGACCGCACCGGGAGCAACCCGTTGCTGCGAATGCCAGCAAAATATCGAAAACGACATGCAGATGGGCATGATTCAAATGAAAAAAGCGCACTTTTCACCCGAGAGTTGCGCCGAATACTGCTAGCCAACCCATTGCGGCAGCACCGCCAACCACTTTTGAAGAATCGGAACCAGCCAGCTAGGCGCATGCCGCGCATGCGCCCTGGCCAAAGCACAGGAGAATCCACATGCCCGGCAATGCAGATACGTTATCCCTTGCGCCTGGCCGCCCACTGGTCAAAAGTGTTGGGCGGCTGGCCCGCGCCATGGCCCGCCATATTTCGGGGCTAGCCCGGCTGGAAAAAATGGCCTTCGCGCTTCCCCAGTGCGGCGATCCCCAAACCTTTGCCACGTCCTTCCTCACAGCGCTGGACGTAACCCCCGACTGTTTGCGCGGTGACCTTGGGCGCATCCCCGCCGAGGGGCCGGTTATTCTGTATGCCAATCATCCCTCTGGCGCGCTTGAGGGCCTGATGATGGCCGCTCTGTGCGGCAGGGCGCGGCCCGACCTCAAAATTCTTGCCAGCGCCGCCCTACTGCGCATTCCGCAGCTGGCCCAGCTGGCACCCATGCTGCTGCCCCTCGACCTTTATGGCGGCGCAAGCGCCAATGCGGCAGTGCTGCGCAGCGCCATGAACCACCTGCGCGCGGGCGGAGCACTGGGTATTTTTCCTGCCGGACGCGTTGCCCGCTGGCAGTTTGGACGCGGCATTGCAGAACAACCCTGGTCGCGCCTGCTCAGCAGGCTTGGGGGCCGCAATGCAGAGATTCCCAACCTGAACTTTGTGCCCCTGCACATGTCGGTGCGCTACAACCCGCTGTTTATCGCCGCCACCACCCTGCGCGAAAATCTGGGAGAGGCGCTCTTGCCCCACACATTGTTCAAACAAAGGGGCAGCAAGGCCCGCATGATCGTAGGCGAAGCCATACCCGCAGACACGCTGACCGAGCTGAACCACGAGCAGCGCACCCACTGCCTTGGTCTGTGCCGCTCTGCCCTTGGCGCGGCAGTGCATACAGAACGGCGCGCCGGGCAGTGCGCACCCCTGGCCCCGGCAGCGGAAAAAATGGATATCATGGTCAGTCTGGCAGCCCTGCCGGAAGACAGGCTGCTGGCCCGCGAAGGCCGGTACGCTGTGTACCTTGTGGAAGGCAACGAGTCGCCCCTGCTGCTGGACGAGCTGACCAGAAGGCGCGAAGAGGCGTTTCGCGCATTGGGTGAAGGCTCTGGCCAGTCGCGCGATACGGATTGCTATGACCCGCAGTATTCGCACCTTCTGCTGCTGGACGAAGAAGGCAAGAGCATTGCCGGTTCGTACCGCGCCCGCGTGGTACGCGTGGAACGGCCCGATGACACCCGCCGTTGCTCCAAAGAACACCTCTACACGGCATCCCTCTTTACCTACGAACCGGAATTTTTCCAGAAATGCGGCAACGCACTTGAACTGGGACGCGCCTTTGTATGCCCCGAATATCAGCGCGACTACACCCCCCTGCTTCTGCTGTGGAAGGGCATTGGCCAGCTGGCCCTGCGCAACAGAGTGCGCACCCTGTTTGGCCCTGCCAGCATTGGCCTGAACTACCGCCCGCAATCTGTAGACCTGCTGTGGCGGCACTTGCGGCTGCGCCACTGGGACGCCCCCCTGGCCACCCTTGTGCGCGGCAAACAGCCCCGCAAATTGCGCGAGGATCTGCCCTTTGCCCAGCACCTCGACTACAAGGCCGTCAACAACCTTGTGCGGCAGATGGAAGGCGGGCGCACCCTGCCCATACTTTTCAAACACTATCTGCAACTGGGCGGGCGCATTGCGGCCTTTCACGAAGACCGCACCTTTGGCACGCTCGACGCCCTGCTGGTGGTGGATCTGCTCAACGCGCCCGACAAGCAGCTGCGCCGCTATGTGGGCGAGGATGGCATGCGCAAACTGCGCAACGGGTCTGCCCCGCTGTAGCTTTTGCCACATTCTCCACAGCCGCCCCCAAGCTCGCGCAGACAGGGGTAGACGGGCGCAGACGGGCGTACGCCGACAACCAATCTTCATTGAACCTGTCATAAACACCCTGCAATTGGCCGTCCCTCACGGCAGGGGGCCGCACCACAGCCCGGTGGTGCGGCCCCCTTTTGCATGTGCAACATGCTGACAACAAAAAAGGAGGCCCCAGGGGGAGCCTCCTCATGATAATTAAACGTGCTACTCTGCCGAGTATGGCTAGCGGGAGCCGGGTTCCTTGTCTTCAGGACGCAGGAAGGGCACATAGGTGGGGTCTGTGCCCATGATATGCTGCACCAGCCAATCCTTGAGGAAGGTCAGCAACTCCATGCTCACCGTGGCAGTTCCCATGCGCAGCTGCTCTTCCACTTCATCCAGCTTGGCAACAAACTTTTTGTGAATCTGCATGTGTTCTGCGGCGGCCTTGTAGGCAGGCACGTTGAACAGCTTTTCTTCGTCGCCGAAGTGGGTGGCCGTGTAATCACGCAGCTTTTTGAGCACGCCAATCATTTCAGAAATGGGCTTGTTGTGCGTCATGGCCTGATGCAGCTCATTGATGTAGTCAATCAGCAGCCTGTGCTCCCTGTCCACCAGCGGCACATGCAGGGCAAGCTTGGGAGTCCATTCCACAAACTTGTTTGAGTTTGCCTGGTCATAGTCGCCAGCCACAAGGGCGTTGACTATCATGTCCAGCTCTTCCATGCCGCTCTGGAAGGCCAGCAGAGATGCGGTGAAAACTTCCATGTTTTTGGAAGTTTTTTCTGCCGCGCCGCGAATTTCATCAAGCGCGCCGTTGGTTCCCGCGCTGCGCTCGGACTGCTCTGCCGCCCCGGCGGCAATACTGCCAAGGTGGCCCGCCGTGTCGGCCATACTCTGCAAAATGGAACGCATCACAGACCCGGCATTGGTTGCCTTGTCTGCCGCGTCAACACTCAACTGGGCGGCCTTGTCCACAGTCAGCACGTTGCGCCGTGTTTCTTCCTGAATGGCCTTAACGGCTTCTTCCACTTCCTTGGTGGCACCCATGGTCTTTTCGGCCAGTTTGCGCACCTCGTCGGCCACCACGGCAAAGCCGCGTCCGGCTTCACCGGCGCGGGCAGCCTCGATGGCGGCGTTAAGGGCCAGCAGGTTGGTCTGGTCGGCCACCTCATTGATGACACTCATGACCTGACCGATATTGCTGGCCTTTTCGCCCAGACCAGCCATCGCTTCCTTGAGCTGCGCGATGGTATCGCGCACGCTGTCAATGGAGCCCACGGCCCCTTCAACTTCCTGCTCACCCGTGGCCGCACTGGCGCTGGAGCTCTGGGCGCTTTCAGAAAGATCACGCACGCGCATTGAAGCCAGGCTGGCCGTATCGGCCACCTGCTCCATGGCGGCACTGGTGTGCTCCAGCCTGTCGCGTTGCACAGCCACGCTGCCGTTCACGTCCTTGATCAGGCTTGCCAGCTTGCGCATATCACCAGAGAGCCTCTTGCACACATCGTGGGCTTTGTTCAGGGCCATAACGCCCTTTTCACGCCGCGAGCGCAAGGTTTCAATCAGGCCTTCAGATTCCTTGAGCTTTTGGTCAAGCTCGTTGTTCTGGGCACGCAAAATATCCACAACCTGCGGGTCAACCTTGGTTTTGAGCGTATCGCGCAGGGTATCTATGCACTGCACGGCGCGCAGCTCCACATCGCCCTCGCCCGAACCGGAGGAAGAACCAGAACCGGGGAGCGGCGCGGCATCAAGGCACTGCGCCAACCGGGCCGCCCTGTTGCGTCCGCTCACCCACAGCCACATATCCACGGCCGCACAAACAAAAACAATGCCAGCAATCAGCCAGCCCATGCCCTGAATGCCACCCATTACGGCCAAACCCGCCAGAGCGACTATTATAACAACCTGAAGCGCAATGCCCATATATGCCTACCTTAGTTTAACTTGCTTATCGGCTTTTTTCTAACTACCCTTAGCCTTATTAGTTGTAAATCTCAAAATATATACGGGAGAATGCACATGGAACAATTGGATTGCCGGGGGCTTGCCTGCCCCCAACCGGTAATGCGCAGCCGTGATGCCGTTGCGGGCGGAGCACAGGCTCTGGAAGTGCTGGTGGACAACGAGCCCGCGCGTGAAAATCTGCGGCGCTTTTTTGAAGGGCGCGGCTTCAGCGTTGCCGCACATCAGGAAGGCCCGGACTGCTGGCGCATAAGTGCCTCTGCGGGTGCTGCAACCCCTGCCTCGCAGCAGGCCACCGAAGTTGCCCCCGCCGCAGAAGGCAACAGCCGCACTCTGGTGCTCATAACCACAGAAACCATCGGCCGTGGCGATGATGATCTGGGCGGCAAGCTTATGGGCAATTTTTTGGCCACCCTGCCAGAGCTTGGGCCCCGCCTGTGGCGCATTGTGCTGATCAATGGCGGTGTAAAGCTGGCATCGTGCCCCGGACCGGGCCTTGATGCGCTGAAAAAAATGGCGGCGGAAGGTGTATCGGTGCTTGTGTGCGGTACATGCCTTGCGCATTTTGGCCTGCTGGAGGCCAAGGCCGTGGGTGATACCTCAAACATGCTGGATATTGTCACCAGCCTTGATCTGGCTAGCAAGATCATACGCCCCTGAGGCTCGGCTCTGCGGGCACGGTCTGCCCCCAAACGCAAAAAGCGGCATGGAGAAATCCACGCCGCTTTTTGCGTTAATCTGCTCCCCAAAGCCAGAACAACCAGAAGGTGGCTCAGGCTTTGGGAACACTCTTTCAGCTACAGGGCAGCCTTGTAAATGGCGGCCACAGCCGCATCAGTCATGGTGCGGGGGTTGGTGAGGCCGCATGCGTCCTTTTGGGCGTTGGCGGTCATGGTAGGAATGTCGGATTCGCGCACTTCCTTGCCATACTTTTTGCCAAGGGCGATCAGGCCGTCAGGAATACCCACGTCCTTGGAAAGAATGTTGATGGCGGTAATGGCCTTGCGCGAAGCTTCGTCAGCGCTGATGCCCTGGGTCAGTTCGCCCAGCAGCTGAGCAATGCGGCCAAAGCGGCGGCGGCTCGAGATGCGGTTGTATTCGCACACGTGCGGCAGCAAAATGGCATTGCATTCGCCGTGGGGCAGGTCGTAGAAACCGCCAAGCTGGTGGGCCATGGCGTGTACGTGGCCAAGGCTGGCGTTGTTAAAGGCCATACCGGCGAGATACTGGGCGTAGCACATGCCTTCGCGGGCTTCTTTATCGCGACCGTTGGCAACGGCGCGGCGCAGATAGCGGTTGATGTATTCCATGGCTTTTTCAGCGCAGGCATCGGTCATGGGCGTGGCCGCGGTAGAAACATAGGCTTCCACGGCATGGGTCAGGGCGTCCATACCCGTGGCGGCGGTAAGCGCCGGGGGCATGCCCATCATCAGAATGGGATCGTCGATGGCAACGCTGGGGGTGCAGCGCCAGTCAACAATGGCCATCTTAACCTTGCGCGAGGTATCGGTGATGATGCAGAAGCGCGTCATTTCCGAGGCCGTGCCAGCCGTGGTGTTTACGGCAACATAGGGGGGGAAGGGTTTTTTGGACTTGTCCACGCCTTCGTAGTCATGGATCTTGCCGCCGTTGCCAGCCAGAAAGCCCACGCCCTTGCCGCAGTCGTGCGAGCTGCCGCCACCAAGAGTAACGATACTGTCGCACTTTTCCTTTTTGTACACTTCAAAGGCTTCGGCAACGTTGTTGTCGGTGGGGTTGGGGATAGTTTTATCGTATATGGCATACTTCATCTTGGCGGCATCAAGAATGTCGGTAATCGTTTTAAGAATACCGGCATTCACGATGCCCTGGTCGGTGACAACCAGAGGCTTGGCGCCGCCAATGCTTTTTAAACGCACAGGAATCTCTTTGGAACACCCTTCGCCCACCAGCGTGACGTTGGGGATAAAGAACGAGGTGATCTGACCCATATGCATGCTCTTAAGATCTGTACTCATTCGTGACTCCTTTAGTTGTAATGGCAACATCAGTATTGCGCTGCTCTGTCGTAAGTAAGGATTACTCCTGTGGGAAAAAATATCCCATATAAAATGTCAATGCAAGCATATCATTGCAATTGTGTAGTTCTTTTTTTCTCTTCATTATAGCATTTCCAAGTTATTTTTTGCACAATCTTTTGCAATGTGGGATTCGTTTATACACAATTCATCTTTGATTGATTGAACACACAACGTACACGCTTTAATCAAAACTGTGATATAATAGGATTGTTTTGTAATCGATATCTCGCGCAACCCAAAAACGAAAAAAGCCACCGACAAAAGTTGCCTTTTGCCGGTGGCCTGAAGAAGGGAACCGCGTCGTTCCCATACTTCGCCTGTATGGCGGGCCAAGGCCCGTCAGCGGCGGCTTGCGCCGCAGTTGGGGAGCAGGATTGTGAATTCGCGCTCCATGCATAAACGTGTCAATTTTCTGTAAAAACAAACCGTTACAGATCAATATAGCATTTTTCCAGGCTGTTGGCCAGCCATAAAAAATATTTTTATCCGTTAGAAAGTACCGGGTTCGCGCATTTTTCCAGGGCGGCACATACGGCTTAACCGACGCAGATATTCCTTACGCTTGTCCAGATAAAAGGCCAGTGGACGAGAAAAATTGCGTCCCAGCAGGCCATCCACCAGCATCTGACTTACCTCGCGCTCTCGCGTAAGCACAAGCTGAGCCCGCGCCAGCACGTTGCGGTCGGCCTCGGGCAGGGCTCTGGCAATCTGACGAAAGGCATCCTGCGCGCGCGGCTGGTAAAACCAGATATACATGAGGTCAAGGGCATTAATGATAAAGGCCCGCTCAATTTCCTTGCCCATCACGCCGCCGCTGCCCTGCAAGCCTCCGGGCTTGGCCAGCTTGATCAGCGCATCTTCATCGGGAAACAGAAGCTCAAGGCGCGTATAGCAATCAAAAACATTGGTCAGCTTGCTGCGATAATCCCACCTGCGCATACGCAGGTTCACCTGGCTGTCGGCATAACCTTCAATAATGGCCGCCACTGTGTCCGATGCCATTTTGGAAATAACCGCAGCACTGGGCACAAGATACATGGCGGGATTGTCCACGCCCAAAAGATAGGCGGTCTGGTACAATATCATATTGTAGAGAGACGAAACGGGAATGGCCAGCAAGCTGCGGAAAAGGTTACCGATGGACGCCTCTTTGGGAAAACCGCGAAACACATTGTGCGCGCACAGATATATGCCGTTTACAAGACTGAGCACGCCAAAAACCACCCAGGGGGTCTGGGCCGCCGTGATGCCAAGAGTTCTGTCGAGCAGCAGCACGCGCACCAGCATTTCCAGCAGCAAGACCGAAAAACCCGTGAACATGAGCGAGTCGCAAAGGCGGCTCACGTTTACCTGATCGCGCCAGTGTATAAGTGTGGAGCGAGTGGCCCCCTTGGCAGCCATGACCATCTGCACGACGTTGCGCACGCCTGTAATGCCAAACCATATGAACGTACCAAACCAGGCCAGAAACCACCAGTTTTGGGTGTACATAAAGGAAAAAAACGCGGGGCAAAAGCCCAGCAGCACCTTAAGCCAGTTGCAAATAGTGCTGTTGAGATAGGCAGAACCCAGAGGAGCGTTTTCCTTTTCCTGCTGTTTGGGCAGCAGGCCGTTGCCGCTCGTGAGGCTCAGGCCACCCAGATTGAGCACATTGCCCTTGCCGCATACCCTGAAGTCCACGCTGGCGGTTTTCCACAAGGTGTGGCGTTCCATACCCAGATGGCGGCACCCCGGCAGGTGGTTCAGCACGCTCAAGGCCCGCTGCCAAGGCGAAGGATTACGGGGCTTGATGTAGCGCACGCATTCCTCAACCGGCGAGCATACGGGGATTTCTGGCTGCTTTTGGTCGCGGGCATAAAATTTGCGGCTGCGTGCGGGCAGTGTTTCGCGCAGCACAAAACCCATGCCGTAAGAATCACGGCTCACAGAACTTGTGCCAAGCCGTGACCCCAGGGGCTTGTTGCGGTAATGCTCCCACAATTTTGGCACGTTGTGCAAAATGTGCCTGAACTTGGCAGCCCGCGTTTCGTCCTGATTGCCCATGCGCCGTACCATAAGACGAATCATCTGCTTTACGCGCGGGCCCAGACCTTCGTTGAGCGCCTGCTGCAATTCGCTGATGGCCTTGAGGCAGGCATGCTTGCCTTCCATCCAGCCGCGCATGTTGAAAATTTCCAGGTGGCTAATGCTACCCTGGCTGTCCCACAACAATTCTGCCACATCTTCGACGCTCAGGCCCTTGGTGGTGAGCACAAGCCGGTAACCGGGATTAAGCTCGGTCAGTTCGCGGGTCAGCTCACCCACTGAAAGCTGCATGAGCGGCGGCAGGTCGCCGTGCGCACAGGGGTTGTTGAGATCGGGCATTTCTGGGTGTTCGATGGGCGAGAGCCAGTTATCGGCAATGTATTCTGCACCCATATTTTCCAGAAAGGCCAGCTCGGCTGTGGCCTCGGCATCGCCACGCTCGCGCAGCAGAGCAGCGCGTTCACGCAGCGATGGCAGCACATGCTGGTGCAGGGCTTCCGCAAGATGCAGGCCAGAGGCCTGCCCACGGCCCACATGACGCAAAAAATCCTCGCCGGTCAGTTCCGGCACGGGCACTTCCCACTGGGCTTCAAGCTGCGGGCGCTGGTGCTCGTTCCACAATTCCAGACTTTCCAGCACGCGCTCGCGCCGCCAACGCAGCACCTCATGACCACGCTTCATAAGCTCGGCCATCTTGGGACTGTGCAAAAACTCCAGAAAATCCTCGTTGGAACTGAAACCACGGGGAATCCAGAAAAGGCTGATAAAACGCCCGTAAAACGGCAGATGATATTCCAGGCCAATACGCACGGCAATGCCCGTAATTTCTGCGGCGCGCAAAATTTCGCGCGCGGCGTCTGGCTGCACCCAGTATTCGTAGGCCACGGTAAGCGAACGCATGCCCTTGATCCAGGCATCCATGATCAGGTGCGTGGGGCTTTTGCGCCCCTTGGTGTTGGCATCGTACACATGGTCGTCAAAGGCCAGCTGGTTCCAGCTTTCGGGCATCTCGGGCAGATGGTAGCGGGCAAGCATGCGCCGCACCACGCGGGGGGTTCCCTGCACGGTGCGCCTGAAATCGTGGGCCAGTTTGAGCTGTTCTAGCTGGTTGCCGTGGGCGCGCACCATGCTTTTCATGATCTGCATGAGGGCGCGTGCCGTGTTGCGCCGCAGGGCAGAATGCGCACTGTTGAGCACTTCGTCGTACAAGGTTTTTAAGGCAAGCAGACGGTCGCGAGCCTGGGTGCGCCCGGCCTGAAGGTTGCGCAGCAGGTTTATGACCGCATAGGCCATGCGCGAAACGGGCGTAGCCACCAGTTCCTTGATGCCGTGGGGGTGCAGGCTGGGGTCAAACAAAAACGTGTCCGACTGCTTACCGTCGGATTCCAGAATACGGTTGACCAGGGCCAGTATGTCTCTGTCCTGCTTGTCAAAATAAATGCCTTGCATCTTGGCGCACACGGCTAAACTCCTTTCTGCCGCTTCCCTTACACGTTGCCCAACATGGGGAATGACCGGCAAGGAACTGCTTTTACACCACATTCTGTTTTCGGGCAAACAAAGGATTGTAAAAAATGAACCCTTTACAGCCCTGCCATAACAAAAGCAGCTTGTGATGAAGTGAACAGCCCTAGTATTTATCAATACTTAACCTGTGACAAGGCCTTCGTCAAACAGAGCTTTTTCCTTAGATGAGGAAGAAAACACGGCAAGGCCGTATGCCCTGCCCCCCGCGCAGCCCATGCACAGCCACGCATCATATCCTGCTTGATAACCTGATAAAAATGCCCGCACAGCCCCGATTGTTTTAAAAATCACAATAGGGAGCAGCGCGGGCAAAATTCATCTTTTTTTAGCAGCCCCGCCTTACTGACAGGCCGGGCTGCTAAAAGGACGGCACACAGGCTTAAAAAGCCTTGCTGCCAAATACGGTGTCAAAAAACGATTTTTCCTTGGACGAGGGGTCTACCCAGGCCAGAACCTCGCGCCCCATGTCCCATGCCAGCGAACGGGCAATAAAGCCCGAGGGATCGCCGGGGTTACGCTCGCGTATGGAGAAAAGATAGAAATCGTGCACCTGGCGCGCTTCCATCATGCCGCCTTGGGCCATTGACCACAGCTGCACGCCAGTACGGGCATCGTACACTTCAATGGCCAGCGAAATGGAACTGGTACCGCCTGTACCGCCATCCATATAATGATTGATATAGCCGCCCACCACCATTTCTGCCCCCTTCTGCCGGGCAAGGGCGATGGCGCGCGAGGGCTCATAGGGCGCGCCCTGCGGGGCGTATTCCAGCGCCTGAAAGGCATTGAGCGACAGCCATACCTGCCATACCTGACGCGAGAGCATCTCGCTGAAGCTCACGGGATTGGCAATCTGCTGGGTGGCGCGCAGGGGAACAAACAGGGCACGGGGGCGACGCCCCAGTGCAGACTTTGGGGCCACATAGACAGCCGGGGGCTGGCGGCGAACAAAATTGTTTATCTGCACCTGAAAGGGCGTGCCAAAGTCGCCTGTAACATTGACGGTCTGGTAGCTGTCGTCGTGGGGCGTGGCGCAGCCGCCAAGCAGCAGTATCACAACCAGCGACGCCACCAGTGCCGCGCGCCTGCAAGCCTGCAAGCCACGGCCTGTGCCCCTGCGTTCATTCTGAAGAAGGATCATTGCGTTTTCTCCGAGGCCAGACATGACTTTTGCATGGAATCGAGCAGCTTTTGTCTGGCCTGCGACAAACTTTCGTAGAGATCCCGGCGTTTTTCTGCCGGGATACTGCAAAACGAGGTTTGCCGGGTCATGAGCACAAGGCTGCGCATTTCCTGCCCTAGCTGCGCCAAATGGCGCGACTCCGCTTCTGCCAGCGCACCACTTCGCCCGGCCAGTTCCGCCAGATGCCCAAGGTCTTCGGCCTGTGCGCGGATGGAATCCGGCTTTATGGTTGCGCCATATTTACGACATTTGCGAAATTCATGCCAGAATTGCGCAATTTTTCGCCAAAAGCGGGTCATGGCTATCCTCAGAATTGGGCGGCCTTCATCACCTGCAACAAGAGGGGCGCAAGCAGCAACACCACGGGTGCAAAGCCCATGAATGCCTGAGGCCATGTGAGGTTAAGCACCGTGCGGCAGCCCACCAGCACGCAGGCAATCATCCATATAAAGCCCACAATGGAGCCCAGCAGCGGCACAACGCACAGCAGTGAGGGGGCGGCAGCATAGGCCGCCACCTGAAACACCAGCGAAAATTCGGGCCTTTTGCCGGTGATAAACCCATAGGTAAAATGCATCAGGGCCGTAAGCACATACAGCTGCACCACCGAAACGCCCGTTTTGAGCAAAATGGTCATGGGCAGGCTGAGCTGGGGCGACAGCAAGATGAGCATTTTTTCCAGCTCTGGATCAGATGCGGCGCTGGGTGACATGAGCGACAAAAACAGGCCCGACCAGACCCTTTCTATAACCACCTGAACAATGCTGATAATCAGATAAAATGCCAAGGGCCGCACCTGCGGCGTATCGGCACGCACATGCTCGTAAAAATTGTGCGCGCCAAACATGACCCGCATGCAGGTGTGGTAAAAAGCGGGTATCCAGCCGTCCGGCTCCGGGGCTGCGTCCCACGGGTTGGCGGGCACACGCTGGCCGTCTTCATCGCCGTTTTCAAAACGGGCGGCCTCACGCGCATAGGCCTCGCTGGCGGTGCGGTTATCGTCCGCATGTTCATTGCTTGCCCCAAAGGCACTGCGCTGCGACTTGCCATTCTGCGGCCTGCGGTGGTCGCGGTCGTCATCGTCGCGGCCATCAGGCCTGCTGGCATCACGGTTATTGGCGTCGTCGCCCTGCTTGCCGCCCCGCTGCCCAAAAATACTTTTACCGCCCAGCAATCCCCAAAGGTTGCCAAGGGTTTTTGCCTCGTCAGCTTCCGGCGCATCTTTTCCCGCGCCCTGCCTGCGGTCGCCCGGTCGAGTGGTGTAACGCGGTTCGGGATCGGGCTCGGCATCCGCATCAGCGCCTGCACGGTTACGGGGGCTGGAACTGCCGGGAACTATGGCACCAGGAGGCAGGGGATCATCGTCACCGCCGTGCCAGCCACCTTGCGGGGGCTGGGAATAACCAGATTCGGCAGACTGCGGCTGGCCGCCCTGCTGTTCGTCATGGACGACAGGCTCCGGCGGTTCAGAGATCACATCTGTCACGCCAGTACCGGGCACAAAGCGAAACCGGCAGGCACAGTGGGGGCAGGTGGCGATTACGGCCTTGGAAGGCGCACGGTCGGCGGGCAATTCGCGGCTAAAGCTGCAACGCGGGCAAGTAATATTCACAAAAAGACTCCTAGGCTGGCCGATAAAAACCGACTCATTATTCCCCGCCACTCTAGCCGCAGCCCACTGTGCTGGCAAGTGCCGCTGCAAGCGCAATGTATAAATGTCCGCAGAATCGGCTCATGGAGCGGTTTTGCCGCGCAGAAGCATTGACAGCCGGGGCTGCTGCGGCTATTGAGAGGGCTCAAGGGGAGTAACTGGGTTCTTGAAACCCCGGCGACGTCAACAGCATGGCCATTGGCCTGGTGTCGCCATCGGTTCTGCCGATTAGTGAGACCTTGGCGTTAACGCCAAGGTCTTTTTTTTATTTTAAGGAGACCATATGACATTTCGCGCTTTGCGCCCTTACATTATTGCTGTGGGCATGACCCTGCCCGGGGTTAGCATACGTTTTCTCCATCCCGATGTTTCGCCCCTGCTGGTGGCCGTACTTTCGGGCATGGCCATTCTGGGCGCTTCGTTTCTGCTCACCTGGGCCTGCGAGGTTGCCCAGATGGACATTCCCCAGGCTGTTGCCGTGGCTGTGGTGGCCTTTATTGCCGTGCTGCCCGAATACGCCGTGGACATGTACTTTACCTGGATGGCAGGCCAACACCCCGAGAGCGAGTATTCGCACTACGCCATTGCCAACATGACCGGGGCCAACCGGCTGCTCATAGGCGTGGGCTGGTCGGCCATTGTACTTGTGTTTGCGGGCAAGTTTCACACGGGCGTATCCCTGCCCGCCGACAAGCGCACAGACGTGCTCTTTCTCGGCCTGGCAACCCTGTACGCCCTGTTTATTCCGCTCAAGGGTTCGCTGACCTGGATTGACGGCCTTGCCCTGCTGGGCATCTATATCTGGTACATCTGCATCATTGCCCGCAGACCTGTGGAAGAAGAAGAACCCGAAGGCCCCGCCGCCCTGCTGGCACAATTTGCAAAAAAAGTGCGCCTGCGCAGTGTCATTGCGATTTTTCTATTCTCTGCGCTGGTTATCATGTGCAATGCCGAACCGTTCAGCGAAAGTCTGGTGGCCAGCGGCAAGCTGCTTGGCATCAACGAATTTTTGCTGGTGCAGTGGCTTGCGCCCATAGCCTCTGAATCGCCCGAATTCATCATTGCCCTCATGTTTGCCGCGCGCGGCAACGCCTCGCTGGCGCTGGGCAGCCTGCTTTCGTCCAAGCTCAACCAGTGGACACTGCTCGTGGGCATGATTCCCGGTGTCTACGCCGCGTCATTTGGCTCTCTTTCACCCTCTATAAACCTTGACACCCACCAGTTTCAGGAAATACTACTGACGGCCGGGCAATCCCTGTTTGCCGTAGCCCTGCTGGTTGATCTGCGCCTACAGGTGCGCGAAGCGGTCTGGCTGCTCGTACTGTTTGCGGCCCAGTTGCTCTCGCCCATGTACGACGTGCATATTGAAGCCCTGCTGGGGCTTGCCCACGACCCGCTGCGCCTGCATTCTTTCTTTGCGCAGGTGTATCTGGTTTTGGCGGCGGTGCTGCTGCTGCGCAACTGGCGCGGTTTACTGCGCCTGCGCGAAGGTTTCAAGGTTTAACACTGTATTCTACGCCCGCATGCCTGCCCCTGCGGCTTGCATGCGGGCTTTGCCGCCAACCCCCTCGGCCTGTCGGTATGGCCGTTTAATGGAATGATATGTCTCGCCTAGTTGCTCTATTGCTTTTTACGCTGCTGCTCTCTGCACAAGCGGCCACAGCTGCCCGTTTGCCAGAAATGCAGACTGCGGGATCTTCTCAAGCCCAAGCCGCAGCTTTGAACAACAAAGAAACTTTGCCCCAGCCCGAAGCCTCTGCCGCACCCGATGATATCCTTGTTGCCGATGCCCTTCAGGCAGACAAACAGGGCGACCCGGCTTTGGGCGAAACGCAGCAGCTCACAGCCGCTGCGGCACATCAGGCAGACAGCAATACATCCGATACGACAGAAAGCACCCCTGGCCGCGAACTGGCGGCCAGCTCTGCTTCCAGCAATACAGCCCCCGGCAACCCCGGCCCCAAAGAGCCGGTTGCCGACAGTCAAGGCCAGATAAAAACCGACAAAGATGCGGCAGCAGCCATCATTTCCGGCTCACGCCGCCCCGGCATCATTGAACACCAAATAGTGCGCACCAACCAGGGCGACAAGCCGGATATCAACCTCAGCTACCCCTCGGTGGGGGTACGCGCCATTGACGCAAATATCCGCAATTGGGCCACCGGTATTGCCGACGCATTTGAAGAAACCTTCAGCTCGCCAGGGCTCTACCCGGATAAAAACCGCCCGGTCCCCGAGTTGTGGAGTTCGTACACGGTCAGCCATCCTTCCGACAAGGCGCTCAGCATCACCTTTGAAGTATGGACATACACCGGCAGTGCGCAGGGCAATCTGGACGTCATGACGCTCAACTACAGCCTGATCAGCGGGCAGCGGCTTGGACTGGTGGATATTTTTGAAGATCCCGACGCCGCTCTGGCCATCATGTCTGCATGGTCGCACAAGGAGCTGAGCCAGCGCCTGGGCGGCATGCGCCAGGAACAGATGCTGCGCACGGGCCTGAACCCCGTGCCAGAGAACTTTGCCAGCCTTACACTGACCCCCTCGGGCCTGCGCATCAACTTTCAGCCCTATCAGGTGGCCCCCGGCATGGCTGGCGCACAAAAGGTGGAGATTCCCCTTGAGGAACTGCTGCCCGCCCACCCCCTGCTGCTGCTCTGGGGCAAATAGATTCCGCCCCTTATCTGCTCCGCTTTTCAGATACGCAAAAAGCCCCTTTGGGGGCTTTTTTTATGGGCGACATTCCGTTGAACGAATCAGTCGAGGCCGCGCAGTTTTTCGCGCAGCAGGGCTGCCTTGGCAGGGCCAATGCCGGATATCTTGCACAAATCGTCCACACTGGCGGCCCGCATGGCTTCCACACTGCCAAAGTTGTCCCACAGCAGCCGCGCCGTTGCAGGGCCAATGCCCGGCAAGCGCATGAGCTCGCCTGAAAGGGCCGCGCCCTGCCGCGCCCTGCGATGGCGGCCAATGGCAAAGCGGTGGGTATTGTCGCGCACATTCTGCAAAAAGAGCAGTTCTGGCCCGCCCTCACGCAATGGCAGCGGATTGGCCCGGTTGGGCACAAAAATTCTGTCGGCCACATTGCCAGCACGGCGGTCGGCGTGGCCCTCCTCGTCCCTGGCTTTGGCTATGGCGGCAAGGGCAAACAGGTCTTCCTTGCCCGCCTCGCGCAACGCCCGCTGCACAACGCTCAGCTGGCCGCGCCCGCCGTCTATGAGCAGCAGGTCTGGCCAGGGAGCACCACTCTCCAGCCTGCGTGCCACCCAGGCATACAGGGTTGCGTAGTCGTCGCCGCTGTCAGGCATGGCATAGGCCCGGTATTGCGAACGCTCTGGCTTGCCGTCTTCAAACACCACCATACCCACGCGGGTTTGCTGACCGCCGGTGTGCGAAACGTCCACGCATTCGATGCGCGCGGGCGGCTCTGGCAGGTTCAGTGCCCTGGCCAGCCGCTCCAGAATATTCAGCTCCGACTTTTGCTCCTGCCGCCGCGCTTCTTCCCTGGCGTTGGACTGGGCAAGGTCGATGAGCTGGTTGTCGCCCGCATGCTGCGGCGGCACAATGCGCACGGCCCCGCCCCGGCGGTCTGCCAGGGTCTGCTCCAGGGTTTCGCGGGTGGTAAGCCCGCCAGCCTGCGGCGCGTCTTCCATGCTCTCGTTGCCCCCGCCATCCTCCGCGTCTTCCTGATCAACGGGAATCCACGGCAAAAGCACACGCGGGGGCGGCGTGGCCTGACTGTAATACTGCCCCATGAACGACCACAAAAGCTCTGGCGCGTCCTCAAAGGTCAGCCCTGGCCAATAAAAGGCCCGCCCGTCTGTTACCGCGCCGTTGCGCACAAACAGCAGCCCAAGGGCCAGCCCCCGGTCTGCCGCAAACAGGCCCACGGCGTCCATATCGCCGCCGCCGGGCAATACTGCCGCCTGCCGCTCCACGGTGCTTTCCACAGCGCGTATCTGGTCACGCAGGCTGGCGGCCCTTTCAAATTCCAGTTCTTCGGCGGCCTGCTCCATGGCCGTGCGCAGGCTGCCCAGCAGCTCTGCCGAGCGGCCTTGAAGCAGATCAGTCACCTTGCGCACGTTTTCGTTGTATTCCTGCGAGGTGACCAAACCCATGCAGGGTGCGGGGCACTGCCCCATAAAGTGGTACAGGCAGGGTCGCACACGGTTTTTCATGGCCTTGTCGGTGCAGCGCCGCAGGGCAAAGGCCCGGTGCAGGAGCTTCCACGTTTCGCGTGCGGCCAGAGCCGAAGTAAAGGGGCCAAAATAGCGCGCGCCGTCGCGCCGCGCCTGCCGCACAACTTCAAGCCGTGGAAAGGGATGCTTGGGATTGATACGAAAAAGCACGTACTGCTTGTCGTCGCGCAGCACGATATTGTAGTGGGGCCGGTGCTTTTTGATGCAACTGGCCTCGAGCAGCAGGGCTTCTTTTTCTGTAGTGGTGGTCAGGTATTCGATGCTCACGGCATGCGAAAGCATGGCGCGGGTTTTGGCGGGCAGGCCCTCTGGCCGAAAATACGAAAGCACCCTGCGGCGCAGCACGCGTGCCTTGCCCACATAGATGATGCGGCCCTTAGCATCCTTATAAAGATACACACCGGGCGTGAGGGGGATACTGGAAGGTTCGGGCTTTTGCATGGCCGCGCAGGGGTTTTAAAAAGGGATAAAAAGGAATGTGCGGGGGAGAAAGCAAAAGCCCTCATCCCCCGCGCTCCTCCTGCAAAGTATGTACGGTACGGCGTATGCGCAAGGGGTCAAACCCCGGCCTGCCGTAAAACAACCAGTCGTAATGGGGGCAAAGCCCCTATATCTGCCCCTTCTGCATCATTTCTGCCACCTGGGCCACGTCCTTGTCGCCACGGCCAGAAAGGTTCACCAGCAAGATGTCGTCCTTGGACATTTCGGGGGCCATCTTCATGGCGTGGGCCAGTGCGTGCGAAGATTCCAGAGCCGGAATGATGCCCTCGTGGCGCGAAAGGGAGAAAAAGGCGTCCAGAGCTTCCTTGTCGGTCACGCTGACATATTCGGCGCGGCCCATATCCTTCAGCAGGGCATGTTCCGGCCCCACAGAGGGGTAATCAAGCCCGGCAGAGATGGAGTACACCTCGCCCGCGTCGCCCGTGGGATCCTTGATCATGTAGGAATTGAAACCGTGCATGACGCCGGGTTCGCCCAGGCACAGCGAAGCCGCGTGTTCACCGTAGCAGTTGCCACGGCCACCGGGTTCCACGCCCAGCAGGCGCACGTCGGTATCTTCCAGAAAGCCCGCGAACAGGCCAATGGCGTTGGAGCCGCCGCCTACGCAGCCAAGGCAGGCGCTGGGCAGACGCCCGGTTTCGGCCAGCATCTGGGCGCGGGCTTCGCGCCCCACCACAGACTGAAAAACACGCACCATATAGGGATACGGGTGCGGCCCCACGGCAGAGCCAAGCACATAGAACATTTTGGGGTCTTCAATCCACATGCCCAGGGCTTCGTCCACGGCTTCCTTGAGGGTGCGCTGGCCAGATTTGGCGGCAACCACACGCGAGCCCAGCATTTCCATGCGGATCACGTTGAGGTGCTGGCGCTCCATGTCCACTTCGCCCATACAGATGGTGCACTCAAGCCCCATAAGGGCGGCGGTGGCGGCAGTGGCAACGCCGTGCTGGCCCGCGCCGGTTTCGGCGATGACGCGCTTCTTGCCCATGCGCTTTGCCAGCAGGCACTGCCCAAGGGTGTTGTTGATCTTGTGCGCACCCAGATGGTTGAGGTCTTCGCGCTTGAGCCATATCTGGGCGCCGCCAAGGGTACGGCTCAGATTGGCGCAGTGGAACACGGGGTTGGGCCGCCCGGTGTAGTGCGAGCACAGATAATCCAGCTCTTTCTGAAAGGAGGGATCCGCCTCGGCGGCCTTCATGGCTTCCGCCACTTCGTCCAGACGGGCCTTGAGGGGCTCTGGTACAAACTGCCCGCCGTAGGCCCCAAAAAAGCCCTTGCTGTCGGGTTTGCCGTAAGGGGCGGAATGCTGGCTCATGTGATCTCCTTGATGCTGCTGGGGTTCTGCCGGGGTTCTATTGCGTCGGCGGCAGCGGTTTTTCTGCCTGTGCAGGGCAAACCGCTGGTTGCGTAAAAAACTCTGCAAGTCTGTCGTTTTGCCAGCGCCATGTCAAGACGTCAGCCTTAAAACCCGCGCAGAACGGGCATTTAATGCCTGCCGAGGATTGGGCTGCAGCCTCTGCCCCGCCTTGCCCGCAAGGGCTCTTTGCCCTATAGTCCCCTTTCAATAATAACGAGGCGGAGTACCATGCTTGAAGAAAAATTCACCGGCAACGGCAAAGTAGTGCTGCTGGCAGGTGGCGGAAAAATCTATACGGATATTGCCGCCCGCTTTGTGCGCAGCGAGCGCGATCTGGAAGAAATAGTGGCTTCGCCCTATTCGCGCCAGATCGTGCAAAACATTCTCGATTCCGGCCACAGGGCTGCGCTTGAATTCGACTTTTTTCTGTTTGGCGTAGAGGGCTATTCGCGCGTTACCGAAACCCAGTTGGTGCGCAAGCGCCTTGCCTCGTACCTGATCAAATCCGGGCGGGCAGAACTGAACGGCAAGCGCAGCTATTCGGTGGTGTACCCGCGCAGCGTGGCGGAATTTACCGCGCAGGTTACCCTGCCCGACGGCCACACCGCCAACCTGAGCGGGCATGATCTGGCCGAGATTTCGCGCCAGTGGTACGACGAAGGCCTCAATGCGGGCCTGCCAGAAGAAGACCTGCGTTACCTCAAGCCCCAGGCCACGGAATTCAAGGCCATCATTGGCATGAACGCCCACGCTCTGCTCGACTGGTTTGCCATACGCTGCTGCCGTAACGCCCAGCACGAAATACGCCATCTGGCATGGCAGATGCTGCGCCTCAGCCGCAAAGCCGCGCCCGACCTGTTTGCAGGCGCTGGCCCAAGCTGTGTGCAGATGGGCTATTGCCCCGAAAACAAGCGCCAGCACTCGCGCTGTGTGGGCCGAGTGCTCACCAAGGAACAGGCCATGGAAGTGCTGCGCGGCCACGGCAGCCAGCAGACCAGTGCAGAAGACTTTACCGACCAGTAACCGCTCCTCTGACCGCTAGAATCAAAGAACGGTTCCGCACGACTGACATGCGGAACCGTTCTCCTATTTCAAAAAGTACGGCAGGTTATGTGGTTGCAGAACCCACGGCAGGGGCTTCATCCCGCCGGGCCTGATCCGCAAATTCTTCGGGGCTGGAATCCAGCCCATTCACCACCGCGCCAATCATGACGCCAAGGTGACTCATGGCAAGGGCCAACCACCATATGCGGTAAAAATCGTGCCCGAATATACCGTTGACCAGCCAGCCGCCAAAGCCAATCCAGAACCAGGCCGTCATGCGCCAGTAGATGCTGGGGCTGTTGCCCTCAAGCTCGGACAGCAAACGGGGACGAATGCGCCTGTACCCCCACCAGATAAAGCCCATCAAAAATATCATGCCTAGCGCAAAGCCAATAATACCATGCGCATAGAGCATGTCGAGATACAGGTTGTGCGGATGGCTGATGGTTATGGCGTCTTTATTCGGTGCAAGGCCAAGTGCCCGAAATGCCTCGTTATAGCGTCCCGCCCCGGCTCCCAGCCAGGGGTGTTCGCAAAATACCTGCCATGCCAGATTCCACAGGCTCCAACGGCCATCGCTCTCTACCGCGCCAATACCGGCCCGGCCCTGCAACAGCAGCACGATCAGCAAGATACCAAGCGAAATTCCGGCAAGCTTCCAGCGGGCGCTCCCGCCGCGCAGCAGTATCCACAAGCCAACCGATGCGGCAACAGCCAGTGCGCCACTGCGGCTGGCCGCCCCCACCAACAGATAAAAGGCGGGCCACAGCGTTGCAAACCACAGCAGGGCCGAGGCAAGGGGAGACAGAGTGCGGCGCAGTATGAACCACAGCGAAAAGGCAGGAATAAGCGCCAGCGCAATGTAGTTGCCCACGGTGTAATCGCCCAGGCTGCCCGTGAGCCTGCCCGCATTGCAGGCATAGCCCATGATAAAATCAACCCCGGTCAGCGCCTGATGCAGACCGTCGAGCCCCTGCCAGAAGCAGGCCAGCACACTGGCCCACACAAGGCGGCGCAGGTCTTGTTCGCTGCGTACAGATTCCATGGCAATAAAGGGCAGAATAAAACCCTTGTTGATGCCCGTGCCCGCATGCAGTACAGAAACCCAGATATGCTCTGAAAAAAACACGCCAATGGCGATCATGCCCCAAAGACAATAAAAAAGCGGCTTTGCATCAAGCCTGCGCAGCACGCTTTGCCGCCAGTTGTAGCGGTAGTAAAATAGAAGGAATATAAAGCTGACAAGGGGCAAAACTTCGCGCGCCCCATAGCCAATGGGAAAGCTTGCCAACGAAATCCAGAACGACCAGAAAAGCCACCTGCCCCACGGCGCACCCGCCGGATCACGCACGGCATCGCTCAGCATTTGCCGTACCAGCAGAGCCTGTTTTTTTACTTCAGCAAATATATTCAGCACAGCGATTATCGCCTTGTTTGGGTGTGGATTACGGCGCAAGATGTACCCGTTGACGGGCATAAATTCAAGTGTTGGTAAATTCCTTGCATTAGCGGAACATGCAAAATATACTTTTGCGATAAATTATTCACCATTGAGGTACATATGGCCAGATTTACCGGTTTTGACGAAGTATTCAGTGCTCTATACGTTGATTTCGACAATATTTACACCCGTTTTCTTGAAATTGACCCAGAGGCTGCGCGCGCTTTTGGCTCTGTGCCCTACAGATGGGTACGCTGGATAGAAAACCATGCCCTGCGCATTCTTTATGGTGAAGGCGTGCGCCGCCGCATTTTAAAGCGCATGTGCTACCTGAACCCGCAGAGATACCAGGAATACCGCAACCCCTTTATCCGCAGCGCCTTTCAGGTGGTGGACTGCCCGCCGCTGACCACACGCGGCAAAACCAGCACCGACATACATCTTGTTATGGACTGCATGGACGACCTTTCACACTCCACCCATTTTGACGAATTTATCATTCTTTCTGGCGATGCAGACTTCACGCCCCTGCTCATACGTTTGCAGGAACACGCCCGCCGCACCCTGGTGCTTTCGGTTGGCTATTCATCACCCGCGTACACGGCGGCGGCCTCGTGGCGCATTCGCGAAGACTGGTTTTTGCAGCAGGCCCTGCGCGACGAGCGCGCCGACGATGACGACCAGCCTGTGCCAGTGGTGCATACGCCCCCGGTTGCTTCTGTTGCGCCGATTTCCCCCAGTGCGCCCAGCGTGTCTGGTGTGCCCATGTCGGCCATTACGCCCCCGCCTTCTGCGGCCCGCACCGCCCAGGCTACCCCCACTGCCACGGGCGTTGATGACGAGGACGAAGGCCCCTCGCCCGGCAATGCGTGGTAAATACGCGTAAACTGTCGGCCCAACGGCCAGAAGCGCTTGACGCCGGGGGCCGCCAACGCTAAAAAGTGAGACGCTCTTTTCTGGTTGGTAGCCCGCCCTACTGGTGCACACCGCGCTTTCCGGCGAACCACGGACCGTTGCAGCTAGCTGCCGTTTTCAGTGATTACGGCTGGTGTACTGTGGCGCAGCGTCCCCCACGACGCATACAGCGGCGGGCCTGAATCATAAAAAACCTGGTTAGGAGGTCCTATGTTTCGCCGTGTAATTCTTGCTCTGGTTTCTCTCGCCCTGCTTTGCGGGCCTGCGGCTGCCGCTGAAAAATTCATTGTGGCCAGCGACTGCACCTGGCCCCCCATGGAAATGCTTGACGCCAACAAGCAGCCTGAAGGCTTCTCTACCGACTACCTCCGCGCCATGGGCAAGGCCGCTGGCTTTGAGGTAGAAGTGCGCAACATCGCGTGGGACGGCATTTTTGGCGGCGTGGCCACTGGCCAGTACGACATCGTGGCCTCCTCGGTGACCATCACCCCCGAGCGCCAGCAGCAGTTTGATTTCTCTGCCCCTTATTATGAAGTGGTGCAGGCTGTTGTTCTGCCCGCTGGCAAGAGCATCAAGTCTCTGGCCGAGCTCAAGGGCAAAAAGGTCGGCGGCCAAATCGGCACCACCGGCATTTTCGTTATGCGCAAGGCCAATGCCGGCGCTGACATCAAGGAATACGACGACGTGGGCCTGGCCATTCAGGATCTCGTGGGCGGTCGTCTTGACGCCGTTATCTGCGACGACCCGGTTGCCATGTACTATGTGAACAAAAAGCCCGACACCGCTGGCAAGCTGAACATTTCGTTCAAGGCCGAAGAAAGGGAATACTATGGCTTCACCGTTCGCAAGGGCCGCAAGGACCTGGTGGAGAAGCTGAACAAGGGTATTGCCGCTGTTAAGGCCTCTGGCGAAGACCGCAAGATTGCCGAAAAGTGGCTTGGTAAATAACTAACGTTCCGTTTTCGCGGGGCGTTCGGGCTTGTCCTGAGCGCCCCGCCGTATTTTAAGGAGTGGACATGATTCGTCGTTCAATGCTGGCCCTCGTTGCCGTTTTTCTGCTTTGCAGTCAGTCCATGGCTGCGGAAAAGTTTGTTGTGGCCACCGACTGCACCTGGCCTCCCATGGAAATGCTGGACGCCAACAAGCAGCCCGAAGGTTTTGATGTGGACTTCATCAAGGCCGTTGCCAAGGCAGCCGGCTTTGAGGTAGACGTGCGCAACATCGCCTGGGACGGCATTTTTGGCGGCGTGGCCACCGGCCAGTACGACATCGTGGCCTCTGCCACGACCATTACCGATGAACGCAAGAAGCAGTTTGACTTCTCTGATCCCTACTACGAAGTAGCCCAGGCTGTGGTGCTGCCCACCGGCAAGAGCATCAAGACCCTGGCAGACCTCAAGGGCAAGAAGGTTGGCGGCCAGATCGGCACCACCGGCGTGTTTGTTATCCGCAAGGCTGGCGTGGACGTTGACCTCAAGGAATACGACGACGTGGGCCTGGCCATTCAGGACATGCTTGGCGGTCGCCTTGACGCCGTTATCTGCGATGACCCGGTTGCCTTGTACTATGTGAACAAGAAGGCCGACACCGCTGGCAAACTCAATATTTCTTTCAAGACTGAAGAAAAAGAATACTACGGCTTTACCGTGCGCCAGGGCCGCAAGGATCTGGTGGAAAAGCTGAACAAGGGTATCAAGGAAGTTAAGGCTTCTGGTGTGGAAGCCAAGCTGCTGCAAAAGTGGATGGGCGCTTCCAAGTAACCTGATTTTTAGTGTTTTTTTGTTAAGGCTTCCGGGCATTGCCCGGAAGCCTTTGGCGTAAACCGGGGCAATGCCAGTTGTAACAACGGGCATACCCACATTAAAGGGCGGTTTGCACGCCATTGGCCACTGGCCGATGCGCAGTACCGCCAGCCTTAAACGCGTTGCCATGAAGGACTGCGATGCACGACAAAAAAGATGGAAGCAAAGGCAACATCATTATGGTCACGGATGGAGCGTCCATCCCTGATCCGCGCGAATGGCGCCTGATCAATGCCTGGTCGATTGCCCTGGTGGGCGCTATCGGAACCCTGTTTGCCCTTTGCACTCTCTGGCCCGAGCCCTACCTGCGCATTTTGCTGTATCTGCCGGACGGTGTGCTGATCACATTCAGGATTACCATGCTTTCCATCTGTTGTGCTGTTCCTCTGGGCCTGCTTACGGGTCTTGGCCGCATTTCAGACAACCGCATCATCAATCTTATTGCTTCTACCTATGTAGAAGTTATACGCGGCATACCCCTGCTTGTGCAGATATTTTATATCTACTACGCGCTTTCGCGCTTTGTGCAGGTTAGCGGTGTAACGTCTGCGGTTGTTGCCATCAGTTTTTGCTACGGCGCATACATGGGCGAAGTGTTTCGAGCGGGCATCACGGCCATCAGCAAAGGCCAGACAGAAGCGGCGCGCTCCCTGGGCTTCAACCGCTACCAGACCATGCGTCTTGTGGTGCTGCCCCAGGCCATGCGTACTATTCTGCCGCCCGTAGGCAACGAATGTATCGCCATGCTCAAGGACACCTCGCTGGTGTCCATCATGGCCGTGCCGGACATCATGCAGCGCGCGCGCAGCTTTGTGGGTACCACCTACCTGTACTTTGAAACATACACCTTGGTGGCCATTATTTATCTCATCATCACCCTTGTGCTCTCCAAGGCCGTGAGCATCATGGAATCCAGGCTGAACTACTATGACGGAAAATAGCGCTGCCCCCATTATCTCCATCAGTCACGTCTGGAAGTACTTTGGCTCACTGCCTGCCTTGCAGGACGTGTGTCTGGATATTGCGCCCGGGGAACGGGTGGTCATTATCGGGCCTTCCGGTTCCGGCAAGTCTACCCTGCTGCGCTCCATCAACCGGCTCGAGCAGATCGACCAGGGCAGCATTATCGTTCAGGGACAGGACATCCAGAGCGATGAGAACAACATCAACGAGATGCGTCAGAATCTGGGCATGGTTTTTCAGCAGTTCAACCTGTTTCCACACAAAACAGTGCTTGAAAACCTCACCCTCGCGCCGCGCCATTTGCGCAAGCTCTCGCGCGAAGAGGCCAACGCACGCGCCCTGACCCTGCTCAAAAAAGTCGGCATCAGCGACAAGGCCAATGTGTATCCCGCCATGCTCTCTGGCGGGCAGCAGCAGCGCGTGGCCATTGCCCGCGCACTGGCCATGCAGCCTTCGATCATGCTGTTTGACGAACCCACTTCGGCGCTCGACCCCGAAATGGTGGGCGAAGTGCTGGACGTTATGGTGAAGCTGGCCGAAGAAGGCATGACAATGGTTTGCGTGACCCACGAAATGGGCTTTGCGCGTACCGTGGCCGACCGCCTGATCTTTATGGATCAGGGCCAGATTGTGGAAATGGGCAAGCCCGAAACGCTGTTTACGGCCCCCAGACATCCCCGCCTGCGCCAGTTCCTGAACCAGATTCTGTAGATCGCTTGCAGGCAGGAGGGAAGCCGTATCCGTGCGGATTTCCTTCCTGCCTGATCAGTTTTCTTCGCGCTTTTCACCGCGTTCCCTCTTGTCACCGTTTGCCGCGCTGCTGACCCCGTTTATGTCGCAGATGCTCAATTTCAGCCAGTTCGCCTGTTTCTTGCGCCCTTGTACAAGGGAGTAGCCCCCATGAGCACACCCAATTCTCCCGCCATCACTGTAGCCGTGGCCGTCAGCGGCGGTGTGGACAGCCTGTGCGCGCTGGTTATGCTGCGCAACGCGGGCTACCGCGTACTGGCCCTGCACGGTCTTTTTTTGCCCGATGGCCCCATCACAGCCCCCGCTGGCCTGACCGAAGCCTGCGCCGCTTTGGGGGTTCCCCTGCATGTGGCCGACCTGCGCGCCGAATTTGAGCGCGAGGTGCTGGCCCCCTTTGCCGCCAGCTACGCCCGGGGGCGCACTCCCAACCCCTGCTCCTACTGTAACCGGGCCATCAAGTTTGGCGTGCTGCTTGATACTGCACAGAATCTGGGCGCAGACAAGCTTGCCACCGGGCACTATGCCCGTCTGGTTACCACACCGAATACGGGCTCGAATGACACAGCGGATGTGTTGCCCCTGCTAGCCGCTGCCACAGATGCCGCCAAGGATCAAAGCTATTTCTTAAGCCTTGTGCAGCGCCAACGGCTTGGCCACGCCCTGTTTCCTCTGCACGGTCAAACCAAGGATCAGACCCGCGCCATTGTGGCGGCTGCGGGGCTGGCCGTGCCTTTACCGTCCGAGAGTCAGGATATCTGTTTTGCCCCGCCCGTTACCCAGCCGGGTATGTCTGCCGATGAGGCCTATCGGCCGTTTCTGGAGCGCCGCTGGCAGGCGGCAGGAACAATTGCACCTGGGCCGGGGCCGGTTGTGTTGCGCGACGCAAAGGGCAACGAGCGGGAAATTGCCCGTCACAAGGGGCTGTGGCGCTACACCGAGGGGCAGCGCAAGGGGCTTGGCATTGCGCACACGGAGCCGCTTTTTGTTCTTGCCAAGAACAGCGCCAACAACACACTTGTGGTCGGGCCGCGAGCCTTGCTTGGCATACGCAGGTGTGTGACCGGGCCAGCCAATATTGCATTGCCCCCGCATCTTTGGCCTGACAATCTGCTTGTACGCCTGCGCCACCGTCAGCGGCCCTGCCCTGCCAGTGTGCGGGTTGAGGGCGGTTGCCTACATATCCAACTTGATGAACCGCAGTTTCCCACGGCTCCCGGTCAGGTGGCTGCGGTTTATGATGCTGACGGCCGCGTGCTGGCTGCGGGTGTCGTTGAAGAAATGGCGTAGATAATAAGATTGTATACCGGGGGGATGAGCCTGTCAGGCTGATTTACGCAAACCCGACTTTTGCGCCCAGAATGCGTCAGCGCCGGGGTTTTGATGCTCACGTACAAGCGGACAGATGAACTTTGCAAATTATTTGCAAAGTTCAAAAGCACGCCTGTTCCGGCACTTAACAGCGCAAATAAATTGCGCTTGTGCCTCCACGGCGGGTGCCTGCTACCGCAGTCACCAGAGCAATTTCAAAGTGAACTTGCTCAAGTACGC
>SAAX01000084.1 GCA_009929215.1 Deltaproteobacteria bacterium | reverse complement strand
CGCTTGACCCGCAGTAGTTATGCCCGCCGTAGCCTGGCACGCCGCCAGGGCGGGCTGTAAAAAAAAGGAATGCCCATGCAGCTGGAAACCGCCTTTCAGAACCCGCAGTTGTGCCACAGCCTTCTGGACCGCCTCAACTGTGCCCTTGATGGCCGCAGCATGCGCTTCATGGAAGTGTGCGGTACACACACTGTTGCCATTTTTCAAAGTGGCCTGCGTTCGCTGCTGCCCTCATCGGTAACCCACCTTTCCGGCCCAGGCTGCCCGGTGTGCGTCACCCACGATGCCGAAGTGGCGGCCTTTCTTGACCTTGCGGGCCGCGACCGCCTTATCCTGGCTACCTTTGGCGACCTGCTGCGCGTGCCCGGCCCCGGCGGCCTTACCCTCAAGCACGCACAGGCGCAGGGCGCACGGGTCGAAATTGTCTATTCGCCGCTCGATGCCCTTACCCTCGCTGCCGCCAACCCCGGCGACACTGTGGTGTTTTTGGGCATAGGCTTTGAAACCACCGCCCCCACTGTGGCCGCCACCCTGCTGACCGCCCAGCAACGCGGGCTGAACAATTTTTGCGTGCTCTCGCTGCACAAGCTTGTGCCGCCCGCCCTGCGCATCTTGCTTGAAGACAGCGAATGCGGCGTAGAGGCATTTTTGCTGCCGGGGCATGTTTCCACCATTCTTGGTCTGGAACCCTACGCCTTTCTGGCCCGCGATTTTCATGTGCCCGGCATTGTGGGCGGTTTTCAGCCTGCCGATATTCTGCTGGCGCTCTGCCTCATGGCCGAGCAGCTGCGCGACAACGCCCCTGCCGTTGCCAATGCCTACCCCCGCGCCGTGGACGATACGGGCAACCCCCGCGCCCGCGCCCTGCTGGAACAGTTTTTTCAACCGTCAGATGCCCTGTGGCGCGGCATAGGCTGCATACCGCAGAGCGGCCTGGCCCTGCGCCCGGAATATGAGAACATGGACGCCATGAAGCGCCTTGGCCTCACCCTGCCGGACGTTCCCCCCCTGCGCGGCTGTCGTTGCGGCGATGTGCTCAAGGGCCGCATTGCCCCGCCAGACTGCCCTCTCTTTGGCAAAAAATGCACGCCCGCCAATCCCGTGGGCCCCTGCATGGTTTCCACCGAGGGCAGCTGCGCCGCCTACTTCAAATATTCGGAGCGATAATGGACGATTGCCTTCTTCTTGATGCGGGCAGCGGCGGCAGGGCCTCGCAGCGCCTCATTGCCCAGTGTTTCATGCGCCATTTTGCAAACCCGCTGCTCGAACGCATGGACGACGCAGCGCTGCTGACCGACATTAGCGGCCCGCTGGCCATGAGCACCGATTCGTACACGGTTACGCCCCTGTTTTTTGCTGGCGGCAGCATTGGCAGCCTTGCCGTGCACGGCACGGTCAACGATGTGGCCATGCTGGGCGCACGCCCCCGCTACCTGAGCTGCGGCTTTATTCTTGAAGAAGGCCTGCCCCTCGAAACCCTTGAACGGGTGGTTGCCGACATGGGCGCAGCCGCCCGCGAAGCCGGGGTAAGCATTGTAACGGGCGATACCAAGGTGGTACCGCGCGGCGCGTGCGACAAGATATTTATCAATACCACTGGCATAGGGCAGGTTTTTGCCTCGCCCGTGCCTTCAGGGCACAACGCCCGCCCCGGAGATGCCGTGCTGGTCAGCGGAGCCATGGGCGACCACGGGCTTACGGTCATGGGCAGCCGCGAGGGGCTTTCTTTCCTTACGGACGTGGCCTCTGATTCCGCCCCGCTCAACCACATGATCGAAGACATCATCAATACCTTGGGCGAGGTGCACGTGCTGCGCGACCCCACACGCGGCGGGCTTGCCACCACACTCAACGAAATCGCCGAACAGTCGCAGGTTTCCATTGTGCTGGACGAAACCAGCGTTCCCGTACACGAATCCGTTCGCAACGGCTGCTCCTTCCTTGGCATGGACCCGCTGTATCTGGCCAACGAGGGCAAGTGCATCTGCATTGTGCCCGAGGCCAGCGCCGAGGCCGCCCTTGAGGCCATGCGCCGCTCGCCCTATGGCAAGGAGGCGGCCCGCATCGGCACGGTGAGCGAAGGCAAGGCCCAGGTGGCACTGCAAACGCGCATCGGTGGCCGCCGTCTGTTGGGTATGCTGGAAGGAGCGCAGCTGCCCCGCATCTGCTAGACACTACGGGTCTTTTGCCCCCTGCCCGCGTCAGAAAGCCTTTTTATTTCGGTCGAGTAGTATCCAAACTACACTCCCTCTATAAAAAGGCTTTCTTCCTCGGCAGGAAACAAAATACCGTGTTGTGTCAACAGCCCCAGAAAATTTGTCAAAATAGTTTGGCAAAACAATTTGAAAGCAGAGATATTTTACGGTGAGGCCCCTGAAACTGTTGTCTTTGTTTCAACCGAATGCAGGAGTCTCCTGCCTGAAAGGAAAAATATGGATTCCACCTATCAGCGTGCCATGAACGCCAATGTGACCCCGCAGATATTTTCTACCATGGTCAGCAACGCCCAAAAGGTGGCCGAGTCCTTTGCTGGTTCCGGCTCAGCCAGTGTAAATGCCGACAGCATTGCCGAAGTGTTCAGCCGCATGGTTGTTGCGCAGATAGAAATGTTTGAAAAGAAATAGGCTGATCTTCACAGTACAAAAAAGGGCCGCCCAGTTGGACGACCCTTTTTTTGTTGCTTGTTCACAGGGGGCACGCCCCACAAAACCAGGCTTAACCTTCCGCCCACGCCGCCATATCTGCCCCCTTGCGCAGGGCTTCGCGCACGTCAGACCACTGCCGCTCCATGTCCATGAGCCGCGCCAGCAGGGCATCTTCTGCCGGGGTGCGGGCCAGCACCGCCGCCACGGCCCCCTGCTCGAACACCAGCCGTCGGTCGGCGGCAAGGGCCAGCACCGGGTCGTGGGTTGCCATGACAATGATTTTGTCCGAGGCCAGCAGCAGATCCAGCGCCTTGCGTTTGTCCACCCCGGCATTTTCGATTTCGTCGATCAGCAGCACGGGCGACCAGCTCAGCAGGGCCGTGTCTGCAATCATGAGGGCGCGCGACTGCCCGCCAGAGAGCTGGGTAAGCTGGGTGTGAGCAAAAAAAGGTTCGCCCGCCAGCTGGTTGGCGGCCTCAAAAACCCGCTGGGCCGAGCCCTCTGCGTCTGCCACCTCGCGGCTCAGGGCATGGGTGCGCAAAAAATCCATTACGCCCATATCGAGCACAAAATTCATGTTCTGGGTCAGCTGGGCCACCAGCCGCCCTTGCAGGTCAAAGCGCGTGTCTTCATCCGGGGCAGTGCCATTGAGCAGCACAGTGCGGCCCGTGGGCGTATCGCCCGCCGCCAGCGATTCAATGTCGGCCAAAAAGCGACTTTTTCCCGCGCCCGTTGGCCCCAGCAGGGCCGTAATTTCACCGGGCTTAAAGTGGATGTGCCCCCTCTCCGGCTTGCCCGCCTTGTCGCGCCCCGGGGTTAGGCTCAGGCTGCTGAGGGCGAGTTGCAAATTTTCATGCGCACCTTCAAGCTTCATGGCTGCCTCCAAAGTCCGCCTTTTTGACGTTGCCCTTCTGGTAGCGTGCGCCAATGCGCATCTCGCTCAGGCAGTACGAGCAAATGGCGGCGGGCATGGCAAAACGCAGCCGCATGTCGGTGACAGAGGCAATGTCGGGCGCAACCGCCATAATGGAAGCCAGCTCTGCACAACCCTGCCCGGTCAGGCCATTCACATGCCGGATCACTCCCCGCTGGTTCATCTGGCGGATACGGTAGCGGTAGACCTCGCGCTCTGCCTGCGAAACCAGATCGCCCTTGGTCACGGCCACCACATCGGCCAGCCGCAGCATGGGGCCGATTTTTTCCGGCGCGTCTATGCCCATGAGGTTGTCGATGACGCACAGGGCCAGCGCCCCTCGCAGATGCGGCGAGCAGCGGTTGCACAGGCCCGCGGTTTCGATGATGCACATGTCGGCCCCGGTCTGGGCGGCCCAGTCAAAGGCTTCTTCCAGATTGGTGGCAAAAAAATGATCGGGGCACAGACCGCCAGAAAGCGCCACCGTAACAGGAATGCCCGCTGCGGCGTACAGCTCGTCGTCGCGGCTTTGCAGGCAGTCAAACTTGATGACAGCACAGCTGATGCCCCGGCTTTGCAGGCTTGCGCCTGCCTTGACCACCAGCGATGTTTTGCCGCACGAGGGCGGCCCCGCCACGGTTATGAGCCGCATGCCGCACCAGCTTGCAGCCGCCGAAACTTCAGGGCCAGAATATCGCGCAGACTGTTGACGTCGTTGTTTTCCACAAAATCCCAGCCCACCCATTTGAGACGGGCATTGCGCGGCAAAGGCGAGGGACGCGAGCCGTCCATGGGGATAAACCAGGCGGCGCTGTCGATTCCGCCAAAGCCGTTGGCAAAAAAGTCGAGCAGCGGCGCAAGGCGCTGAACTTCCGATTTCTTGGCCAGCAGGTAGAGGGGGCTTGCCGCTGCGCCGTCCTCTGGCCACACCACTTCAACGTGGTCGGGCAGCTTGGTGCTTTCGGCAAAAAACAGTGGGATAATAAAAATGCCGCCAGCATCGGGCGCGGCAGTGCCGCAGACCTTTGCCATGCGCGAGGAATGCATGAAACTTTTGATGTTTGCGGCCAGCCCCGTAACCCCCGGCTCGCCATAGTCCTTGTACTGGTTCAGCAGTACTGCGTCGGCCATGTCGTCGCCGTCGCCGCACATCACAACCTGCCCACGGTAGCGCGGGTGTGTCAGATCGCCCCAGTTGCGGGGCGCAGGCAGGCCATCCAGTTTTTTGTGATCCACCAGAAAAATATAGGGGGTCACGCCGTAGATGGTGTAGGCCCCAGCAGGGTCAACCAGCCCGGCCTCGGCATACAGGGGATTGAGCGCCCGGGGCTGCACGCTTGCAAAAACACCCTTTTGCACAAAACGCCGCACAAATTCGCCGCGCCAAAAATCGCCATAGCCAATGGAGGCAATGACAGCGGGCAGTTTGTCAACGTCCGTTTCCATATACAGGGGGTCGTAGGGGGCAACCGAGGTGCAGCCCATGGGAATATGGGTTGTGAGCGCCGGGTTCTGCGCCGCCGCAATGGCCTCAATGCGCTCCTTAACCACCAGCTTTACCGGGCAGGGAGCGTAGAGCAGCAGGTCGGCCTTGCCCGGGGCGGGGGTTTCGTCTGTCTGCTGCCACGACTGCATGAGGTGCTCAAGCCTTTTCATAATGCCTCTTTCCGCAAAAAGTTTGGGGGCCGGTTATGAAAAAGCAAAGAGCGTGCCGACCAGAAACATTCGTATCACGCATGATTTAAAGACAATTTACTTTACAGCCCACACTGCGGCACCAACAATCTTGTACTGCGATACAAAATTGTTCACCTGCGCGGCCTAGCTGAGCGCGCTGGCCAGCAGCATGAGGTTGAGCACCGTAACAATGCCGGTGAGGGTGTAGAGCAGCAGTTTTGTACCCTTGCCGTTGGCATACTTGCCCATCACCTTGGGGGACGAGGTAAGCGTAACCAGCGAAATCATGGTGATGGGCAGCTGCACCGAAAGGGCCATTTGCGAGAGCAGCAGCCCCTTGAAGGGATCGCTGGTCAGCCATATGAGCACAAGGCCGCAGCCAAGCGAACCCACAATGCCCAAGACACTGTGCTTGTCCTTGGTATTGTAGGGCTCCCCCGCCATGCCCGCGGTCATGATGCCCCCGGCCATGCCAGAGGTGACCGACGAGGCCACGCCCGCAAACAGCAGCGCCACGGCAAAAACCACCGAGGCCCCGTCGCCCAACAGGGGCCGCAGCAGATCGCGGGCCTGTTCCAGCTCTGTAACCTGTTGCCCTGCCACCCAAAACACCGCAGCGGCCAAAATGATCATGGCACTGTTGATGGCCCAGCCCACCATCATGGCAAAGAGAGTGTCAAAAAACTCGTAGTCGAGCCTTTTTTTAATAACTGCCTCGCCCTCCAGGTTCCACTGGCGGCTCTGAATGATTTCGGAATGCAAAAAAAGATTGTGCGGCATAACCACCGCGCCCAGCACGCTCATGATCACAAGCATGGAGCCTTCGGGAAAGCTGGGCGTTACCCATCCCACGGCAGCCTGCGGAACCCAACCGGCAGGCACAAGCCACAGTTCGTACAAAAAGGCCAGGCCGATCACCGACACAAAGCCGATGATCCATTTCTCAACCTTGTTGTACGAATTGAGCAGCAGCAAACTGCCCGCCAGCACTGCGGTAAGCGTTGCGCCCACTGGCAGGGGTATGGAAAAGAGCATGCGCAGGGCGATGGCCCCGCCAAGGATTTCAGCCATGCTGGTCATGACGGATGCACCAAAGGCGCTCACCAGCACCAGCCGCCCAATGGCGCAAGGAAAATACTCCGTAATGGCCTCGGCCATGCACTTGCCGGTCACAATACCCAGGTGTGCGGCATTGTGCTGCAACACAATAAGCATAAAGGTAGAAAGGCTCACCATCCACAGCAGGGCATAGCCGTATTCTGCCCCGGCTGCCAGATTGGCTGCCCAGTTGCCGGGGTCAATAAAGCCCACGGTCACCAGTAGCCCCGGCCCCACATACTTTAAAAATTCCTCGCCGCCGTGGGCAATGCCAGAAACACGGCACGCACTCCAAAAATTTTTCAGGCCCATATTTCCTTCCAGATTTCTTGATGGCGGTACATGCTGACACTCTGCCGGATAAAGCATTACATTGTACAGAAGATTAAGGCTAAAGATATACGCAGTCGTGTGCGGCAGGCAAGGGGCAGGCCCCCCTTGCACAGCGGTGCTTGCAGCCACCACACAAAATGTTTATGTAGATTTTATCTCCCCACTTTCGGTCTTTTGGTTACTTTTGCGCTATAAATATTAAGTTTCCCAAAAATCAGCCGATTGCTCATTATACGGCGGGTCCGCCAGACTGTCCGGGTCCTTTATCTGATTGAGCAGGAGCCTTTTATGACTATCAGACTGCGCGTTATTTTGGGTTTTCTTCTTACCATTGTCGTAATGGCTGCCGGGACACTGCCCTTCATGCTCAAAACCATGCGAGATAATGCAGAACAAAGTTATCTCGCCAACGCATCCACCCAGTTGCAACTTATGGGCAACTATGTGGAGACGTTTATCAGCAGCGCTGAACGCGATGTGGCCCTGCTTGCACAGGAACCTTACATTGCCGAAGCAGTGGGGCTGTTTCCCAACTTTTCCAATTCCAAGGAAGCCGAAGTTTTTTCGCGCGCCGATCTTTCGGTAGACGCGTTTAAAACGGTGCAGCCCCTTGTGCGGCTGGACGAAGGCGCTGAGGACTATGTGGAGGCCTACGCTGGCTACACCGACGGCAGCTACGCCACCTCGACAGACAATACCAAGGTTCCTGCCGGGTACAACACCAGCAAGCGCCCCTGGTACACGCAGCGCGCCGCCTCTGCCCAAAAGGTAGGCCTGGCAGACAGCTATCTTTCCATCACAGGCGAGCTTGTGGTGGCCATTACCCACAAAATGTTTTCGCGCAAGGGCGACTTTACGGGAGTGCTTGGCATTGACGTTTCGCTCAACGGGCTCTCCCAGCGCTTTGCCGAGCTGAATTTCGGCAAGACCGGCTACTTTATGCTGCTTGAAAACTCGGGCCGCATTTTGTGCGACCCGCGCCACAAGGATCTGACCGGTAAAATCATTGGCAAGGACGTGCAAGACCCCGGCCTGGTCAAGCTGTTTGGCATGAAGGATGGCTCGGTAAGCACCGTGGTCAACGGGCAGGATATGCGCGCCAATGTGCGCACCACGCCCCACGGCTGGAAGATTCTCATGCTCCAGAATGAGGACGAAATTTTTGCGGCCACCAATACGGCCATACGCGCCAGCATAATCATAACCGGCAGCGTTGCCCTGCTCATGCTGCTCATTGCCTGGGCCATCGCACATTCCATCAACAAGCCCCTGAGTCTTATAGTTGATCAGGCCGACAGGGTTGCCGCTGGCAATCTTGAAGTAACCGTCGATGACCGTCTGTTCTACGGCGAACTGGCCGAGCTGCACAGGGCTCTGGGCAATATGGTTGCTACCCTGCAAGAAATGATCGTAACCTCGCGCCAGCAGGGTGAGGAAGCCCACCGTCAGGCCGCACTGGCAAAAGAGGCCACAGCAGAGGCCGAAGAAGCCCGCAAACAGGCAGAAAACGCCCGCCGCGAAGGCATGCTCAGCGCTGCCCAGCAGCTTGAAGAAGTGGTCAAGATCATTGCCTCTGCCTCAAACGAGCTTGAGGCCCACATTGGTCAGGCCAACCACCTTTCTGGCGAATCGGCCCTGCGGCTTGGCGATGCGGCCACAGCCATGAACCAGATGAACGCCACCGTGCGCGAGGTTGCCAGCAACGCGTCCTCTGCCTCTGGCATGTCTGACCAAACCCGTGCCAATGCCGAGCAAGGCGAAAAAATCGTGCAGCAGGCCCTGGAAAGCATTGACCGGGTGAACACGGTTTCGCAGGCTCTCAAGGACGACATGGGCACACTCAACGAGCACGCCCAGGCCATCAACCGCATCATGAATGTCATTTCAGACATTGCCGACCAAACCAACCTGCTGGCCCTGAACGCCGCCATTGAAGCGGCACGCGCTGGCGAGGCCGGTCGCGGTTTTGCCGTGGTGGCCGACGAAGTGCGCAAGCTGGCCGAAAAAACCATGGCCTCGACCAATGATGTGGGCAACGCCATTGCGGCCATACAGCAGAGCACGGCCAAGAGTGTTGGCGGTGTTGAAAACGCCCTTGAACAGGTTAAAACCGCAACGGAATTTGCCAACAAGTCGGGCGAAGCCCTGCGCGAAATTGTCAACAATGCCCTTGCCACGGCTGATCAGGTGCGTGCCATTGCCACAGCCAGCGAAGAACAGTCTGCCACCAGCGAAGAAATCAACAGGTCCATTGTTGATGTCAACGACCGCGCCGACCAGACCGCCCACGCCATGAACGCCGCTTCCAGCGCGGTGACCGATCTGGCAGAGCAAACCAAAAACCTTGGTAACCTGGTTGCCGAAATGAAGCGCAGCTAGACTACAGCATTCATCCGCGTTCCACTTCAGGGCGTCCGCTTTACACAAGCGCGGCGCCCTGTTTTTTTGCACCTGTAACACTCCACTGGTTACAAGTGCGCCACACTGGCCCGCCACGGCACATAATCGTAACAATTCCATCATACATATCAGCAGTAAGCGCTGGCAATTATTGCCCTGCGGCAATACTCACACGCCTTTGGAGCACACCATGAAGCCTTCGGCTGTTATGAACAACAGGGAACTGAGCTGGCTCAGTTTCAACGAGCGTATCTTGCAGGAAGCGCGCGACCACACCACTCCGCTCATGCAGCGGCTGCGCTTTCTGGGGATTTTTTCCAGCAATCAGGATGAGTTCATCAAGGTGCGCGTGGCCTCGCTGGTGCGCCTCACCCGCTCAAAAAGCAAGATTAAACCCCTGCTTATGGGCGGCCTAACGCCCGAAGAAGCCTTGCAGCGTGTGAACGACAAGGCCGCCACCGCGCAAACGGCCTTTCGCGAAACCTACGAGGAAGTGCTGGACGCCATGGAGCACGAGGGAATACGCGTGCGCAACGAAACCGAGCTCAGCGAGGGGCAGGATGCTTTTTGCCGGGGGTATTTCGGCAATGTGGTGTACCCGCAGCTTGTGCCGCTTATTCTCAACAAATCCGCACAACTGCCTTTTTTGCAAGACAGCCAGATTTACCACGCCATCAAAATGGAGTCAGCCTCCGCTCCCGGCAAATGCCGCTACGCCGTGCTGCGCATACCCGTAAACGCCGCCTGCCCGCGCTTTGTAGAAATGCCATCTTCGCCCGGCTGCCACGATATCATCTTTGTGGACGACATCATCAGGCTGTGTCTGAACAATATTTTCTTCATGTTCAATTATGACCGCATCACGGCATACACCTTCAAGGTTATGCGCGATGCGGAACTGAGTCTTGACGACGACGTTTCCAAAAGCCTGATTGAAAAAATGGAAGAAGGCCTGGAACACCGCCTGCGGGGGCGCCCGGTGCGCCTCATTTATGACAGGGCCATGCCCGAAGACCTGCTGTTTCTGCTGGCCTCAAAGCTCAACCTCAAAAAAGGCGAGCTTGACCCCGGCGCGCGCTACCACATGATGCGCAGCCTCATGAACTTTCCGCGCGTGCGGCCAGACCTTGAAAACGCCGTCATGCCCGCCCTGCAACACCCCGACATCAAGCCTTTTTCAAGTATCCTCAAAGTGGTGCGCAGCAAGGATATTTTGCTGCACTTTCCTTACCACACCTTCAACCATGTGGTGGAATTTTTGTGCGAGGCGGCCATAGACCCCAAGGTGACTAATATCTCCATTACGCTGTACCGCACAGCCGACCACTCGCGCATCATCAACGCCCTGATCAATGCCGCGCAAAACGGCAAAAAGGTTACAGCCTGCGTAGAGCTGATGGCCCGCTTTGACGAAGAGCGCAACGTCAAAAGCATAGACATGCTGCACCAGGGCGGCGTGCGCGTTATCCACGGGCTCAAAGACCTCAAGGTGCACAGCAAGCTTATTCTTGTGGAGCGGGCCGAGGGGGCAAAGAGGACTGGCTACGTCTACATCGGCACAGGCAATTTTAACGAAGACACCGCCCGTTTTTACAGCGATGTGGGCCTGCTGAGCGCCAACCCCGGCTTTGTGGAAGACGCGCGCACCATCTTCAATTTTCTCAATGCCTCGCACAAGCCGGTTTCGTGCCGCGAGCTGGTGGCAGCCCCCCAGTGCATGCGGCCCTTTTTTACCCAGTGCATCGAGCGAGAAATTCGCAATGCCAAGGCGGGCAAAAAGGCCTTTATTCATGTAAAGCTCAACAGCCTTACGGATGAAGCCATGATCAGGCTGCTCTACCGGGCAAGCCGGGCCGGGGTAGATGTGCGGCTTATCGTGCGCAGCGCCTGCTGCCTCAAGCCGCAGGTGCAGGGGCTCAGCGATCATATCCGGGCCGTCAGTATTGTGGACAAATTTTTGGAGCACGCGCGTATTCTGCTGTTTTGCAACAACGGCAACGAACTGGCCTACATTTCAAGCGCCGACTGGATGCCCCGCAACCTCGACCGCAGGCTGGAGGTTGCGGCCCCGGCCCACTGCCCGGCCATACGCCAGACCCTGCGGGATATTTTTGACATCCAGTGGGCAGACAACGTCAAGGCACGCATACTCGATGGCACGGGCGCAAACAGGTACAGCAGGGGCGAAGGCGTAGCCCCCTGCCGCTCGCAGACTGCCCTGCACGAGTATTACAGCCGCAAGGCGGCGCAGGGGACAAAAAAAGGGCCAGA
>SAAX01000149.1 GCA_009929215.1 Deltaproteobacteria bacterium | reverse complement strand
GTAGGTGTTTCAACAGATCACATTCGCCGCGGTTCATAGACAAGAGATTTAGCCAAGAGGCGGGCTTCTAAGTGCATGTGAGTAGTGTGCCGAAGGCGCGTGCGCTAGTCACCCGACAAACCTGCCTCGCAGCTACGAAGTAGACAGCCCATGGCCCAGCAGATGGCCAGCCTCGCTGGAGATGGGTTCAGCGGGCTCGGGGCGCAGCTAGCATCTTGCATGCGCCTTGCACTCAGTCATTATTGTGTTATTCCAGCAGGGTCAGTCTGCTGAAAAGAAGCTTCAAGGCCACACAACCCATGGACCCTTCACAGATACATCACCATCGAAGCCGGTGCCTGTGTACTTTGAAAGCCAAATAACTACCGTGGCTTTGTTTTGCGGGATGGATGCGCTTACCACTCTATACAGAGGCTGCCTGTGTACTCAGGAAGAATGGGGCCTCAGTATGCGCTAGGGACTCCGTAGTACCATTCGGCACAATCTCACTCTTTCAACTAACTCTCCTGAACCCGAACAGTACTGCGCGTGCTGCGCCCATCACTCCTGCTGCGCGCTGCGCCTGCCTTTCCTGCTGCGCCTGCCACTCATGCTGCTCCTGCTGCGGTTGACATCCGCTGCCGCTGCCCAGGTAGTGCTCCGCCTGCGGCCGCTACCCCAGCTGCCAGCGCCGACGCCCCCACCGCCCCTGCCCCTGCAGCTCCCCTCGCCGCTGCAGCCGCAGCTGCCACGAATGCCCGGGGAAGTTGAGGCCCCAGTGGGTACAAGGACCTGATGTGCTCAGCTCCTCACGCATGGCAGCTCACTTCTGCAAACACAAGTGAGCAATCATCCGCATGATGCATCACACTTAGTAATGAAAGATGGGGCCTAGCCAGCACATACAAGCGCATGTAGTTGGTGAGTTACACTGGGAGGGGATGGGGCGGGCTAGATAGATATACGGTAGCCCGACTAAGATAAGCCCATGAACTGGAAACGGAGGGCATTAGGCAATAGCTGAATCAAGGAAAAGGCGCACGTTCCGCAGAACCGTAACTTACCTTCTTGCTGCTAGCCAGCACACTAATGATGCTGCTAATCAGGTTGTCCATCTTGTTGTCCAGCGCCGTGAACCTGCTGTCCATCTTGTTGTCCAGCGCCGTGAACCTGCTGTCCATCTTGTTGTCCAGCGCCGTGAACCTGCTGTCCATCTTGCTGTCCAGTGCCGTGATCTTGCTGTCAAGTGCCATGAACTTATCATCGGCCTCCTGCACCATCATGGATTTTGCTCTGGCTTTATAAAAATCAGCTATGGGGGCCACAACACAGCTGCATGGGGAGCTGCCAGGTGACGAGGCAACCACGCGCATGACATGGGCACGTGCTTGTCCATAACTCCATGCCACCACACTACTGCCAGGTGCATAATTTGGGGCCCTTGTCATGTGGGCACAGGGACCCGCTTCGGCATGGATGATAAGGAGGCACACGGCACAAGGCCCCGAAGTGCGTGCCTGACCTTCCCTCCAACCCCCCCCCCTATTTTGCACAACTGCCAGGTGCATAACTGGCACAGAGCATTTTGCACAGGGACCCGCTGCAGGCATGATGGATGTGAAGGAGGCACAGTGACAGGTTCCCCCCACCAACCTTTTTGTTCTTGTCCACTGTGTCGGGCAAGCTCCACAACCTTGAGATTACCACAACAACACCCGCAACTGTTGCCACCGAGCCTACGGCACCCATTGCCCTCTCTGGTTGGAACCAGCTGGGCGGCCTGCTTGGAGATTCCGAGGGATTTCGCTGCTCCTGCGCATGCGCGCGCACCATGCGCGCGCAACTTTGTGCCACTCCACCTTTCAGCACAAACGAATGCATTGCGTCATGTGTTGGCTTGCCCTTGTCCACGGGGCTTTGTTGCTTGCCCGTTGCTTGCCCTTTGAATTTCCGTATTCCGATAAAGTAATCCGTCGGCTGCCTTTGGGCTTCCTTGGGTCGCTCTCCCAGCATCACGGCTCCGTAGCAAAAGGTGTGACCCGGGCCGACTACTCCGGCCGGGGCAGCGTGCGTAACTATTAAAGGTCCTACAGAAACAGCGTGAATCGCTGCTGTGACGCAGAAAAATTCTTTGACACTCTTGATAAATTGACGACGCCCGGGGAGGGCGAGGCCAGTGTAGACCTCTGTTATGATTGAGCCTGTGTGGACTGAGGCCAAG
>SAAX01000013.1 GCA_009929215.1 Deltaproteobacteria bacterium | reverse complement strand
CTTTCACACGATTTATTAACAATAGGGCATTGATATCTTCCGCGCTTCGTCCGTGCTTCAATTAAGGATACGCGCTAAGAGCGCGCATGGGTTTTCTGAATGATGTGGAGAGAGCGGCGCTGACCTTACCGCACCAAAGAAAAGCCCTGGCCATCTTCAACGACTGGGACTTTTGCTGCTTCATGCCAAGGAATGCAAGATCAAATGCAAGGGCATAAGTTCCCCAATGCGGCCCGATATAAGGATTTGCTGCTGGGTGCAGCCAAAACGCAATAAGCTGGCACCCTTGTGCGCAACCTTTCCAAGCGGTATGATCAAACATTGATTTGCTGCATAAAGGATCTCCTTCCATGAAAGACGACATCGCCATCTTTGAAGAAAAAAACATCCGCCGCGTGTATGATGAAAAAACAGAAACATGGTATTTTTCTGTGGTGGATATTGTTGGGGTACTGACGGAGCAGCCAACTTCACGCGGGGCCGCGCTATACTGGGGCAAACTCAAAAGCCGACTTAAGCTGGAAGGATCCGAACTGTTGACAGATTGTCAACAGTTGAAGCTAACCGCTGGGGATGGCAAGAAAAGGCTTACAGATGTGGCCGATGCGGAAACCCTTCTACGCATTGTTCAGTCTGTTCCCAGCCCCAAGGCCGAGCCCATCAAACTCTGGCTGGCCCAAGTAGGTTATGAACGGATCAGGGAAATGGCCGACCCGGAAATTGCCCTGAACAGATCACGAGAACTGTGGCAAAAGCACGGACGCCCCAAAAAGTGGATTGAGCAACGCATGTTGGGGCAGGAAACCCGCAACAAGCTCACTGATTACTGGAAAGAGCATGACGTCAAAGAAGGCAAAGAATACGCCATCCTGACAAACCTCATCCATCAAGAATGGGCAGGAATCAGCGTCAAGCAGCACAAAGACCTAAAACAGCTGGAAGGCCAAAATCTGCGCGATCACATGAGCGAGGCCGAACTGATCTTCACGGCCCTGGCGGAGCTTTCCACTAGGCAGATTGCCGAAAGCATACAGGCCAGAGGTCTCCACGAAAATGCGCGAGCCGGAAAGGCTGGCGGCGGCATCGCCCGCCAGGCGCGCACGGAACTGGAAGAAAAAACCGGGCAGAGCGTTGTCAGCGGCGACAATATTCTTCCCCCTGCTGCTACAGATAAAACATCAAACGAATAACCACTCTCAATTTTCCCACCAAAACATTGGGGGGGTATAATTGGGGGTATAAATAAAAATATAAATTTAATACTATATTATACATAGTTAAATTGAATTATTAAGTTCCGCCTCCCATAAGAAATTAAGGGATTACAGCACATTGCTGTAATCCCTTTTTCGTTGTTTACGGCTTGAAGTGCTGAAAATCAAAGCCGCACAGTTGCTGTGTGCTGTCTATTCCTCAAGCTCCGCTAGCCTAAAAACTATCACGCGCCAGCTATAGATTAATCCCATCAAGACAGCACTGAGAAGATGCGCGTGCGCGGGCTGTATTTTTTGCATTTGTGCAATGATACTGCTCTCTGACAATGCCCTTGCGGCAGATACATCAAAGTGACTCAATTCACTGTTGCTGAAAGACGCGGTACGCGGCACAGCAAGTTTGCAATTCTGAGCACCGCGTCTACGCAATACTCCCCCAAAATCGTTGCAAACGGCCTTATTGATCGCGTCGTTTTTCTCCCGCAAGTGCCATAAGCTCATCTACCGCAATGTCATCTATCTGCTCTGGGTGCATATACTTGGCGGCATATTCGCGATAGAGCCCAGAGCGCAGCATCAGATTGAATATCGACACGTCAAGGTGCCTGTCTCTGGCCATTTTTGCCATGATGCGTAAAGACTGCGAAAGAGACTTTGCTTCGTGGTACGGCCTGTCTGCTGCGGTCAGGGCTTCAAAAACATCGGCCACCGCCAAAATCTTTTCAGAAATAGTCATTTGTTCGCTGGCCAATCTACAGGGATAGCCGGTACCGTCCATTTTTTCGTGGTGCCTGCCAGCTATTCTGGGTACCTGCCGGAAAGACTTGGGCCAAGGAAGGCTTGAAAGCATGCAGATGCTCTGCACGATATGCTCATTGACCTTAAAACGGTCTTCCTCGGTGAGCGTGCCGCGCCTAATGCTCAAGTTATAGACCTCACCGTGATTATACATGTTTCGCGGCAGATCCATGTCAAACCCCCAGATATTGCGCGGGTCATCCGCCCGCACGGGGGGGGTACGGTCTCCCCATGAGATGACATGCGATTTTTTGTCCGCTAAAAGCTGTTCCACCACGGGGAGTGTTTCGGCCTGACCGTTTTCGCCCAGCTGGCGCAATTCGCCATGCGACAACCCGAGTCTGTTGCTGAAATGGCGCTTCCAGGTTCTTTTGGCCAGCGCTTGCAGACGCTCTATATCGCTTTCAAGCATGGCTTCTCCGCCAATATTGCATCTGGCAATAAAGGCGAATTCCTCTTGCAGCCTTTCTTGCTCCTCACGGCAGGTCTTTTGCGCAGCCACAGCATCTGCCCCAGCTGCAATGGCTTCAAGACAGGTTATTGTAGCGTCACGGTGCAGCACTTCAAAGCGCATCCGTATTTCATGAATTCTGTTGTAGAGAGTTTCAAGCTTTGTCGCCTTATCCACAATATATTCCGGCGTGGTAAGCTTGCCGCAGTCATGCAGCCAAGCCGCGATGCGGAACTCATCCTTCTGCGCTTTGGTCATGGAATATCCGGCAAAATCAGGCCCTGTATCCGCTTTGGCTTCTTCCATCAGCATCAGTGCAAGCTCTGGAACACGCTGGCAGTGCCCGCCTGTGTAATGCGACTTTGCATCAACAGTGCCAGCGATGAGTTTTATCATACCGGCCAGCAAAGCCTTTTGCGCAAGAATCAGCTGACGAGTTTCAATAGCAACTGCCGCTGATTTGGAGATGGTATCCACAAACTGGGCAAATGATTCCTGTTGCGAGTGCTCCACATCCTGCGACCAGGCTATGCACAATAGGCCGACAAGCCCGCCCTCACGGTTGCGCAGGGGGGTAATGAATTCATCTGCCTGTAGATACGGCCGTATATGCCGGGCAAGCTCCGCATCCTGCGCCTCACCCATGGGCAACGCTATTGACGGTGCGTACTCACCCTTTTTACTGGCAGAAAGCTTGAGCGCAGACTCGTTATCATCGTACAGATAGATGGCGCCTTGAGGCATTTCAACAATATCAAGCATCTGTTCCAGCACTTGATACAACATGCGTTCAAGGTCCTGCTCTTTGTTCAGCGTTACGGAAATTTGCAGGAAGTTGCGTATGGCAGTGGCCATACGGCTCAGCACTTCGCCAAGATCGCGCACTTCTGTCAGCACAGTGCGCACGCCTATAGGAGCAGAAAAATCAAAGTTTTCGAGCGCGGCAATCTGGCCTGTGAGATCCCGCAAGGGCTGCACAATGCGCCTGCCAGAAAATGCCCCAACAATCATCAAAACCAGCACACAGGCCAGCGCAACAAATGCCTGCTTGTACAAGCTTGCCCAAATGCCAGAAAACAACTCTTGCGCCGGAACAGCCACAAGCAGTTTGAGGTTGCTGTTGCCCATTCCCGATAAAGAATATGTGGCACCATACCAATCTGTACTCGGATTACTGGTAGAGAAGGAGCTAATCACGCCATCTTTTGAGTCCGCGGCAATCAGCGCATCAAACGCAGGAACGGCTAGTGCAGAAAGACCAACAACAGACTCTGAGCCAACACTCGCCGCATGTAACCGTTTTGTATCCAAAAGGCCGATAACATTTTTTTCTTCATCAATAATGACCATTTCCGTATTGGGCGTTATACGCAATGATGCGAGCAATTCGCTGATGTCGCCAATTGTTATGTCAATTCCCATGACCGCCTGAGCGCCCTTGGCACGAGTAGCCAAAGTAATGCCCAATTCACGGGTGGTAAAAAATATATAGGGTTTGGTAAACTCAACAGAGGTAGACTTTATGCCTTCTTTAAACCATTCGCGCTGGCGCGGGTCCACATTATAGCCTGCGGGCAAAGAATGGGCCGCCACAAGTTCCAGCCCTTCATCAAAAAAATACATTTGCTCGTCATAAACGCCATCTGCGAGCAGCTTTTTGCTTTGCAAAATAAAATACGCCTCTTCAGGCGAATTCTTGATACCCTTGATACCCTTCTCCATAGTTCTACGCAGAAGAAAAATCTCGCCGGTATCGTAGCCGATATACACGGCGCGGCAAAGAGGGTTGTTCCTGAGCGCTTCTGCAAACACAGGCAGGCTCGGGCGACGTTTTTCAAAGGTATATGCTGTGGCTATGGGATCGTGGCTTATGATTTTCAGAACGATCTGCGCTGGAGCAATGGGAGACTTGACCGACATACTGACGCTATCGGCAACATATTTCATCGCAACTTGCGTTGCTTCCATCATGTTGGCCCTTGCGTTATAAAACTCCCAACCTATCAGGATAGCAGCAAGAAGAAGCATGCAACAGCTGACCGTGACAGAAACCAGAATCTGCAAAGGAATTGCATATCGAAAGAGCTTCATATGCCCTCCTCGCGGGATAAAGGTGTTATGCACAAAGGATTTTTCTGCCAGGTAAGGCCAGCCCTGCTGCGGCATTGCAGCATAGAATGATATATAGAACAAAAGTAAAAAATTATCACCATGCTACCAGCGCCCGATGTGTTGCGAAAAAGGTACGATGCTAAGGGCAGAACAAGGGGATTCTGCAAGTGGCTGGAGTTCTGCCCCGCTAAGCGGACACTCTACGTTAGGCAATGAACAGACATGGAACAAGTAGTTGATGAACACCGCACGGATTGCGCGCCATGCGGTTGAATGCAAGCACCATTATCGATATAGCCTCCGCATCGAAGCCCAACCCTGCTCTCGCGCATGCAGCGCATGGGTATCGACATCAAGGACGTGCTGGAAACACGCGGGCAAACACAGCCCGCGCGGCCCACCATTGCCTGAGCAAGCTTCACCCATCCCTTTAGCCTTTTCGCATCACCCGCCTATCATCGGTTGTTTGGCCTTTGCTTTCGCACAACCAGTCTTTCCTGTTGTCTATGCAGCATACAGAATTAACTGTGTGCTGTATTTCATTAGCTAGCGGTATGTCATCCCCAAGTGCTGTTGACCGATAGGGGATGCACACACTGATGCCAAATCGTTCAAAGGCATTGTCAATATCCTTATGCAACAGGAAGTTAGTATCTACACCCACGTTTCTTTATAACAGGAGTACCACATGGGCATAACCCTTTATACCGCGCCAGACTGCATACGCTGCAAGATCGTCAAAGCCTTTCTTGCCGAACGAGGGCTGGCATACGACACCATAGATTTCAAGGCTGATGCGCAGGAATTCAACACGTTCTACCGTGCAAACCGCAAGGCCATTTACCGTAACCCTGAAGGGGTGGAATTTCCCCTGTTCTCCGATGGCGAGGTGATCAAGCAGGGCTCTGGCGAGATCATTGCCTATCTGCTTTCTGGGCGCGCGCTGGAATGCTGCGTGACCCGTAGCGACATGCTCCACGGCAAAATTGCTGGGCTTTACCCTTCGCAGTGCCCCACAGGGCAAGAAGACAACTTTGAGATACTGGCAAACCGTCTGGCTGCTGGCGGCTTGCAGGTCTGGTTGCAGACCGATGGTCGCAAGCCTGATCTGCTTAAAAAGCTGCTTAAAATCAAAGATGCGCATGTTATCTGCAACCTCGTGGGTAACCACGAAACGAGCACAAAGATTTTTGGCGGCGCACCCACCAAGGAAGAACTGGCAAAGACCATAGCTCTGGTTCAGGCCACACCTGGCGGCGTGGTGCGTTTTCTGGCCATGCCGCTACCCTCTGGTGATGGCTGGCAGTGGCCCCAAAGGGAAGACGCCGTTGCGGCAGCCAAGCTGGTGGCCGAGGCTTGCGGCCAGCCCACCATGCCATACAGCATCACACCGATCGCGGCGGATTCTGTGTGGGACATGCGCGGGCTTGACCCCCTGCCCGATCAGAACCTTCTCATGTATCGGTCGGCCTCGCGTCAGCACATGTTTAAGGCAGATATCGTTAAATAGGGGGCGTCATGCAATCTTTTGATACTATCATTTTGGGCGGTGGCCCCGGCGGAACAACGGCTGCGCGTATTTTTGCCCAGGCAGGTAAAAGCGTTGCCCTTGTTGAAAAAACGCACATTGGCGGCACTTGCCTGAACTGCGGCTGTATACCCACCAAGATGCTGCTGGGTGCCGTTGCCCCTCTGGCGCTTCTGCATGCCCAACAGCGAACACGCGTGGCCAAGGGAGAAATTGCCGTTGACTTTACCGCCCTGCAAACCCGTGTGAGCCGTTTTACCAAGGGCACAAGCCAAACACTTGGTAAAAGCCTTGCCAGCCTGGGCGTAACTATCTTTAACGGGCACGGCGAGGGTATTGCCCCGGGCAAAATCCGTGTTCATGGCAAGGAAGGTCACACAGATCTGGAAGCGCAGCATGTCATTTTGGCCTGCGGCTCATCATCGGCAGCCTTTCCCGGTTTGACGCCCGATCACAACTGTGTGCTGGACAGCACCGATCTGCTCGCCATCGAGTCCGTACCTGAAAGTCTGGTCATCATCGGCGCAGGAGCCATTGGCCTTGAGCTGGGCGATTTTTTCTCGGCAATGGGCAGCAAAGTCACCATTGTGGAGGCCGCACCCCATATCGCACCGCTGGAAGATGCGGATGTCGCCGCTGAATTGCGCCGCGCCCTGAAAAAAAGCGGTATCACCTGCCATGAAGGCGCACGCGCCAAAGATTTGCGCACAGCTAACGGGCAGGCTCAGCTCACCCTTGAAGACGGCACAGTGATCACTGCCCGCAAGGCGCTGGTGGCAGTGGGCCGCACGCCCAATACAAGGGAACTGCAGGCAGAGCAGATGGGCTGCAAGCTTAATAAGCGCGGCTATGTGGAAACTGATGACTTTCTTGAAGCAGCGCCCAACGTATTTGCCGTAGGTGACGTTAACGGCAGAGTGTTGCTGGCGCATGCTGCGGAACATCAGGCGGTGTATGTGGCCGAGCGAATTCTTGGCCAGTGCCCCAAAAAATACCAGTCCGGGCCTGTGCCTTCCTGCGTGTACGGCGCCGTGGAAGTCATGCGTGTGGGGCAAACGGCAGAGGCCTTATTGCGTGAGGGCAAAAATGTGGAAGTTTCGCAGGCGCCGTTGTCACTCAATCCCATAGCCCAGGCAAGCGGTGGCACTGCGGGATTTGTCAAGACTGTCTGGAGCGAAGGACGCATAGAAGGCATTGCTGCGGTTGGTGCTGGCGTATCGCACCTTGTGATGGTTGCCCTTCTGCTGATCAAAGAGGGCTACACGGCGCAGAACCTGCACGAAATAATGTTTGCCCACCCCACACTGGATGAAATTGTATCCATGTCCATTCTGGCCCCCAGAGTGCGCGTGGAGTAAATCTGACTGGCGACCGTAAAGGAGTACAGCGTGAACTTTCCTGATGACAGAAAATACCATGCCGAGCATTTGTGGGCACAAAGCCAGCCCGACGGAACCTGCCTTATTGGCATTACCGACTTTGCCCAGGATCAACTGGGCGGGGTGATCTTTGTTGATCTTCCTGCCGTTGGCGCAAACTTCAAACAAGGGGAGTCATGCGCTTCCATTGAATCGGTAAAAGTGACCAGTGAGGCCATCATGCCTATTTCCGGCCAGGTTACGGCTATCAATGAAGCCTTGGCAGATGCCCCCGAACTGCTCAATGATGATCCATATGCTCAGGGATGGCTGATACGGGTAAAACCCACAGCACCTGATGAGGGAGGCTGTATTACAGCCGATGCATACGCGCAAGCAGTGGCCTGCTAAGATTTGCCATTACACCCCCCCCACCCCAATAACCCCGAAGAATTGCCCTTCGGGGTTATTTCATTTCTATTTCTGCCATCGTGCATAAAAAGTGCAGCATAACGCTGCACGAGATAACATATGTAAAAGCATAGCCCCTGAGTCTTTTCAGGCTCAGGGGCTATGCAGTGTTCACAGGTTACAATTTATTTTGCAGAAGTAGGCTTCCAGATTTCAAAAAACTTCGGATAGCCAGGCAGCAGCGGAGCTTTAACGCTGAGATCCTTGCCCTTCAGACCGGGGTAGTCAGGGGCATAGCGATAAGCCCTGTGGATCATGTTGGTGAATGTCTGGTGGGCATTGGGCACTGCTTCATCACGGTCAGAGAATACAGGCTTGGCCTGCCCTGCCATGATGGGGTTCACAAATTCCCAAACAACCTCTCCTGCGGGGGTTACTTCAAAAAGATGTCCCTGATGCGTGGAGGTCACGAGCACGTTGCCGTTGGGCAACCTTTCTGCAGCGCCCTGCCGATAGCTGAAGAAGCTATTGGAACCGTTGGCGGCATACTGCCAAACAATTTTTCCGCTGGCCGGGTCGACCTCGATTACACGGGACCGATTGCCCTGAGGCCGTTCAGAGCCGTTGTCAAATATCTGCACGTTGCCGTTGGGCAGCATGGTGGCGTTGTGCTCGCCAAAGACCTGCTGGCTTCCGTCATAGTACCACGCGGGGGGTGTACCCTTGCCGTAGGCAGCGGGGTTGCCCCAGCGCTTGACGATTTTGCCGGACTTTTTGTCGACAATATAGAATTCGCTGAAATTGCGTGAGTTCAGCAGAATCTGGTCGGTCTTTGGAAGATACTGCAAGGTGTTGAAGTGCGTCCAGTCAAAGCTGTCGTACCCCGGCCCCACGGGCGTGGGCAGGGCAAAATTGATATCCAGCTGGTCAGGTCCTGTGCCGATGTGATCCCAGGCGTGCCATTCCCATACGGTTTTGCCGTTTTTGTCCACCTCGCGCACAAAATCCACCCAAAAATCGCGTACGGCCTGCCCCTTGATTTTTATTTCTTCAGGCCATGTGCCAGGCTTGCGGCCCTTGGCCTGAAATTCGGCAGGGGTTTTGCGTTCCCAGCCAAGAATCATGGTGTTGCCGTTGGGCATACGGTCAAAACAGTGGTGCTGTATCTCGTTTTCAGAAAGCATTGTGTATGACCACACAACATTGCCGTTCCAGTCCATTTCTTCAATAATGCCGCCAGCGCCGCCAATTTTTACAGGCTGGTCCTTGGGAGCTGCGGCGCGCAGCAAGTTGCCATTGGGCAACAGTATGGCATAAAGGCCTGGCGGGTATTTGCTTTTCCACGTATGAACAACGTCGCCGTTCATATCAATAAGATACGTGGTTGTGCTTTTAACCGTGGGGGCAAACAGCGTATACCCCTTAAAAACCTTTTCGGGCACAAGCTTGATGACGCCCGTAGGGCCGTCATGCACTTCGTAGGCTGGCGCTTGTGTAGACAATCCAAGGGCAAGCAAACCCGCAATAAGAGCAATGGAAGCTCTATACTTCATGGTCATATTCCTCCAGTGAACAGTGTTGTTCCTGTGCTGCCTAGAATGAATAAATCACATTAAATGATGCCTTCCACGCATCCTTGACATTAAGGCTACTACCAGAGATATTCTGGTAGTGGCCCCATACGTCATTGTCCAACCAAAGGTGGATATAGCCCAGCTCAAAGATAAATGTCAGGTTTTCCGCTGCCTTGTATTTGCTATCGAGGTTGACTTCTATACCTGTATCGGCTGTGGTGAGATACGTGCCGAACGTGTTAAAGTCAGTGTTATTGCGGTAAACTTGCCTTCCTGAAGCATCAGTGGCTTGCCGCCCGGTGATGTATGAGGCCATTTTTGTATTATTGGTGCCACCAAAATAGTTCACACGCAGGGTATGGCTGAGGTCATCAAGAAAGCTCATATCCTTAAGGCGCGCACCAATGCCCCATGTACCGCTGGGGTTGACGCCCAGTACGCCCTTGCCTCCGCCAATAATGGGGTTGCCCCGGTAACCGAAGGTCGAGAGGGAGTTGGTCAGGTTGTTGGTGGTGGCAAGGTAAGGCATACGTTCCGAACCGTTATTGGGGTTGTCATCATCACCGCTGAAATACCAGCCGTACAGGCCGGGAAGCCCCCAGTCCATGGCATATTCAGCCACCAGCATACCAAACCAGCCCTTGCGGTTCTGGTCTTCTCTGCCGTGATCTGCACTACCGTAGATGAAATCCCACGAAATCCTCAATGGTTCAAAGCCTGTCCACTGGCCTGTCAACCCGCCCCAGAACAAGGTGCTGTAATCGTCATTCCAGAGCTTTGCGGTTGTTCTGCCAGAGCTGAAAGCAGCAGGATATAAACCATCGCGCAGCTCAAGCCCGTCAATGGGCTGGCCGGTTATGGGGTTGGCCAAGGCAACACTTTTGCTGCCTCCGGGCATATTGGTAACAGTGGCTGGCATGAGGCAGTTTGGCCCCATGGCACCGCCCATACCCCAAGGAGTAATTTTGAGCCCGTCCACCGTCACAGGTACTGTCAGCACAAACAGGTCAAAATTATCCATGTAGTTGGCAGGCCGTGATGCGTTACCGCTCCAGTTGTCATTGAACAGACGCATCCATGAACCAGTAATACTGACGGCATCGTTGACTTTCCAAGATGCGACAATCCCGGCCACATCATCCTGAAAAACGGGGCTGTCCAGGGCGAAGCCCGGCAGCTTTACGCCCTGAAGGCCCATGCGGAGTCTCAGAGGAGTGTTGGGCACAACCCAGTCGATGTAGGCATTTTTAACCTTGACCATAGTGCCGTCTGCACCCAGCGCGCCGCCCTGAGACGCCATGCCCCAACGCTGTTCGCCGATTTCAAAAAAAACAGTGCCCGCAAGGTTCTCTGAAGCCTTGGCGTTCATTTGCAGGTGCAGGCGTTGGAGAGCTTCAAAGGCGTCTCTTTGCTGGTGGATTGCGGCCCACTGCTGCCCCCTGACATTATTGCCGTTTCGATCCTTTCCCATGAAATTGCCGCCGTTGATGTAGTCAAAAGAAAACTGCCAGCTTCCTTTGACATCAAAATCAACAGCCCTGCACTGGGGTGCGCTTCCAAGCAGCAGACCTGCTGCCAATAGTAGTACTCCCAGTCTTTTCATTGTGTCGCCTCCTGAATTGGTTACAAACTATCCGAGCATGCGCCAGTATGGCATGGCCACAAAAGCCACAAACACACCCGCCAAGACCATGCGCAAAGCCATGACCAGAACCATTTCTTTGAAGTTGATGTAGCCACTGCTGAAAAAATAGAGATACAGGGCGTATTCGTAGGGGAATATGAGGTTGTCCAGTCCGTACTGAAACGAGAAGTACAGAATACGCGGATCCAGCCCCATTTGCATGCCGAGTTCGGTAATGGGAGCAGAAAGCGTGGAGGTAGCAGCAAGGGGCGTGAGCAAAAAATTGAGCACTACGCCAACGGCATAGGAACACACAGAAGCCATGCAGACCCCGGTTTCACTGAAAAGAGGCAACACAAGGCCTGCCAGCCAATGTGTAACCTTAAGGAATCCGCCCACACTGCCAATGGCCATGCAGCCCATAATGAAGAACAGCGGTGCAAAGTTGATTGAAGAGATACGCTTGCCGTCCATGAGCCCTATACCGGGCATGAAGGATAGCCCCGTAATGATGACCAACACAGTGCCAGCGCTCAAGTGATGCAGTTTGTCGGTGGCAAGCAGCACCAAGGTTAGACAAAGAAGAACCAGGGCACGCTTTTGCTCGTCTGTGACATCGCCCAGTTCTGCATACTTTTGCTCCACGGCGGCGCACAGCACACTTTTGTTGACCGAGCTGCGCAGCACCAGCAGCACAGTACACAGCGACATGGCCGTGTACAGCATGGCGGGAAGGAAGTTGAACTTGGCGTACTCAATCCAGCTGGTATGAATGCCCATGACCTTGTCCACAATGCCCATGCCCATAACCAGATCGCCCGCCCCAGTAAGGTAGGCCAGTTTGGTCGAACCCACCGCAATGCAGGTACCCAAAACTATGGCAGTAGCCTCACGGCTCTTGGGCTTAAAATCCATTGCTTCGCACAGGCTCACCGCCACTGCGCAAAAAATTGCCGCCTTGCCCATGATGGAAGGCACAAGCGGAGCAACTATGGCAGCGCCGAGAGTAATGCCCACGAGTGCCCCGGCAAAACTGCCGCCGGTAAGCTTGATGCAGGTCAGAGCAATGCGTTTGCCGAGGCCGGTAACCTGAATGATCTTGCCCAGAGTAAAGCCACCAATAACAATGATCGGCACATCAGAAAGCCACGGAGCGAAAACCACCTTTTGTGATGTGCTGCAAAACAGCACATAAAAAATGGGCAGCAGAATTCCCACTGCAATATCGTTCAACGTGTCCAGAGCCCAGGCTGTTACGGCCCATACTGTGACCGCCAAAAAGGCAATCATGGGCTGCGTAAGGCTTTCGCTGCGAGGAAGGAAAAAATACAAGGCTAGGGGGAGCGCCAGATTGAAGCCCCATTTGGCAAGCAGCCCGGGCGTCAGGTCTGAAGTCTTGATAAGCATGAGGATCTCCTGTGAAAGCGGGGATCACGGGTTCGCCCCGCACGTGGCTGAGGCGAACCCTGGGGCATTTCAACGTAAACGGTTTCTGACACGCTAGTCTTTGGGGTCTTCCACAGAAGCCACACAAAGCGCGTTGCTGCCTTCATAAGCCTGGCAGCCTTCAACGGTAACTTCTTTGGCGCGATCACCGGCTGCGGCAGCCCCGGGCACGCGGAAGGTAGAAACATTGAGCGGCTCGATGGGGGTTTCCACAGGCTTTTCCACCTGCGGCACCCATTCGTAAGGAACACGGTATGCCCGGTAAGTCATGTTCATGGGAACGTGCTTGCCCCAGTATGGTGAAATGAATTCCCACACGATTTCGTGGTCGGGTGTTACTTCAAAGACGCGCCCATCCGAGCCTTCGGTAATAAGGGTATTACCGTTGGGGAAACGCTGCATGCCGCTGATAAAGGGGCTGTAGAAGCGGTTGCTGTCCATGGGTTCAAGAAAACCGGCTTCCTTGGGTGTGTACTGCCAGACAATCTTGAGAGAAACGGGGTCTATTTCCAATACACGAGAGTGGTCACGCAAGGCGGCCTTCACACCCGTAGGAGAGCTGGGGTTGGGCACGTCATAGCCACCCCATCCACCGTTGTCGAAAACAAGAATATTGCCAGCACCCGGCAAACCATGCGGCACCATATGCGCATGGTGCTGGCCGATAATCCAGCCGATGGCCTTGAGCTCGGGGGAGGTGTCATAGTCCGGCCCGATTTTCCAGGTGATCTTGCCGGTTTTTTTGCTGATGATGAAGATGATGTTGGCCTCGCGCCCATCAACAATAATATTGTCGGGATGGAAGCGCTCATCGCCTGCGTCATACCACTTGTTGGGCCCAAGCACAGACATGGAGTTGATGTGTATCCAGTCGCCCATGCCTTCGGGCTGGGTGGGACGGTAATTGGGGTTACGGCAAAGAGTATTTTTGGGGCCTTCGCGGAAACCCATTTCGTTAAAATGCTCGTTGCACGACCATTCCCAAAGAATATTTCCATCCCAGTCAACTTCAAGAATAAGGTCATCAAGCAGCTGCTTGTCGCTGATTGAGCTATTTCGCACATTTCGGTGCGCAAGGATAAGAGTTTTGCCTTCAAGCACCTTGGGCTCCATGCCGGGGGCGTAATATCCCACGGGGTTGCCCTCGCGCTGGAAGTCGTGGTGATAGCGCGCAATCCAGCGACCGGGATAGCCAGGATCTTCAATAAATTCATTTTGGTCAAACTTCCAAACTATATTCCCGTCCCAATCAACCTGGACAACATCAAGTCCGTCCTGCACACTATATTTTCCACTACGACGACCTCTGCTGGTCACCAAATATCCACCAGGGAAAATTTTATTGGGCATACCATGAACGCCTTTCCAGACATTTATTTCATGCCCATTCATATCCATAAGAACTGCACCAACTTCCTGTGCCTGAAAAATAGTGTACCCACCCCAGCATTTTTCAGGTTTGAAAATTGTGACACCAGTTGGATAAATTGTTGGATGGCCCATATTAATTCTCCTGATCAATTAGTGTTTGCGGAATGCGGCCATTTTGGGGCAAAAATCGTCCCCAAACAGCTCACAATATTTGATCCACTCTATGAGATAGGATAGAAGAGGTTTAAAAAATGCGGTGTTTCATTTGCAACATTTTTCACAATTAATTGCATTTCGCAGCGAAACTCTGCTATCAGAAACAAAGAGCAAGCTGTCCAAGGGGGCAATATGGATAAACGCGGCGTATGTTGTGGGCGCAGCCTGGCCTTCAAAGAAATGCGCGAAATGAATTCCAGCTGGCGATCAGTACTACATCTGGGCCGAAGAATTGTATGGCCTAAGGGGCATCGCGTTCCCTTCGGGCGAGAACTGTTCTTTCTGGACCGAGGTAGGGTTCGGTTGACCAATCAGAACATGGAGGGGGTGGAAAAAATTCTTTGGTACATTCATGAGGGGTGCGTGTTTGGCGAAACGCCTTTTTTTGACCCCATGCCAGCAGAAAGTTATTTTTCGTGCGCGACAAACTGCGTGTGTTATGCTTTCTCGGCAGAAGGTGTAGAAGAAATTTGCAAAAATTATCCCCATCTGCTTATCAATCTGTTGTGCTCCATGTCGCGCAAGCTACGGGTGCTTTCCAACCAGGCATCATCGCTCTACCTTGATAATGTGCTGGTTAGAACATGCAAATTTTTGGCACAACACATAATTCCTGGCAGCGACCCTCTTACAGCCGACATGGGGGTTTCAAAGCAAGAGATGGCCAGCCTTTTGGGTGTACACAGAATTTCTTTGTACAAAATATTGCGGCAGCAGGAAGAAAGCGGTCTGTTTGGCCCTTTTTCAGGCAAAACAGTTACAATTCTGCGCCCAGAAGAATTTTTTCATCTGGCAGAAAGCTGACGCTCATTGGCTGGAGCAGACCTTGTTCCGCCAGGGACAGCTACAGCTTGCCGCCACGATAAACCACTCAAGACCGTTGTGGCGCAGAGGGCAGGGGTTAATAATTGATGTGCGCAACTTATTAGCCCAACAACGCTTGCTTGGTTGACAAACCAAAAGACAGACAAAGCAAAAAAACTTTCCACAGCCAGTTCACCCCCATTTGCGACAACCTGTGTACCTCTAAAGAGGCAATAAGCCCGCTAACCATACTGGCTGCGGGCTTATTGCCTCTTTAAGTAATGAATGTGCAGTGCCAGCGAACAGACAGTATGGCGTTGCCTCTTTACATGCCTTGCGACATGCCAAGCACGCGCCCTGCCCTATCGGCTTAAAAAGCTCTGTATTTCAAGGGAATCTATCTGCTCTGGCTTCAGATATTTTTCTGCAAACTCGCTGAATACGCCGCTGGTGAGAAAGAGATCAAACAGTTTTGCGTCTATGTGCTTGTCATTGCGCATAAAGCTCATAATCTTTAACGATTCGCTCAGGGTTTTTGCCTTTTTGTACGGGCGGTCTGAAGCCGTCAGGGCGTCAAAGATATCTGCAATGGCCAAAATTTTTGCCTGCACGCTCATATCCTCGCCCGATAGTTTGCGCGGATACCCTGTTCCCTCAATTGTTTCATGATGGGCAGAGGCAATTTCTGGTACACGCGAAAGGTGCGTGGGGAATGGCAGTTTGTTGAGCATGATCAACGACTGTATCACATGATCATTAATCTTGTAGCGCTCTTCGTCATTGAGCGTTCCGCGCTTAATGCACAGATTGTACAGCTCGCCATGGTTATACATATACCGTGGAATGGTCATTGATATACCGTACTGTTCCATTATTGAAAGCACAGACGAATCTTTATCGCGCTTGACAAGATGCTCCTTTTTGTCTGCCAGCACGTATTCCTTAACTGGCAGTTGCGTGTACATGGAATCCTTGCGGTGCAGCTCTACCCACGACAAGCCCAGCTGATCGTCAAAATGACGCATCCAGGTTTGGGCGGCAATCTGCATCAGGCGGTCGATCTTTGCCTGATCCATAAATTCGCCGCCAATGTTGCATTCGGCAACAAAGGCAAAATCATCAAACAGTGCCTGCTCGGCCTCTTGCAGAGCATGTCGGCATTTTTCCGGGTCTTCGCCACGCAGCAGGGCCTCTTGATATGCAATGCGGCGGTCGCGCAGCAGTACCTCAAAGCGCATGCGTACTTCGTGTATGCGGTTGTAGACGGTTTCGAGCTTGGTTGCCTTATCAACCACATATTCGGGTGTTGTGACCTTGCCGCAGTCGTGCAGCCAGCCAGCCAGATGAAATTCCCTCCACTGGTCTTCGGTCATGTTAAAGGCAGAGAAGGCTTCGTCATTGGATTCGCAGGCTGCCCGCGCCAGCAGTTTGCCCAGCACGGGCACGCGGGCGCAGTGCCCCCCGGTGTAAGGTGATTTGGCGTCAATGGCCGAGGCAATAACCTGGATAATGGAATCAAGCAGGGCGTTTTGCGCTTCAAGCAGATTTTTGTTGTCTACGGCAACCGCAGCCTGCGAAGCCAACGCCTCGATAAATTTTTCCGCCTCGTCGTCAAAGCTGATAACCCGGCCCGTACCACTTGCCCGGGCATTGATCAGCACAAGCACCCCCAAAACCTCACCCTTGCGCGGTTTGAGTGGCACGGCCAAAAATGATTGTGAATGATAGGCCTGCTGTTCATCAAACTGCATGATATCTGCAAAATCAAAGTCTTTGCATTCATTAATATTATGCACGTTGATGGTGCGCTCTGTCAGCACGGCCTGCGCAACGGGATTAAAATAGTTTGGCTTGCCCTGCGCATCGCGCAACGGAATGGATGGGTAATCTAGCGGGTTGCCAGAAAGGCCACCCAGGCGCAGATCAAGAGTGTCAAAGCGTAGCGTTTCGTACTTGAGCGCATCACCATCCCGGCTGAACAATATACCGCCGTCTGCATTGGTAAGGTGCTTTTGCCCCTCCACAATCATTTCCATAAACTTGGAGTGCTGCCGCTCGACCGAAAGCGCGATACCCAGCTGCACGAGCTGTTCAAGCTTGCTCTGGGCGGCAACCAGCTCCTTGGTGCGGTCGCGCACCTTGTTTTCAAGCAGCTGGGCGTGCTCAGAGAGCTGCCCGTGGGCTTTTTCAAGCTCTTGCTGCTGCCGCACAATGGTTACGTTGGCGACCTTAAGCCGCTCTTCGCTGCGGTCGCTCATGCGCACAATGCGGCCAGTAACCTTAAGCAGCTTGGCGTAGGCAACCAAAAGCTCGCGAAACTCGGCCTCCAGATCAACCTTGTCCGGGTTGTCCAGCGCGGCCTGCGCCCTTTCAATGGCCTTTTGCTCTGCCTTGAATGTGTCGAAGCTCATACTTCATCCATGGGCTCAAGGTTGAAGGAAGCGTGCTTTAGTTCTTCGCTAAATTCTTCACCCAACTCTTGCATATTGTCGTCGTCACGTTCATAGCGCCAGGTAATTTCTATAGTATTGCCCTTGCTGGCCGCTTCATCCAGCAATTCAAACAATGTCATAAGTATTTTTGCAGTGCTACTGTTGAAATAGATAAATTCAAACAAAAATTTGATGCTTGCGTCACAAATATCGGACAAATACTTTTCAAGCTTGTCCATAATTTCGCCGTAAAATTCATTTACATCTTCGGGGTATGATTCTCCTTTAATCTCAAAAACATTCTGGTTAAAGTCGAATGTAATCTCAGGCGAACGAGTTCCTTGTTTAATAAAAATATTATCCATCGCATCACCCGCCTATATATATGCTTTTACAGTAAAAAACGTATTTTCATCATCAAGCCGAAAAAAATCAAACTCCACGCCGCCCCTGGCCTGACGCGCTATATCAATAAACCCAACCCCGGCGCCCTTGCTGCCCATAGGGGTGTCGCCCTTCAGTGTTTCTTTCCACAGGGCCTTAAGCCCTTCCCTGTCCAGCCCCTTGATCTTGCCCAGTACGGTGCGCAGGGTCTCTGCACTTTCGTTATCAACGGCATTGCCGCAACTCACAAAAACGCTTTCTCCACTGTAGCCGACAGAAAGTATGCCATAACGCATGGAGTCACATTCTGTAGTGGGAATCTTCTCTGCAGAATAGCGGATGACGTTTTGCACCTGCTCAACAAAAATAGCAAACGCAGCCTTGGTTACCTTGCGGTCAAAGTCTTCCACATCAAGTTTTGCTTTAAGGGCATTGCCTATACCATACAGAATTTCTTCTGTCATATAGCCGCTATAACAAAAAATAATGCCGCTCTTTGCCAAACGCTTTTTGAATTCCAACATTTCCATAGCAAGCATTGTGTACCTCCAGCCAGCAGGGCTAACAAAGAATGGGCAACTTCAGCGCCATGACATATGGTGCTGCTTAAGGCAAGCACAGCAACTTGAACGATCAATCAACATTTTTACTACTGCCATGCTCTTATCATAAAATAAAAAAGAAAATAATCGACACTATAAACTGTTGAACAACATTTAAATTGATATGCGTCCACTAATGAGATAATTTATTAGCACGGCAAAAAATTTTTAGCATAAGATATCAAATCTACAAACAAAGCAATTTATATAACATAAAAATTTCAACACTTGAAAGATTTAAAAAAACATACGCCATCAATTACCTACCTGGCAATAGATGCAACAAAGACAATACTCATTCTCGGTTAAATACGGCGCATACATCCCAATAACACGCTAATTTTTTTAATTTTATTGTCTATAATTAACCAATTATACAATGCGGCACGCCACCCTACTCAACCACTCTGACACGCAGGCAGGTAGCACGATGAAAAGGTATGAGGATTTTGGTGAAAATCTGGCCCAGCAGGTACTGGAACAAATTCCAACGCCGGTAATGGCTGTGAACAAAAACTTTCAGATAGTTTTCCTCAACGCTCAGGGGCGTTCCCTGCTGGGCATGGACTGGAGCGAGATTGAGGGCCGTTACTGCTATGACATCATGAATACGCAGCACTGCAACACGCCTGACTGTTGTATGCGCAAAGCCATCGCCAATGGAGAGCAGTATCAGACACGTAACGAAATCAATCTTAATGGCCGCAGAATACCCATAGAGTACTCCGCAACCCCGTTTTACAATGAAAATGGCGAAATTGTCGGCGGGTTGGAGTATGTTGTGGATATTACCGAGCGCGTACAGGCAGAAAAAAGGATGCTTGAGCAAAGCCGCACCATTCAGGAGATTTCAACACCTGCCATCAGCCTGTGGGAAGGCATAGTTGTGCTGCCCATTGTAGGCGTTGTGGATTCCATGCGCGCCAAGCAGATGATGAATGCCATGCTTACCAAGATCAAAAATGTGTCGGCCAAAACCATCATTCTGGATATTCAGGGCGTTGCCGCCGTGGACACAGCCGTGGCCAACCACCTTATCAAGATCACCAAGGCCACCAAGCTCATGGGCTGCCGCTGCATCATATCGGGCATATCGCCAGCTGTGGCCGAGGCTCTGGTGCAGCTTGGCATAGACCTTGGCGATGTGGCCACAAACTCCAACCTGCGCGATGCGCTGGCCGATGCTTTTTGTCAGCAGAATTTTGAAGTCAGAAAGGTAAAATAGCCGTAATCCTGGAGTAAACGATGCGCCAGGAAACCTTGGCCCAAGACAGTATAAACAGCAGCCTGAACAACCACGGGCTGCATGTCGTAAATGACACCCTGATCGCCACCGCGCCAGACGGCTTTGACGACAGTGTTTTTTTGCAATTCAAAAAGGCCCTGCTCGACAGGGTACACTCTGATGGAACACGTCAGGTTGTTATTGACGTTTCTCCCGTCCTGTTTCTGGACAGTGGTACTTTTGAACTGCTGTCCAGCACGGCAAGGATGCTGAGCCTGCTTGGGGCACGAGTGGTTTTTTCTGGCTTTCAGCCGGGGGTTGTGGCTGCCCTCATAGAACTTGAAGCGGATTTTGACTGCTTCACCACCGCCCTTGGTCTGGCAGATGCCATGGATATGTTGGCAAGCACTGTAAACGAGCCGCAGCCCGCCCCCGAAGAGGAGGCAATGACAGAAGAAGCCAGCGCGCAAACAGAGCCGCCAGACACTGCGGAGAATACGGCGGAGAATACGGATGTTCGCTGACACGGAGCTGGTTTTTTCCATCACCGACTCTGTAGACAATGCCATGGCAATCAGTGCAGCACGCCGCCTTTGCGCAGATATTGGCTTTGCTGAATCAGACCAGTTTTTGGTGGCAACCGTGGTTTCAGAACTTGCAACAAACATCTTGCATTATGCCGGGCAGGGCGAGGTCAGGATCAAGGCGCTGCAAGTATACGGCAGGCAGGGCGTTGAGGTACTGGCCGTAGACCAGGGCCCCGGCATTGCAGATATCGCAAAAGCCCTTACCGACAGCTACAGCACTGGCGGCACGCTGGGTTTGGGCCTTCCCAGTGTTAAGCGCATTATGGACGAGTTTACCATCGAATCTGAGCCCGGTTGCGGTGTGCGCTGCCTGGCCCGCAAATGGAAGGTAACCTGATGGGCAAAACGGAATATGGCGTTGCCACCAGGGCTTTGCAAGGTGACCAATGCGGCGATTCAGGCATCACACTAGAGCAAAAAGGAATTCTGTTATGCGCCGTCATAGATGGTGTGGGGCATGGCCCCAATGCAGCCATAGCAGCTGTTACAGCTAAAAACTATATTGAGGCCAACTCAGAAGCCACACTTACAGAGATATTGCATGGGGTACATGAGGTATTAAAATCAACGCAAGGGGCTGTTGCCTGCTTGTGTCGCATAGATCTCAAGAGCGGCCAGCTTAGCATGGCGGGCATTGGCAATATCACCTGCCGCATTTTTCGCGGGCTCGATTCTGAGCGGCTGCTCTCGCGCGAGGGCATCTTGGGTTACATGGCCAGCACCCCCAGAGAGCACACACGCAAGCTCGACAATGCAGACCTGCTGCTCATGCATTCAGACGGAGTGCGCGAGCATTTTGAACTTTTTGAGTACCCTGGCCTTTTAAAAGGCAACGCCGCCTCTGTGGCGGCGCGGATTGTTGATACACTTGGCAAAAACAATGACGATGCATCATGCCTGGCAGTGAGGTTTTTCAGATGACTGCTTTAGGCCACATTGCACTACGCCACAGCCGTTCATTCAATGAAGCACGGCAAAAATTTCTGCGCCTTATCCTTGCCCTGGACTATGACGAAATTGCAATATCAAGAGCCATAACGGCATTTTCAGAATGTTGCCGCACAGCTGTGCAAAACGACATTGGCCTTGGCATTTGCTTTGACCTTGATCTTACAGCACACGAACAAAGTCTGACCATTGAATACAGCTACGCCAGAGGCATTGCCCTGCCCAGCGCCGCCTATAAACTCTACAAATGCGTCAAATCTTCAGCCCAAACAGACCTAACGGCTGTTTATAAATGCTCCCAGCCCTTGCCGGAAAATGCAGGTTTCTCTGATTGCGATCTGGAAAATCTGCGGCAAATCGTGGCCATGCCCTCGCGCGAAGATCTCTTGCACAACCTTGAATCGCGCAACGAGGCACTGAGCCGCAGCGAATCACGCATCACCACAATATTGGAGAGCATGCCAGACGCCCTGCTTATAATCAACAGAACAGGTTGCATTACCTACGCCAACAGCCAAGCAGAACATACATTTGGTTTTACGCGAGAAGAACTGATGAACCAGAACATTGCGCTGCTTATTCCGCAGGCCAGCAATAACGAGCCCACGCCAAACCTTGCGCAGTATTTTAGGTCGGGGGGAACCACCCAGCTCGTGGGCACTACAGATCTGCAAGCGCAAACAAAATCAGGCCAGCAGATGTTTGTTGATATTACCCTTTCGCCCTTGCAGACAGAAAGCGGAAAACAGATCATTGCCTCTGTGCGCGATGTTACAGAACAAAAAAAGAACCAGATGCTGGTCAAAAAACTCTCGCGCGTTGTGGAGCAAAGCCCTGTAAGCGTCATAATTACCGACACAGACAGCAATATAGAATATGTAAACCCGGCATTTTGCAGCATAACAGGCTATGCAAAGGCAGATGTCATAGGCAAACCTTCGGCAGTATTTGCATCACACTGCAACGGGCAGGATGCATACGCCGCTGCCAGACCAAACATTCTTATGGGCAAGGTGTGGAACGGCCAATGCATCAGCCAAAAGAAAAATGGCGAGCATTTTTGGGAGAGTGTATCCATCGCGCCCATCCTTAACCAAAAGGGCCAGATCACCCATTTTGCTGCTGTACGCCTTGATATTACCGAAAGAATGCAGAGCGAAGAAGAAATCAAAAAGCAGCGCGCCCTGCTCGATTCGCTCATAAACACCCTGCCTCTTTTGATATGCTACAAAAATTCCCAGGGTGAGTATCAGGTTGTAAACGATGCCTTTTGCTCCTTCCTTGGCCACCCGCGCGAAGAAATTCTTAACAGAACAATATTTGACCTGCGCCCACCAGAATATGCCCGTGGTGTTTTTGAAAAAGACCAGCGGGTGATGACCAGCCGAAAGAGCCTGCACGACCAGTTCTGGCGCACCTACCCCGATGGCTCGGAAATCATGTTTGACATGCAGGGCGTGCCCTTTGAAGACGAAAACGACAATCTTTTGGGTGTTATCAATGTGTACCGCGACATTACCGAGCAGGTACGCATGGAAATGGCCGTGCGCGAAAGCGAAGTAAAATACCGCGAACTGGTCGAAAACGCCAACAGCATCATCCTTAAACTTGATTGCAGCGGGCTCATCACGTTCTTTAACGAATTTGCCCAGCAGTTTTTTGGCTTTACTGAAGAAGAAGTGCTTGGCAAACCTCTGGTGGGCACCATTGCGCCAGAGCAGGAAACATCTGGCCGCAACCTCGAAAACCTGTTTGCCCGCATGGTGCGCGATCCCAACCATTTTGTGAAAAATGAAAACGAAAACATCTGCAAAGACGGCAGACGGGTGTGGGTAAACTGGACCAACCGCGCCCTCTACGATGAAACAACCGGCGCACTGGCTGGCCTGTTGTGCGTGGGGCTTGACGCCACAGAGCGCAAAAAATCACAGCAAGAGCGCGATGAAGCCCTGGAAGTTATTTCGGGCAGCATTCGCTACGCCAGCCGAATCCAGCGGGCCATTTTGCCCGGTGCAGACATATGTGAAACCGCCGCTGCCGACCACTTTGTTGTGTGGGTTCCGCGCGATGTTGTAGGCGGGGATATTTATCTGGGTGCACAGTGGGGCGACGGCTATTTATTTGTGCTTGGCGACTGCACAGGCCACGGCGTGCCGGGGGCCTTTATGACCATGATCGCCTCCAGCGCCCTCAGCAGGGCGCTTTCCGAGGTTACCCCTGGGCGAGTTGCCCGGCTGCTCAAACGCGTGCACCAGATCATGCAGGAAAACCTTAACCAGCATACCGAGGGCGGCGATTCGGACGACGGCATGGAACTGGGCATGATTTTTGTTCAGCCGCAGGCAGGCCGATTTTGTTATGCCGGGGCGCGTTTTCCCCTGTTTATTCTCAACCGGGGCGAAATGCACGAAATCAAGGGGGACAAAAAAGGCATCGCCTACCGGCACATCGACTTTGAGCAGGATTTTACAGAATATACCCTCGATATCGAATCCGGCATGCGCCTGTACATGGTGAGCGATGGTGTCATCGACCAGATTGGCGGCAACAAGCGCCGCAGCTTTGGCAAAAACCGCTTCCGCTCTCTGCTGCTTGAAATGGCAGACCTGCCGCTGCACCAACAGGGCGCAATACTCAATCAGGCTCTCATCGAATATCAGGGCGCGGAACACCGCCGCGACGATGTTTCCATCATGGGCTTGGAATTTTAACGCCGCGCGGGCCCACGTCCTTGCCTGCCCCCGGCCCCAGGGCCATCATATTGCCCTTTGCAACTATTTGCGCCACTATACACGCAGGTTACATACCGTCGCGCACATGAACCGGAGGGCCGGGTGAAGCCTTTTTTAACGCTGCAATCAGTTGAATCCGTACTTGGGCATATGGTGGCCTTTCCCCTATTGGATGTGGAATCCGTGACGCTGGATGAAGCCACTGGGCGGTTTTTGGCGCAGGATTTTTACGCCACCGAAGACCTGCCCGGTTTTGACCGCTCAACCGTAGACGGTTTTGCCCTTCGTGCACGCGATGTTTTTGGCGCGCAAGAGGCCAACCCCGCGCTGGTAGACTGCGTGGCCGACTGCCGCATGGGCGAAGTACCAGAGTGTAGCCTTGCAGAAGGTCAGGCAGCGCGCATTCTCACTGGCGGCATGCTGCCGCAGGGTGCGGATTGTGTGGTGATGGTTGAATATACCCGCCCTGCCGGGGGCAGCCTTGTTGAAATCACCCGCAGTCAGGCCCCTGGCGACAATGTGATTTTTCGCAATGACGACGCTGCCGCCGGAAGCCTGCTGCTCAAGGCTGGCCACCGTTTGCGCCCGCAAGACATCGGCCTGCTGGCTGCCTTTGGCCTTATGGATGTGCAGGTGCGCCGCAAGCCACTGGTGGCTGTGCTCTCAACGGGCGACGAGGTTGTTCCCGCCTCTGAAACACCGCCGCCGGGAAAAATACGCGATATCAACGCCCACAGCATTGCCGCCCTGTGCCGCGAGGCCGGGGGGCAAGCCACGCGCGCCGGGATTGTCAGCGATGACGCGGCCAGGCTCAAGTCGGCCATAGGCCAGCTTGCGCAAACACATGATGTGGTGGTGGTTTCGGGCGGTTCATCTGCCGGCATGCGCGACCACACCGTTGAGATTTTTGAATCCCTGCCTGAGGCCCAGTTGCTGGTACACGGGGTTGCCATCAGCCCCGGCAAGCCCTTTATTCTGGCTACAGCCAAGGTAAACGGACGCCATGTGTGCCTTGTGGGTCTGCCCGGCCACGTCACCAGCGCCCTTGTCTGCGCCCGCGTTTTTCTCACTCCCCTGCTAAAGCACCTTCAGGGCTATGCCGGTACGGCCAAAGTGCCGCAGGTTGCGGCAGTGCTCACGCGCTCTGTTGCTTCTGCCCAGGGCAGGCGCGACTATCTGCGGGTGCGTCTGCGCCCCCTATCTTGTCAGCCCCCCGGCCAGCCCGCCAGACCACAAACGGGCAACCCCCTTCAGCCGCTGTACGAGGCAGAACCCATCATGGGCGCTTCTGGCCTTATTTCGGGCATTGCGGCGGCAGACGGGCTTATGGTCTGCCCTGAAAACCGCGAGGGCTACGACGCTGGCGATACGGTTCTGGTAGAACTTTTTCGCTAGAACAATCCGCATCTGAAAAATTTGTGGGAGAATTATTTTGAAGCGCAACACCTATCTGACCCTGCTGCCCCCCGAAGAAGCCCGCGCCAACTGGTTTTCGTGCCTTGAGGCCAGATCATTTGCCCTTGGTGAAGAACGCGTCCCCCTGGCTCAAGCCTTGCGCCGCGTGCTCAGCAGACCTGTGGCGGCCTTGCGCTCATCGCCAGCATTCCACGGGGCAGCCATGGACGGCATTGCCGTGCATGCCGAGGACACATTCAATGCCTCTGCCCGCACACCTCTGCGGCTCAAGATCGGCGCGCAGGCCCACTGGATCAACACAGGGCATCCCCTGCCCGATGGCTGCAATGCCGTGGTGATGGTGGAAAACATCAACACCGAAACCACGCAGGATTCTGAGGGCGAAACCCAGTGGGCAGTGATTGAAAAGGCCGCCTTTCCCTGGCAGCATGTGCGCAAAATGGGCGAAGACATGGTGGCCACAGAGATCATACTGCCCCCCGGCACATGTATTGGCCCCTACGACCTGGGCGCACTGGCGGCTGGCGGTGCGCTTGAAGTGCCTGTTTTCCGGCGGCCCCGCGTTTCCATTATTCCCAGCGGTTCAGAGATTGTGCCGCTTGTGGACGCGCGGGAGGAAGACCTGCGCGCGGGCCGAGTGCTGCCCGAGTTCAATTCCCTGATTTTCTCGGCCATGATTACAGAGGCCGGAGGCGAAGCCGCCACCCTGCCCGTGGTTCCCGACGAGCCGGAGGCCATCCGCGCCGCCATTGCCAGCGCCATAGCAACAGCCGACATGGTTATTCTCAACGCCGGGTCATCGGCGGGCAGCCACGATTTTACGGCCCATGTGCTGGAACAGATGGGCACGGTGGTCACCCACGGCATTTCGGTCATGCCGGGTAAACCCACGGTACTGGCTGTTGTGGAGGGCAAACCCGTGGTGGGCGTGCCTGGGTATCCCGTTTCTGCGGGCATATCCATGGAAGAATTTGTTCTGCCCCTGCTGGCCCTGTGGCAAAAACGCGCCATGAGCGAACGGCAAAAAATCACGGCGGTTCCCTGCAATCCCCTGCCCTCGCGCCCCGGCATGGAAGAACGGCTGCGGGTCAAGCTGGGCTGTGTGGGCGATACAGTTGTGGCCGTGCCCTTGCCGCGCGGCGCGGGAACCATCACCAGCCTCAGCCGGGCCGATGGCATTATCCGAATCCCGCGCGACAGCGAGGGCTGCAATGCGGGTGAACCCGTTACCGTTGAGCTGCTGCGCCCGGCCACGGCCCTTGCCGGAGCCCTGCTGGCCATCGGCAGCCACGATAACACCCTTGACCTGCTCGACAGCATGCTGCGCAAGGCGCACCCGCAGTTTCGCCTCACTTCAGCCCATGTGGGCTCACTGGGCGGGATTATGGCCCTCAAGCGCGGGCAGTGCCATCTGGCGGGCAGTCACCTGCTCGACCCTGCAACCGGCGTGTACAACATCAAGGCCATTGAAGATAATCTGGAAGAGCCCACCGTGCTGTTGCGCCTTGTGGACAGGGAACAGGGCATATTGACCGCGCCCGGTAACCCGCTTGGCATCAACAGCATTGAAGACCTCGCCAAGCCGGGGGTGCACTTTATCAACCGCCAGCGCGGCAGCGGAACCCGCGTGCTGCTCGATTACCGCCTGAGCTGCCTTGGCATCGCGCCCACAAGCATCAATGGGTACCGCGACGAGGAATACACCCACATGAACGTGGCTGCGGCGGTGCTTTCTGGCCGGGTGGATGCCGGGCTTGCGGTGCGGGCTGCGGCTAATGCGCTGGGGCTGCCCTTTATGCCCATTGGTGTGGAGGAATACGATCTGGTCATTCCCAAACGCTTTTTTGTAACAGACGCGGTTCAAGCCCTGCTTGAAGTCATACGCAGCGAGGCTTTTGCGCATACCGTGGAAGGCATGGGCGGCTACGGCACGCAAAAGACCGGTCAGATTATCTGGGAATACCCCGGGAAATAATGCGGGAAAATAGAGAGAAAGAATAAGGCTGAAACTCAGGCCGCAAATCAGGATGGCGGCCAGTTGTTGCCCGGCCAGTCGTTGTCCGGCTAGTCGTTATCTGCCCAGTCAAACCTCTCCAGCTCCGGCACGGAGAGGTCAAGGTGGTACAGGGCGCTGCTGGCAGTGCGCTGCGCTATGGCACGCAAGGCCATTTTGACCATAAGGCAGGCCACAGATGCCGGGGCCAACGCTCCCACGCCCTCGCGCCGCGCCTGCTCAAGCTCGTTGGCACTCTGCCCAAAGGGATACAGCTCTTCCAGCCGCGCCTGCGGGCCAGAGCTGGCATAGCAAAAACCTTCGTCGCGCAGTACAGATCCGTGCACAAAGGCCACGCCCGCAGCAAGGGCCGCCTGCTCAAGGGCGGTTTTGGCGCTGATATTGTCCAGGCAGTCCAGGGCGACATCCATGCCCGAAACAAGGCTGGAAAGATTGTCGCCGTCGGCTACAAGTTCCAGAGCTTCAGTTTCCACATGGCTGGCAATATCGGCCAGAGCATCGCGCACCACAGCAACCTTGGGCTGGCCCAGCACGCGTTCGGTACAAAAACGCTGACGGTTGAGATTGCTCTCTTCAAAAATATCATTGTCCACAAGGCGCAGGCTGCCAATACCAGCACGCGCCAGCAGCTCGGCCACATGGCCGCCCAGCCCGCCGCAACCCAGCACCAGCACCCTGCTTTGCAGCCGGCGCGCCATATCCTGCGCCGCAACCAGCCCGAAATTGCGCCTGAAGCGCTCTGGCCAGATATGCTGCTCAAGCAGCTCGCTCATGGCATCGCGCAAAGCCAGACCCCGCAGCGCCGCCCAGGCCCGCAGACCCTCAAGGCTCACAAAAAGCGCTTGCTGCTGACCGGCGGAGGTTTCAGTGAGGTAGGTTGCCCGCACATACGGGCGCAAAAAGGTATGCGGATCAGGATTTGTCATGGTCAACGGGCCTAGCCTCCTCCGACAGCCGGAAAATAGGCAATACGGTCACCGTCGCGCATGGGATCGTCCACCTGATGCTGGCGTCCGTTGACCATGACAATCTTGATGTCTTGCAGCGGCAGGCCCAGATGCTGGGCCAGCTGGGCCACGGTGCTGCCCTCGGGCATTTCCACCTGCAAGCCTTTTTCCGGGGCGTAGCCCGGCACATGGTCGCGCAGAGTGGTACTCAGTTTAACGGTCAGTTTCATGGACACTCCTTGCCCCACTGGGCTCTTACAATTATGCCCGCCCTGACCAAAAACAGTCAAGCCCGACGGGGCACGCAGGCACGCACCGCCGAAAGACAAAATTTGTGGCCGCCGTCCTGATCTGAGCTGGGCGGCGGCCAAGGTGTCGCTTACTTCTTTTCTTCAACCCAGTTGAAGACCGTCTTCAGTTCTTCGTGGGTGATGTCAAAGGTAGTGTTGTGCGGGGGCAGCTTTTCGTCGGTGAAGAAATCGGGCAACACGTCCGCAGCCAGGGTGATGCCCGCGCGGCGGTTGAAGTCGATTTCTGTGGACAGAATACGCTGTCCAAGGGACACCACGTCGTCGCCGGTGAGCTTCCAGCCAAACTTGGCGTTGAGCATGTCAACGATAGCGGGCAGGGCGTCCGGCACATCAAGGATGGCAAATGCAGTGAACAGGCACAGGCCCACAGAATCCACAGAGGCCGTGGCCACCTGCAAATTGCGCGAAAGCTCGATCTGGCCATCCTTTTTGAGCGGGTCAACCGAGCCGCCGCTGTTGAGAATATTGGCCGTAACGGCGTAACCAGCAGTGTGGTCGGCACCCATGGGCGAGGTGGCGTAGGTAACGCCCTGGCCCTTGACAGCACGCGGGTCGTACGCGGGCAGGCTCTGGCCCTTGACCGCAGGCACGCGCCGCACGCCAAATACCCGGCCAGTGGTGGCCGCGCCGCAACCGATGATGCGGCCCATGGGTGAGCCCTCGCTGATGCCGTTCATGACATCAAGCACGGCCTTGGTATCGCCGTAAGGAATGGCGCCGCCAGCCATGGCAACACCCACGGCAACGCCCACGTCAATGGTATCCACACCGATGTCGTCGCACATGTAGTCGTACTTCGAGATGGCGTCGAGATCGCCAATGCCAGAGTGGGGGCCAAAGCACCACAGGGTTTCGTATTCGGGCCACTTGCTCTGGAACTTGCCCTTTTTGTCGGGCAAAATGCCGCTGCAACGGATCATGCAGCCACTCATGCAGCCGTGGGCCACCTTGCCCTCGCCGCCGCGTTCCTTGGTGAGCTGGTTCAAAAGCTCGCCCGAAACGGCCTCGTGCTTGTCAAACTGACCAACCGTAAAGTTGGCCGTAGGCAGACCGCCCGCTTCGTGCAGAATGTTGACAAGCACGGCAGTGCCGTATTCGGCAAGACCCTTGCTCGTGATGGGGTGCTCGGAAAGCGCCGTGGCAAAACGCTTGGAAGCTTCGCGAAAAGCCTTTTCGTCGGCCAAAGGCTGGCTTTTGCCGCCTTCGGGATTCACAATAATGGCCTTGAGGCCCTTGGAGCCCATCACAGCGCCCACGCCGCCGCGACCGGCATGGCGCATGGGGCGCAGCTCGCGGTCGGTGCAGGCAATGGAGGCGGCGGTCAGCTTGTACTCGCCGCCACGGCCAATGGTAATGTAGCTGCAATCCTTGCCATACTTTTCCACCAGTTTGGCCACGGCTTCAAAGTTGTTGAGGCCAGCTACTTCGGCGGGAATCAGCTTGGCGTGGTCCTTGCTCACCTCGAGCTGCCACCATTCGCCTTCCTTGGCCATGTCTTCCACAATCACGGCCAAAATGCCCAGACGGGCCAGATGGCCGCCGGGCTGACCGCCAGCATTGGATTCCTTGATGCCTTCGGTAAGCGGACTTTTACAGCCCACAGAAATACGGTTGGCGTTGGGGCTGTTGGTGGCGCCCAGCAAACCGGGTGCAAAAACCAGCTTGTTGTGCGGGCCGATGGGGGTGCAGGTGGGCGGAACTTCGCGGGCCACAATGGTAGAGGTCAACGCACGGCCTCCAAGGCCAGCGTATTCCTGGGGAATTTCTTCAAAAACACAGGTCTTGGTCGCCATATTGACGCGCAAAAAACGGAACATGGAGCCTCCTAAAAAAGGCGTGTTTACGCCTGTTCGTGTTTATCTATTGATACCCCTCTGTAAGAAAAAAGTGCAAGTACCTGAAAAAAATGACGCGCTTTTTCCCCATAGGCGATAAAATCAACGCCAAAGAAGGTATTTTTTTGATAACACGCTGAATTATTTTTAATTATATCCGATAACGGCCAAGAACCGCCTTTGGGACGGGTTGCAGCAACTATCAGGTAGCAGAAAAGTCAGACGGGTGAGCAGCCAGGAGGGGAAAAATCAGACAGGCCCGTCCATGTCCCACGCGGTGCCAAGCCTGATTTCACGGGCTTCAATGGCACGCAGCAGGGCCGGATCGTGTGTGGCGCAGACAACTGTTATGCCGTCTGCCTTGCAGGCTTGAATGGCCAGAGCAAGGGCTCGGGCGCTGGCCGCATCCACATTGGCCGTTGGCTCGTCCAGCAGCAGTACCCGGGGCCGCAGGGCAAGGCGCGATGCCAGGGCAACCCGCTGGCGTTCGCCGCCAGAAAGTTCACGCGGGCCGCGATCTGCAAAATTCCAGGGATATTCAAAGCCTGCGGCCATCATGCAGCTTTCAAATATCTGCCGCATGCCTGCATGCTGATAGCGAAACTTCAGCCCAAGCACCACGTTATTATACACACTCATGTGCAGGAGGTAGGGATCCTGCAAAAGCAGGGTTGCCTCCTTGCGCCCTTCTGCCGCCCCGGCATAGCGCAACACGCCCGCTGCGGGGCGCTCCAGAAAGGCCAGCAGGCGCAGCAGGGTTGATTTGCCGCAGCCGTTGGGACCGGTGAGAAACACGGTTTCGCCCTGCTCTATGGCAAGGTGCGGCACATTAAGCGCCTCGCGCCCGTTGTAGCGCTGCACAAGGTTGTGCGCTTCGTACAAGGCAGTGCTCATGCCCGCCCCCTGCGCCGAAAAAACGCCAACGCCAGATTGACCACAAAGGCCAGGAGCAAGAGCACAAGGCCAAGGGCTATGCCCTGGGCAAAATCGCCCTTGCTTGTTTCAAGGGCAATGGCGGTTGTCATGGTGCGGGTGGCGTAACGGATGTTTCCCCCAAGCATCATGGCCACGCCCACCTCTGTAATGACGCGCCCAAAGGCCGTAACGCACACCATGCCCACGGCGTAGCGGCACTCGAGCAACGAGTACACGGCAAGCTGCCTACCGTTTGCGCCCAGCGTAAGCAGGGTTTCGCGGCAGCGGGGGTCCATATCTTCCAGCGCCTGTGCTGTCCACGAAACCACAATGGGCAGGGCCAGCACCGCCTGACCAATGGCCATGCCCGGCAGGGTAAACAGCAGGCCGTATTCGCCAAGGGGGCCGCGCGCGGTGATAAAGGCGTAAACCAGCAGGCCAATCAGCACTGTGGGAAAGGCCAGCAATGTGTCTGAAACAAGGCGGATCGCCCTTTTGCCGGGAAAGGAGCAATACCCAAGCAAAAATCCCAGCGGCGCACCCAAAAGCAGGGCAGCGGCCATGGCGTAGCAGGTGGAGACAAGGGTTGCGTAAATGGCCGAAAGCGTGGCCGCATCCATGTGCGTGAGCAGATACAGGGCACTGCTGAAACCGTTGATGAGGTAGTCCATTGCTGCTCACTGCTGATCAAAAATATTCGCCCGGAACCGGGACACACCGACGGCCCCGGGCGAATGCATGTTATCTACCAGAACTATTTTGCAGAGTTATCTGCCAGAGCTATTTGGCAGCGCTATCTGTCGGCATTGGGGAAAAAGAGCTGCTTGCCCTTGAGGGTATACCCGGCAATCTTTTGCTGAGTGGCCGAAGAAACCCACCAGTTTTCAAACTTTCTGGCCAGATCGGCATTCACCTTGGGGCACTGCGCAGGGTTGACCGTTATGACACTGTACTGGTTAAACAGCGCCTTATCACCCTCAACCACGATAGCCAGCGGATTTTTGTCGCCCATCTTGTCGGCAAAGGTGATCCAGGTTCCACGGTCTGTGAGGGCATAGGCCTGCTTTTCAGCTGCCATGTTCAGGGTAGAGATCATGCCCTGCCCGGCAGAATAATACTTGGGGTCTTTGTCGGGCACAATGTTGCTCTGCTGCCACAGCTTTTGCTCGGCCTTGTGCGTGCCCGACTGGTCGCCACGGCTCACAAAACCAGCTTTGGTATCGAGAATACGCTTGAGCGCCTGGGCAGTGGGCTGCCCTTTTACGCCTGCGGGGTCGGCCACAGGGCCAACAATAACAAAGTCATTGTACATGACCTGACGGCGGTCAATGCCGTGCCCGGCCTTTACAAATTCGAGCTCGGCTGCGGGAGCATGCACCAACAGCACGTCGGCATCGCAGTTTTTGGCAATTTCAAGGGCCTTGCCGGTCCCTACAGCCACCCACTTGAGTTCAATACCAGTTTCCTTTTTAAAAATAGGTTCCAGATATTCAAGCAGGCCAGAATCCTGCGTGCTGGTGGTGGTTGCCATCATCAGGCTATCGGCGGCCAAGGCGGGCGCTGCGCAGGCCATATAGCCCGCAGCGCAGGCCAGAAGCATAAAACGGGGTAAACGGAACATGCATCAGACTCCTTTTGAAGAGGTCATCTTAAACAACCAACTCTGTTCAGCGCGACAATAATCACGCTATCACGAAAAAGCGGGACATAAAAGATTGCAAAAGAAGGGGCAAAACAGGGCATAATACACAGGGTTTATGCAGCCAGCAGCCAGCCCAGGCGAGCCTAGTCTGCCACCAGCCGAACAGCGCTGGAGGCAAAATGGGCATACACCTTTTTGCCGTCACGCAGATGCGTCGTGTCGAGCGTGCAGGTGTCTACCGTGGCCCGCAGGGTTGTGCCGTCTGGCAGGCCCACGCACACAAAGGTTTCTACCATGTCGGAATGCAGGCTTTCCACCACGCCTTTAACGCAGTTGGCCAGGCTCATGGACGCCTTTTCGGGGCTTAACACTATGCGTTCGGGGTCAACCCGCACACTTAGCACCTGGTTTTCGTGCACTTCAAGCAGGGCGGCTTCTTCTGGTGTACAGGCCGCAGCAAGCCTGAAATCAGAAAAGGTGGTTATCTCCACATACACCTTGCGCATGCCGGTATAAATGCTGGTTACAATGCCCCAAAAAAGATTGGTTCCGTCATCGGCCTCGCCGTGACAGGCGGGCCCTGCGCTGTCCTTGCCTTGGGCCTGATTGGTGAGCAGCTTGCGCGCTGCGCCGTCAGAAAAATTCAAAAAGGCCAGCAACTGATCCGCATCCTGCTGCCCCAAAAACTTGAGCACCAAGGGCATGGGTACGTGCAGCTCCAACAGCTCAAGCCCGCGAGAATAGCGTATGGCGCGCGGCCCCACAGAGGCGGAGGACAAGCCCATGATGCTGCCCACGGCGTAAAATTTTTTGCGCAAAAAACTTTGGTCAAACTGCAAAAAATCGGGCTCTGCCGCCTGTGGCAAACCAAGAATACGCCGAATGTTGCGCATGGCACTTACCGGCAGCAAAATTTCGCGCGCGTTGGAACCAGAAACGCGCAGCATGCCCGTGATCGTATCAATACTGGCGCGTGGCACAAGAGCCAGCACTTCACCCAATCGCAAACCACCGTAGCGCATCAGCAAAAAGATCAAGTGCAACCGCGCCCGCAAAATTTTTTGCGTGCGTGTTGTTGCCTCGGCCTCCCACTGCTCCCAGCACAGGGTGAGGCTTTCCAGTTGCTGTCGATTCAAATGATTACGCATATTTTATCTCTGCAACAAAATATCAGGAACCGCCCACAATGTCAGCTCTGAGCCGTATGCCCGTTTAATGCTCCCTCAATGTCAAATTTTCCCTTTGAAATTATTGAGCCAGAGGAGTACTAATTTTTCTAATACCATTTTCAACGATTCTTGACTCTTGAAAAGTCGCTACCATGCCTGATCCATTTTTGTTGAAAAATATTTTTTACATAACATGCTAATATAAAATAACTTGCTGTTTATAATTTTTTGGGATCATGGTGAATTTTTTCTCATTAGTGACATTTTTATAAAAACCTTGTTACGTAAAACAATCGACAGGATTAACGAAAGTCTGTTCAAAGCCGCCAGAAGAATTTTGAAGCAGATATTGATGTGAGCGCGATTAGAAAGTGTGTTGTGGAGAGTTGAGATTTATCAGTAACTCGTGAAGGGGGACACGTTGCAGAAGCGCTATCTTCCCGTCGCCATTATGACGGGCGTACTGTCAGCCGTAGCCTTGGTGGGGTATATCATGCCAGTATCTGGCGAGGATATACCTAAGCGAATACTCTTGCCCAACGCAGGAGGTGCGGTAGTCTTTTCTCATGCGGGTCATGCAGTTGACTATAATATTTCGTGCCAGACCTGCCATCACGAAAGCAAAGAAAAACGAACGAACGTACAGCGATGTAAAACATGCCACGGTGTCACATATGATGCCGCCTTTGTAAAAACACACGCCGCAAGCATCAACGACAACGCGGCATGCGTTACCTGCCATCATTACGAAACTGCGCCCAAAAAATGGGGGCATGAGCGGCATCAGTCGGAACTGGGGCTTGAATGCACAGATTGTCACCATAAAGATACCAGTATCGAACCAGAACCACAGAGCTGCGCCAACTGCCATGAATCGGGTGCGCCCACGGGCAAAAAGGCCGAGGCGGGCACACCGCCCAATCAGGCCGACGCCGTACACGCACGTTGCGTGAGCTGTCACGAAGGGCTTTTTGCAAACAAAGAAAAGGGCTGCGCAACATGCCACACCCTTAAGCCCTTGCGTGACACCTTACCGCAAAAAGGAGCGGTAAAGCTTAATTCGATGTTTACCAACTGTGCGGTCTGCCACGACAAACCAGCCCAAAAGCTGGTTCCTGGGTCAATGGACGCCTATCACAAGCAGTGCATGGGGTGTCACGAAAAGCTCGGCATGGGACCGTACGGCAAGAAAGCCTGCGCCCAATGCCATACCGGAAAGTGAGGCGGGGATGAAAGAACTGTTTCAAATAATTCAAGACCCTCGTTTCCACTTGCTCTACGGGGTCACACAGCGTTTCAGTGCCGGGCCTCAGCCGCAGCGCGTTCGCCTGAACCGCGAAGGCTGCAAACTGGTTGAAGGCGTCACCAAAAGGGCCTCTGTACACCCCAATATGCGCCTGGCCGTGCATCCCAACCCTGGCAAGGGGGATAAGTTTTCGCCAATTTTTGGCAAAATTACCGATGTGTCCGAACGAAGCATCTTCATTGATTATATAGAACCAGACGAAGAACTGCGCAGTGCTGCGGCAGCGGTAAAAAAAGTGGATTTGCTGGCCGCCCCGGAACAGGGGCAGGAGTTGGCGGCACTGCTGAAAAGCCTCGGCCTCAACACACGATCTTTGGGGCAGGATTGCAGCACGCTGATCATCAATGGGCTTAATCCCGACCCAGGCGTAACATGGGCCGAACCCATGCTGCTGGCGCATCAGGAAACTATCCGGGCGGGGCTCAAGGTGTTACGCAGGCTTTCACCTGCCAACAGAATCATTTTGGCGGTTCCCAAAGAACTCAACCTGCATTTGACAGATATTGAAATAGCGCATGTTCCGGCACATTACCCGGCCAGCATCAATGCGCTGGTTGTCAAGGCTGTAACCGGCAAGGAAAACCCCAAGGATGTTGGCATTGTGGGGCTGCACAATCTGTGGAGCCTGGGCCACGTTGCCCGAACCGGTCTGCCCCTTACGGAAACCGTGGTCACACTGGGCAGCCTTGAACATTCAGGGAACTACATCGTCTACGATGGCAGCCTCATTGGCGACTTGCTTGAATTTGCGCATATCCCTTTGCACACCGGCGACACCCTAGTGCGCGGCGGCCCGTTGCGCGGGGAAAGCGTCGACAAGCTTAGCCGCAGCATAACCTGCGGTACTCCCAGCGTTTTTGTGGTTGAGGCGGGCACAATCCCCCCCATGGAAGGGCACAGCCCATGTATAAACTGCGGCGCGTGCGTGCTGGCCTGCCCTGCGCGGCTCAGCCCCAGCATATTGAGCCGCAATGCAGAATTTGCCCTGCATGACCGCAATACTGCAGAGCACATTACCTCCTGCCTTGAATGTGGCCTTTGCGGGTATGTGTGCATAGCCCGGCGCCCAGTGCTGCAATACATTCGTCTTTCCAAATACAAGCTGGCCCAGGCGGCCGAAGCGCGCAGATGTCTTGAGTCACGCAGAACTATCGAGGCATCGTGCACCATCGCAGCACAGCCAGAATCTGCCGAAGCACAGGGAGGCAAATGATGTCCACCACAACATCCGGTTCTGTTTTGCTTGCCATGAGTGCTCCTGCCTACTGGCACTGCGGCCGCACCATCCGCAAAATCAATCTTTACGCCATAATGGCCTGCATGCCCGTAGCGCTCATGGCCATATGGAATTGGGGCCTGCCAGCAGCCAGGGTTATGGCCCTGAGCATGGCCACATGCGTGGTAGTAGAAGCACTGTGCGAAAAGGCCATGTCCAGAGATTTGGCAATAGACGACCTTTCTGCCGCTTATGCAGGGCTTCTTTTCTCCTTTCTGCTACCTGCTGCCTCACCCTGGTGGCTGGTGGTTATAGGGGCAGCAACGTGCATGACGCTTGGCAAAATGGTATTTGGCGGTTTGGGGGCCAACCCGGTAAGCACCCCACTTGTGGGTTGGGCCGTGCTTGCCGTGTCATTTCCCCTGCTCATGGACCCCAATGCCATGCAGCTGACAACCAATTATCTTGATCCGCTTGTTCGGTTGAAGTTTTTTGGCGCAGCAAGCGCCAACAGCATACCATTTGCAGATCTTTTGCTTGGTCGGCAGATCAACGGCCTTGGTGCCGGGCAGGTTTTGGCGCTCTTTATTGGCGGATCATTCCTGGCCGCACGAGGCATAGTGCGCTGGCAGGTTTCACTGGGTTTTTTTGCAGGCGTGATAGGGCTTGCCGCCCTGTTTCAAATGCTTGACCCCTCGCAAAATGCCTCTCCCCTGTTTCACATGTGCACGGGTTCGGTGTTGCTTGGCGGGTTCTTTATCGCCACAGAAGTCGGCAATACGCCCTCCCGTCCGCTGCCTATGTTTCTTAACGGGCTTATGGGCGGTGCACTGACAATCATTATTCGGAAATACGGGAGCTGGATTGATGGGGTGCCCTTTGCCATCCTTCTGGCAAACCTTGCTTCTCCCTATTTTGACATGATCCGGCCCAAACCCTTCGGAGGGCGGCGCTGATGATGAACATACTGCGAATGGTGGCAGTGCTCTCGCTGCTGTGCGGACTTTCAGGATTTGCCCTTTCCTACCTTAAAATGGTGACAGCAACCCGCATTGAAGAACAGGTGCTGACCTATGTTCAAGGCCCGGCCTTGAACCGCCTGTTTACCCGTGCGGAAAATTCGCCCATTGCAGACCGACGCAAATTTACCTTGCCTGACGGACGATTGATGACCTTGTTCCCCGTGATCACGGGCGGGAAACTGACTGGCGTAGCCCTTGAAGAATCGGGGAAAGGCTATGGCGGGCCCATTGGCGTGATGGTTGGTTTTAATGTGGCAGACGACACCCTGGCTGGCATTGGCGTTACAACGCTCAAAGAAACTCCCGGCCTTGGCATGCGCATTGTGGAGCCCGGCTTCACCGCGCAGTTTGCGGGTTTTAAAACACCTGTTGGCCTGAAAGCCAGCGGAGGCAATGTGGACGCGGTTTCAGGAGCCACCATTTCCTCAACTGGCGCAGTGGAGGCCGTAAACAAGGCAGCAAAAGCCTATGCGGACCTTAAACCCGAAATCCTCAATACTTGGGGCAAAAAGTAGGGCCCAGCGGGCGGGAGAATTTTATGAGCATTATGAACGAATTTACCAAAGGGTTGTGGAAAGAGTTGCCGCCGTTTCGGCTGGTGCTTGGCCTGTGCCCCACGCTGGCGGTGACAAATTCTGCCGACAACGGGCTGGGCATGGGCGTTGCCGTTATATTTGTGCTCGTGCTTTCCAATATGCTTATTTCAATGGTGCGCAGCATTATTCCCAAAACCGTGCGCATTGCCTGTTTTATTGTTATTGCTGCATCGCTGGTGGTAGCCGTTGAATTGCTTATGCAGGCCTATGCCTACCCACTGTATCAGCGTTTGGGCATTTTTGTGCCACTTATTGTGGTGAACTGCATCATTTTGGGCCGTGCAGAAGCCTTTGCCGCCAAAAACGGCGTGGCCGCGTCCATAGCAGACGGTTTTGGTATTGGCATTGGCTATACCATTTCGCTTACCTTTCTTGGGTCGCTGCGCGAAATACTGGGCAACGGCACTTGGTTTGGCGCCCCGATCATGTGGCAGGGTTTTGAGCCCTTCCGCATTATGGTGCAGGCACCAGGGGCTTTTATATGCCTTGGGCTTCTGCTTGCCGGCATGAACATGTTCAACTACTGGCAGGCAAGCAGGCGCGGCAGCAAGCCCGAACAACTTCAGGGCTGCGGCAGCTGCTCTTCGTGCGCCGCTTGTGGGTCTGGCGAGGCCGCTCATTAGGATTCTTGAAGCGTAACAACCTCACTTCCCCAGAAGAGAAGGAACGCCATGGATATTATTGCCATCTTTATTTCAGCGATTTTCGTTAACAATATCGTGCTGGCCCAGTATTTGGGCAACTGCCCCTACCTTGGCTGTTCCAAGGAGCGAGGCGTGGCACTTGGCATGGGCGGAGCCGTTGTTTTTGTCACCATTGCAGCCACATTATGCACATGGGTGATTCAAAAATGGGCGCTTGACCCGCTCGATCTAGGCTATCTGCAAACAATCGTTTTTATTGTTGTTATTGCAGCCTTGGTGCAATTTGTAGAAATGTTCCTCAAAAAAGCCATGCCGCCCTTGTACTCGGCTTTGGGCATATTTTTGCCACTTATCACCACCAACTGTGCGGTCTTGGGCGTGACAATCCTTGTACAGCGAGAGGGATACGACCTGATTGAGTCACTGGTATGGGGGCTGGCGTACAGTGTTGGTTTTACCCTTGCCCTGCTGCTTATGGCGGGTATTCGTGAACGCCTCGATACATGCCGCCTGCCCAAGGTTATGGTAGGCACGCCGCTGGCCCTGATAATGGCCGGTTTGATGTCGCTGGCCTTTATGGGCTTCAAGGGAATGGGGCAGTAAGAGGCGCAGTGGCATTACGCTGCCGGATGTCTGTTTTCGGCGTATAATAAACAAGGACGGAATTATGGTCTTTGTATCCATTATGACCCTGTTCGGTTTGGGCCTTGGGGCTTCCATCATTCTTGCGGTGGCTTCCAGAGTTTTTTATGTCAAGGAAGACCCGAGGGTTGAGGCTGTGCTTGAAGCCTTGCCTGGCGCAAATTGCGGGGGATGTGGTTTTGCCGGGTGCGAGGGATATGCCAACGCAGTTGTCAACGACCCATGTGTTGCCGCCAACAAATGCTGTGCCGGTGGCGCTACCACCAGCGTGGCCGTTGGCGAACTGACAGGCAAAACCGTTGCCGAGTCTGAACCCCTGTACGCATTGCGACGGTGTGACAAACTAACGGGGCAGGTTGAAGCACGTTATGAATATCAGGGCATGCCCTCTTGCGCGGCGGCATCACTTATGCGTGGCGGCACTGACAGTTGCGCATTTTCCTGCCTTGGCTACGGCGATTGTGTTCAGTCGTGTCCCTTTGACGCCATGAGCATTGTAAACGGCGTGGTGCAGGTGGATGTTGACAAATGCACAGGCTGCGGCATGTGTGTTTGCGTGTGCCCGCGTGGCGTGCTTGAGCTGACCCCCCTGCGCGCCAGAGTGGCTGTGTATTGCAACACCCGTGAAAAGCTGCGGGCAGTAACCGATGTATGCAAGGTTGGCTGTGTCAAATGCATGAAGTGCGTTAAAACCTGCCCTGCCAAGGCCGTGAGCCTGCAAGATAACCGTATTGTTATAGACCAGCTTGTCTGTCTTTCGTACGGGCCTGAATGTAATGAGGTCTGCGTTGCATCCTGCGCCAGAAAAATCTTTCGCTATACACGGCCCAGTATGGAACAGGAAATCCCTGCCCCGGAAGACACAATCAACCCAGGCATACTAAAACAGGAATCTTCTGCGGCAATGGACGCAAGTCGGCCCTAGAGACTGATAATGGAGGCTTTTTATGTCTATGCACTATAGCCGACGTAGTTTTTTGCAGGCTGTCCTTGCTGGCGGTGGATACCTTGGGGCCGCGGCGATACTTTCTACAATTCACATAGTTCCCGCCTTTGCCAGCGGACATGGCAGCACTGACGATAGTGAAGCAATCACTACACAAACAATTCTGCTGATGGGCACTATAGTCAGCATCAGCGTGGCGCAGGCGAGTAGCAACCATGCGGCAGAAGCCATTGGGCGCGCCTTTGCCCAGGGCCGACGCATGGAAGGCGTTTTTACGCGGTTTTCAGACGCATCTCCGCTGGGATTGGTAAATCGCAGTGGTTTATTGCGGGACGTTCCGCCGGAACTGACCGCGCTGCTGCAAACCTCCAGACAGATGCACGGGCTCACCAGCGGGGCCTTTGACCCCACGGTGCTGCCTATTCTTCAGCTGCTTGAAAACCGCCGTGCTGGAGGTTCTTCGCTTGCGGCAGCTGAAATTCGCGAAGCTCTTGAACTTGTGGGCGTTGAACACATGCAGCTTGACAGTGGGCACATTCAGCTTGAGCGTCAGGGCATGGCCCTGACATTGGACGGCATTGCCAAGGGACACATAGTGGACGCCATGTCGCGCGAACTTGATGCAGCACAGTGCCCCAACCACTGCATCAATGCTGGTGGCGACATCGCAGTCAAAGGCCGCAAGGCCAATGGCGCGCCCTGGCGCATTGCGGTAGAAGACCCGCGCAAGCGCGGTAAATATCCTCAGGTTGTTGAGCTCATGTCTGGGGGCATGGCCACTTCTGGCGTGTACGAGGTTTTTTATGACGCCGCCCACTCCAGAAGCCACCTTATCAACCCCGCCACCGGACATGATGCCGCCGAGGCCAGCGCCACAGTGGTAGCCCCCAACTGCCAGATGGCTGACGCTCTGGCAACAGCTGTATCTGTTATGCCTGCACGCGATGCCCTGGCTCTTATGGATGAAATTCCTGGCTGCTCATGCTGTCTTGTGCGACGCGACGGGCAAATGCAGGCCTCACGCGGCTGGCCGGGTAAACAGGCCTAGTATAACAAAATGTGCAGCACGAACTCTTTCAAGTTCGTCTGCTTCATATTAAGGGATTACAAACAACATTTGTAATCCCTTTTCGTTTGTCTGGTGGATATATGTGGCACCAAGGAAAAACAGGATGATAACACTGAACGTACAGTTACTTTGCCTTCGGGACGCTCGATCGCTCATTGGGGGCAGCATGGCACACAGCCAGTTAAACTGTGCAGACTACCTGCTTCCTTCCGTCGTTTTGCAGGCAGCCCTTGACGCGCACTCGCGCGGTATTGACTGGTTTTGGTGCGCACCACGGCTTTTTGTGGACGACACTACGGGACAAACCATGGGAACGGCCTCGTTTATCGCAACAGATGATGCTGATGTTGTTGAAATCGGGTACGGCACGGCAAACGAATTTCAGGGATTGGGTGTGGCCTCGCGTGGAATTGCCCAAATGCTGGCGCAAGCGCAGGCCTACAACTGCGCCAAGAGCTACATAGCCAAAACTGCCAGCGGCAACCTTGCCTCGCAACGTGTACTGGAAAAAAACGGCTTTGCACCTTGTTGCAAAATTATTGATCCAGAGGACGGAGAGATTGTTCTTTGGAGCAAAAAAAAGGGGGCTGTGGCAGATTTGATGCCAGGTCGGGATATATAAATTTTGCTGCCCCAAGACTGAAAAATGCTATTGTACTTATTTGCACAAAGGCCTAGGCTAAAAACAATCGGGGGCAGAACCAGCTGCTGCGCGTTCCCCCCACCACGGTTGAAGCCATATATCCTTAACACCAACTAAGGAGCCGCCCGTGCGTCGTATCATTCCGTTTTTTATGCTTCTTTTGCTGTTTTCCTTCAATGTTTACGCAGCTGCGCCCGCCAAGCAGTTGCCGGGTGATCTTACCCTGGCCGAAGCCCAAACCGTGCTCAACGCGGCCCTAGCCCACTCGGTAAAACAGGGCATTCCCATGAATATTGCCATTGTGGATGCCGGGGGCAACCTTAAGGCCTTTGCCCGCGAGGACGGGGCATTTATTGGCAGCATTGATATTTCACAAAAAAAGGCCGTAACTGCCCGTTATTTCAACATGTCTACCGCAACACTTGGCGCTGCGGCCCAACCGGGCAAAGAACTGTTTGGCATCGAAGTTACCAACCAGGGTCTGGTCATTTTTGGGGGCGGCGAGTTGCTGATCCGCAACGGTGTTATTGTTGGGGCCATTGGCGTGAGCGGCGGCAGCGTTGCTGAAGACACCGCTGTTTCAAAGGCTGGCGCTGCGGCCCTGAAATAGGCCGCCAGCCATCAAGAACCACAGGCGGCATCACTGCCGCCGATTGTAAGGGGCCACAGGCAAAATTTCTGAGCGCCCACAAATACAACACCCCCGTCAGACAGGCAGGTTTACTTTCGGTTCATCTGCCCGTTTGGCGGGGGTTTTATCATTTGTGCCGCATGTACTGATGACCAGCAACAGCCCTTATGCTTCGTGCACAGCCGCGCAGTCCTTGCTGCCCAGCCCGGCGGCTGATCCCCGGCCAAAACGGTCAAATACCGTATCCAGCAGGGGCACATCCACATTCATGGCATGGGCCATGCCACAGCCCAGACGCATATCCTTGAGAGCAAGATCAAGCGCAAAACGCGGGGGATCATATTCGCCCTCGGCCATGTTTTTTCCCCGTGCGTCTAGCTGAAAACTGTGCGCGCCGGTTTCGCCCAGCAGACGCAACAGCAGATTTTTATCAACCCCGGCTGCTTCGCCGATGCGCAAGCCTTCGCTCAAAACAGCAAGATTGGCCATGCCCACAAGATTGCTGACCAATTTTACCGCACAGGCAGCCTCTACCGTGCCCACATTGTTGAACACGCCAAGTATGGGCCACACGTCGGCAAGGGCGGCAATGGCCTGCTGGTCGCCGCCCACAAACAGGGGAGCCTCGCCACGTTCGGCATGTGCGGGAGTTTTGCCAAGGGTACACTGCACATAGGCAACGCCCTGTTTGCCAGCGGCCTCGGCCAAGGCAAAAGCCGTTTGCGAATCAATGGTCGAAAGCTCCACATGCACGGCCCCCGGCTGCATGTGCGCATACAGGCCATCTGGCCCAAGGGCCTTTTCCGTAAGGTGTTCCGGCAACGCAAGACAGGTAAAAACCACCCTACAGGGGGCCATGTGAGCCATGCTGGTGGCAGCAAGCCCGCTTGTGCCAGCGGCAAGGGTTTTATCCCTGCCCGCAGCGCTGCGGTTGTAAACGTGCACGGTTTTGCCCGCACGAATAAGATTCCGGGCCAGTGGGCCGCCCATGGCTCCCACGCCGATAAAACCAAATTCCATGCTAGCCCTCCTGCTCTTTGCTCAAATCTGCCGCATGCCCTGCTGCCTCAAAGGCGGCCTCACAGGCATCAATGCCGCCCTTGCCCAGCAGACGCATCAGATAATCATGCCGCTCAACCACAAGGTTGCGGCCCGCCAGCTGCGCACGGTTGACCTGTGCGGCGTAGAGCTCAAGGGTACGGGGCGAAAGAGTCTCGAGCTCACAGCGCAGATAGCGGCGAAACATGCCCTGCCCGTTGCTTTTGATAACGTGGGGGTAGCGCCTTTGGGCATCGTGCAAAAAGGCTTCTTCCGCATCGGCAATCTGATCCAGCAGCGGGCTTGTACTCAGGGGCGGCAGGCGGTCATCCATGCGGGCGTATTTTTCAACCATAAAATTTCGCCCGTGGGCCTCAGCCTGTCGCAGATCGTCCAGATACGAGGCCAGCAGAGCATCGTCGTGAGCAGAATGGGCCATGTTGCGCATGGCGCGAAAGGTATCGGGACGCGTCTGGCATACAGAAACACCGCCCTCGTTGTTGGTGGCCAAAAACATGGACAGCTCACGCTCTACTATTTCTGCAAGCACTGCCTCGCGGCTCGTGGTGTCCTGCATTGCCTGTCTCCTTCTGCCTAGGCTGTGGGCGGCGTATCCGCCATGGCCTGAAGGCAGACCTCAAGATTCTTTTGATACCCCTGCGCTTCTTCTCCATTGCCAAGGCCAAGGCGGTCGTACATCTCGACCGCAGCCTGCAAAGACTCGGCAGCCTCGCGCCACTGACCGTCAGAAGCCAAAGCCACGCCAAGGTTACCCAGCGAAAAGGCCGTTTCTTCGTGCTCGCCCAGCAACTGGCGGCGCAGTTCCAACGCCTGCCTGTGCAGGGCAATGCCCTCGCTTATCTCGCCGCGTTCTTCGCAGATGCGCCCAAGGTTATTGAGGCACACACCAAGCTGCGGCACGCAGAAGCCCTGCTTTTCCCAAATTTCCTTGGCCTTGCGCATGAGCGATTCGGCCCGGTCAAAGTCGCGCTTGCGGTAATAGGCCGCAGAAAGCCGCAATTGGGCTTCCGCAACCTGGGGCGAATCGGGCCCGCACACCTCAACGGTCAGGTGCAGCGATTCCTGACCAATGGCAAGGCTTTCTTCCACCTTACCCACGCCAAGCAGGGCATGGGCGAGGTTCTGCATGGCCCCAAGGGTCATGGGCGCATTTGCGCCAAGGGTAGAACGCAGCAGCTCAACGCTATCTTCAAGCGCCTTGATGGCCGCTTCTGGCCGTTGCAGGGCAAAGTTGGCGCGGCCCATGCCGTCCAGCACAAGGGCGCGGCACAGGGCATCATCGGGGTAACGTGCGGACAGTTTTTCCAGCGCATCAATACCGTTCTGCGGCTGACCCTGTTTCATCAGGTCAAGCGCCGTGCGCAAATCTCCCAACCAGGGGCGTTGTGCCATAGTGATATTCCTTTCAGCCTTGCAGCATATCCATGCGCAGCAGGGCCGGTTCTTCAACATGCCGCATGATCTGCGGCCCGTGCTCCCAAAGCCAGTTTCCGGGGGCAGTGCTCAAACCCACCGCACGCAGATGATTTGCCGCATGGGTGCAAAAATCCTCAACAGCGGCCACAGCCTCGCTGGCCTGATCGCCCTGCATGGGGGTGAGCGCAAGAACACGCAGCGCCTGCACGGCCTGCGGGCCAAGAACAGGCAGATCGCCAGCCAGTTTGGCCGCCCATTTGTAAAAGGGCATGTAGCGACGGTTGCACAAAAATGCAAAGGAAAGCGCCGCCTCGGCAAAACGCGCCGCCGCCAGCATGGCCGCCACAGGGTCGTTGCGCTGAAGGCTGCGGGGCAGGTTGTACTGCCCTGCCTGCGCCATGACCATGCAGCGGGCTGTCATTTTTTTCAGCAGCACATCGCGCGGATAGCAGGCCAGCAAGGCTGTGCGCCAGCGTGTAAACGCGCCGCCCGTATCCTCAAAAACCTCGCCATTGGTGCAGGCCGCAAGCTGGTATTCGGGAATGGCCAGCCATTCCTGCCAGGTGGCCGGGGCATGATCGAGCCCCGTAAAAAACGCGTAAAAATCCTCTATGGGCAGCGGCCCCACCCGGCCCTGCCTGCGCTGCGGCGCAAGCCTGCTTGCAAAACTATTAAATTCGTGGGGCAGTTTGGCAAAGGCGGCCTCTATGCGCGGCTGCTCTGCCAGCAGCACTTCACGCGGCAGCCAGAGGCAAAAGGCAGGGCCAAAATCATGATCCTGCGACTGTGCATCGTCGCAGCCAAAGCATTCAGAACCCTCGCCCACCAGCCCCACAGCTGCCGTATCCATGATACCCGCAAGGTCTGCCCGCAACATGGGCTGGCAGACCTGATAAAATTCACGGGCAAGTTTCAGACCCTGCATGTGTACTCCTGATCATTGGGCGCGCTGGCCTAGACAGTGCTCGGCACAGCGCACGGCACAAGGCAACTACTGCCACCAACGGCATTGCCGTGAAGCATGGTTGCACTTGTGATTGCGGTGCGGGGGGTTACGAGGCCGGGGCTAGCCGGGCTTGATGGCTTCAATTTCCTTGACCTTGCGGAAGATGGTGCTGCGATCCATCTGAAACTGGCGCGAAAGTTCGCTTATGGAGCCGTAACGCTGCATGCCTTTTTCGATGACGGCGGTTTCCACTTCCTTCATTATACTTTTGAGAGAGCGGCCTTCAATGGAAGGCAGAGCGTACTGGCCTTCAACCGATTCGCAGGGTGGCAAGGGGCGTATGCCCGCCAGATCGCGCACGCCCACAAGCCCGTGCTTACAGGTAACCACAAGGCCCTGCACAAGGTTTTCGAGCTCGCGCACGTTGCCGGGCCAGGTGTGGTTTTGCAGCACCTGCTTGGCTTCTTCTGAAAGGTTCACGGCTTTGCGGTATTTTTTGCCATAAAAGGTCAAAAAACTCTGCGCCAGCGGCAGAATATCCACACGGCGCGAGCGCAGGGGCGGAATATTGAGCACTGCAACCTTGAGGCGGTAATACAGATCTGAGCGGAAAGTGCCCTTGGCGACCTCGCGCTCCAGCTCTTTGTTGGTGGCGGCCACAACGCGCACATCCACCTTTTTGGGCACGGTGGCGCCCACGCGCAGCACTTCCCAATCTTGCAGCACGCGCAGCAGGCGCGACTGCATGGTCATGGGCAGCTCGCCAATTTCATCAAGAAACAACGTGCCGGTAGAAGCTGCCTCCACAAGCCCGGCCTTGCCGTGCTTGCTGGCCCCGGAAAAACTGCCCGGCACATAGCCAAACAACTCGGTTTCAATGAGATTCTCGGGTATGCTGCCGCAGTCAACCTTGATAAAGGGCGCGTCTGCCCGCTGGCTGTTGCGGTGGATATGCCGCGCCACAACATCCTTGCCCACGCCGGTTTCACCCAAGAGCAGCACGGTGGCGTCTGTTTCTGCAATGGCAGAGGCCTCGGCGTACAGCCGCTGCATGATCGGGCTTTGCACCACGCGAGGGTACTGGTTGCCGGTTACCCCCTCGCTGCTGAGATTTTGAAATGTCTCGAGCAGTTCGCGCTGAGCGGTGATTTCTTCGCGCAGTTCTGTAAGGGCGGTAATGTCACGTATAACCGTCACAACGTAGGCAACCTTGCCAGTGACATCCATTACGGGATGTCCATCAAGCAGCAGGGTACGCCCGTTGTACAGGTTCTGTACGCTTGAAACCTTTTGCCCTGTTTCCACCACACGCGGGTTGAGCACCACGTCAAAAATGCCGTTTTGCACCATATCCTGAATGCGACTGCCCATCATCTTTTCGCGGGCGATGCCTGTAAGCTCGGCGTGCCGCTTGTTGACGAGGGTTACAATGCCCTCGCGGTCGGTAACGCATATGGCATCGCGAAAGGTATCGCACAGTTGTTCAATGTAATCTGCTAGCATGTGGGGACTATACATATAACTGTTCTCCCGCCGCAAGCGAGCATTTTCCCAAAATCATGAAAAACTGCTTCCAGCTGGCGGAGGAGTGCCAGCTGGAAGCAGTTTGACTAGTTGCCGTAACCCAATGTGTAGGGCAACCAGGTGGCAATCGACGGAAAGTAGGTAATCAGCAGTATTGCCACGGTCAGGGCGGCGATGTACGGCAAAACTGCTACCGATACCCTCTCAACAGAAAGGTGCGTTATTCGGGATGCCACAAACAGGTTGACCCCCAGAGGTGGCGTCAACATTGCCACGTTATTGGTGACAACCAGAATGATACCAAAGTGGATTGGATCAATGCCGAGCTTGAGAATAACGGGCAGCAGCACCGGCACAAGAATGATAATTGTCGCCAGTGTCTCCATAAACATGCCAAGCACATACAGCACAGCAATGATG
>SAAX01000083.1 GCA_009929215.1 Deltaproteobacteria bacterium | reverse complement strand
TACTTCAAACAGTCCTCACGGGCAATAACGCCAGAATAATGGCTGGCCGTTCACAACAGCTGTCATGATACCGCGCCGTCACTGCTAACCAGTAAACATTGGCCGCCCATGACGGACGGCCAATGTGATCTTGCTCTATTGTGCTGCACCCACGGGCCCTACAGGAGCACCCGACAAGGCCCAGTCTTCGCGTGCTATGCGCCAGTTTTTGCCGTCAAAGCGCAACAGCAGGGTCTTTGTACCCCGGTCTGTATGGCCAGAGCTGTCGGCATAAACCTGATTCATGTCGGCGCGTATGCCCTGCCTGTCTGCCACCAGCCGCAAGCCGGTGATCTGTACAAGGGTGGGCTTTACGCGCTGCCAAAGCAGTTCTTTCTGCTTTTGAATATTCTTTGCACCCCACCGGCCCTGCTGGATGGCATCGTCGGCGTAGTATTCAATATATTCGTCAATGCGCCCGGATTCCCATGCCTTGCGCCACTTTTCGATCACAGCGCTCACATCGTCGCTGACAATGTCGAGATAATCTGCGGCGAGGCCCAGCTCCTCTGGCTTGAACTGCGTGGCCACAATGCGGAAGTCGCCCTTGTCGTCCCTGTTCCACCAGAAGGTGCGCACGCCCTGTTCCATCGCGTTGGGCGCCACTACCAACTGTTCCACATGGCCTACGGCCAGCGGACCCTGCAATTCAAACTTGGGCTTGCGGCTTATAAGACGCAGCCAGGGCGCAGCAAAGCGACGCTCAAATTCACGCATGGTGGAATTGTACGAATAGCCGCGCGGGGTTCCCGCCTCGCGGTTAAAACGGGCCTGATCGTACAGCGAGGCAATATCCATGGAGCGGGCGGAAAAGTCTGTATTCCATGCCTTAACGGCTTTTTCCAGCCCGGCCACAACCTCTGGCGTCAGGGCCAGCTGAGTCGGCGCGGCAGCTGGCGCAGGTGTCTGCACAAGATTCTGGGTAGGAACTTGCACAGGAGCCTGAACAGATGCGGGTGGCGGCAGCTGGCTGGCAGCAAGGACAGAGGGCTCAGCTGCCTTGGCTGCTGCATCCTTCTGCACGGCTTCTGCTTCGCTACGGGCGGCTTCTTCCATACTGGGACGCGCACCCCAGTTCACTTCTGCCGGGGGCTGTATTGTACCGCGCTTGGGAACCAACGGATCATTGGCGGCCACAAGTTTTTCGCCCTGACCAGCCTTGGCCGTGGCAGCTTGTGCGGTTTTGTCCTGCGTGGGCTGCGGCACGTTCATGGCCACAGGGGCGGCTTCAGGCATGTCGAGACGGGGCCGTTGCGGCGCTTCAGAAGAAGCATCGCTCACCTGCTGCAAAGGAGCCTCGGCCACCAGCTGACCCTTCTGAAAATCGGCACGCATGCCAAGATCACGGGGGGCCCATTCCATGCCAACTATTCGGAACTTCTGGTCTTTACCGCGCTGCCAGTACAGCCTGCGCACGCCTTCAGTGGAAAGATTGGACGCCGTATAGAGCTGCTCTGACCAGGTTACCCAGTACCCCGGGCCTTCCAGCACGTTAATCTTGCGATTGAATATCTTTATGAATTTCAGCGACTTGAACAGGCGTTCCTTGTTTTGCCTGAAAGCTGAAAAATTTTCGGTCATGGCCTTGGAATAGGCATCGGGATCGTAGTAGTCGAACATCTTTACCGAGCGCGAGGCCCAGGCAGTGCTCCAGTTTTGCATCAAACGACGCAGTTCCTGTGCGGTGCCGGTGTCGGGCCTTGGCTGTGAGGTTTCGTCCATTTTTTCGGCCAGCACCACGGCTGTGCCGGGGATGAGCTGCGGGCCAACCTCGTCAATTTCTTTAAGCCCAATGGCCACGCAGCCACGGGTGGCGAGGGGCTCAATGCCAAAGCCCTTGCTGTGTATCCAGATGCCGTGCCCGGTCTTGCCGCGCAGCCTGTCCACAGGGTTGGGATAGTTCAGGGTATAGGCTATGCCGCCGTATTCCTTGAAATCCAACCCGCTGGCTATTTTGTATTCCACAAAATAGATACCCTCGGGGGTGCGCAGGTCGTTGAGCGACTGCTTGTCGCCTGTGAGCTGACCAGTTGTGCAGGGGTAGGTATATTTGAGCTTGAGCGGACTTTTTTTCTCAAAAAACATGAAAGTCTGGCGCTTTTTGTCCACAGCAACCAGATGGGTAGGCAGCCCTTCGTTGTACAGCGAGGCCTGCCATTCGTCGGCCTTGGCCAGATGCGGCGAGGCCAGCGGGCAGCCAATGCCAAAGGCCAGCAGCAACCCGCACGCCAGGCACTGGCGCAGACCGCCAAACACACGCACAGCCACAGAGCTGAACAGACCATGCGCCAACACCCCAAGGGGCGTGGCACAAGGGGCGGTGGCTGCCTTAGCGCGCAAGGGCCACCAATTCCGCACGGGTAAAGAGCGCAAGCAGGTCATATCCCGCCTCACGGAGCTTTTCCCGGCCTCCTTCCTCCCGATCCAGAATAGCGCACACCGCCACAATGGACAGGCCAGCATCGCGAATGCGATCACAGGCCTTCAGCAGAGAACCGCCGGTGGTGACAACATCTTCGAGCATGGCCACACGGTCGCCCGTGCTGAAGTTGCCAAGCCCTTCCACAAACTGCCCCGTGCCGTGGCCCTTGGCTTCTTTGCGAACCAAAAGACCGTGCAGGGGCCTGCCCTGCTCATGCGAAATAACGGTGGTTGCGGCAACCAGCGGGTCTGCACCCATGGTCATGCCGCCAACGCCCTTGATGTCCATTTCGCTGAGCATATGGTTGAACAGGGTTCCGATAAGCCACGAACCTTCGGCATGCAGAGCCGTAACGCGGCAATCAAAATAATAATCGCTTCTGCGGCCTGATGCCAGCACAAAATCTCCCTCGCGGTAAGATTTTTCAACCAGCAGGCGGGCCAAGCGGCGCTTGAGTTCCAGCAGTTCTTCGGCAGAAAGAGTTTGCATGACAGTTCCTTACGCCTTGTTGGCCGCAGCGTTCTTGAACACGCGGGCAAAAATTTCGTCTTCGTGTTGCAGATAGTAGGCAGGGTCAAAAAGCTCTGCCAGTGCGGCTTCGCCCAAGCGGCTGCTCATGTCATCATCGCCGCGCACCAGTTCGGGGAAGGGCGTGCGGCTCTCCCAGCTTTGCATGGCAAGGCGCTGCACGGCTTCGTAAGCCTGCTGACGCGGAAGCCCCGTGGCGATCAGGGCCGTCAGCACGCGCTGCGAAAAATAGAGGCCGTACGAACGCTCCATGTTTTCGCGCATGCGCTCGGGCTTGACCACCAGGCCTTCAAGCAGCTTGGTGAGGCGGGTGAGCACGTAGTCGGCCAGAATGGTGGAATCGGGCATGATCACCCGCTCCACAGAAGAATGGCTGATGTCGCGCTCGTGCCACAGGGCCTGATTTTCCAGCGAGGCAAGGGCGTTGGTGCGCAGCAGGCGCGAAAGGCCGCTCATGTTCTCGGCAGAAATGGGGTTCTTTTTGTGCGGCATGGCCGACGAACCCTTTTGCCCCTTGGCAAAACCTTCTTCAACTTCAAGGACTTCGGTACGTTGCAGGTGGCGCAGCTCCACGCACAGGCGTTCCACACCGCCGGCCAGCACGGCCAGCGAGGTAAAAAAGTGTGCATAACGGTCGCGCTGGATGATCTGGGTGGAGTGCGGGTCAACCTCAAGCTCAAGGTAGCCCAGAGCGCGCTGCTCAAGCTCGGGCGACAGGAATGCGTAGGTTCCCACCGCGCCAGAAATTTTGCCCACGCGGATGCTTTCCACGCCAGCTTCAACACGCGCCAGATGGCGTTCAAATTCGGCGTAGAAACCGGCCATTTTAAGGCCGAAGCTGGTGGGTTCGGCGTGGATGCCGTGGGTACGCCCCATGCACAGCACACCCTTGTGGCGGTTGGCCAGCGATTCGATGGCGGTAAGAAGCCCGCGAATATCTTTGAGAATCAGGCGGCCAGCCTGCACAAGCAACAGGGCGTTGGCCGTGTCCACGATGTCGGACGAGGTGCAGCCAAGGTGGATGTAACGCGCGGCCTCTGCGCCTACCTTTTCTTCCAGCGAGGTCAGAAAGGCGATGACGTCGTGGCGGGTCACTTCTTCGATGGCCAAAATGCGGTCCACGTCAATGGATGCCTTGGCCTGAATGTTTTCTACCGCTTCAGCCGGGATGCGGCCCATGTCGCTCCAGGCCCGGCAAACAGCCACTTCCACATCAAGCCATGCCTGATAGCGGTTTTCGAGGGTCCAAATACGGCCCATTTCCTGACGGGTGTAGCGATCAATCATGGCTGCCTCATGAAGCCGCGCTGGCGGCCTTGGTGGGAGCCGACGCTGCGGCCCCTGTGGTTGGCGAAGGGGCGGGAGCCGCCTTGGCGGCACTGGTTCCAGAATCGGGGGTGGCTGCGGGCGCTTTTTCAGCTGCCTGGCTGCCAGAGGATGCGGCTGAACCGTCAGTAGCGGCGGACGAGCCGGTGCTTGCAGCACCTTCTTCTTTCACGCCCTTGCGGTAGCCATAATCGTCCACATACCAGCCGCCGCCCTTAAGAACGAACGACGTCTGCGACATGATACGGGGCGAAGGCTCGCCGCACTTTGGGCAGGGTTCCTGCCCGTGTGATTCCGATGCCTTGACCCATTCCTCAAACGTATGTTGACACTTGGGACACTGATATTCGTAGATAGGCATGACAATGCTAAAAAGGCCATGACACGGCTTGCCGCCGCGCTGACCGCTGCTGCTGGTTTGCGCCCTGCGCGGCTGCCGCAAAGGCAGCCGGGCTGAGCACCATATTTGTGACGGCGCAGATTCGCAGCCGTCGGAACGCCTGTTCCCGTGAAAAAGCTTAGGCCTTGGCGGCCTTGGCTTCGCGCACGCGCTGCTTCAGGCGCTCTTCACGGCGCTTACGACGGCGATCCAGTTCTTTCTTACGCTCAATTTTCTTATGTGCCATGGTTCCCTCCAGGGGCGAGCCCCGTTGATATAAGTGGGTATTCATAGGCCCTTTCATTGGCAAAGTCCAGCCCTGAGGCGCATGTAGGGCCGAAAACAGCCACTTGGGGCCAAAAACATGCAAAATACGTTATTATTTATGCCCGGCACCGCCAGCATCATAAAAACCGCTTACGCTGCCGCCAATTTCCATCTTGCAGGGCCAAAAACCGTAGCGCTGCAAAATATTCTGCACCTGCTGGCGTTGGGAATCTGGCATGCTCTCTGCCTGCAACACCGCCTCGGGCGTAAGCCGCAGCCTAAAGTCACCCAGAGGGCCAGCCTTGGCAAGGTCGTCCTCAGCCGCTTCAAGGCGGGCCAGGGTTGGGGCATCTGGCCGCATGCCGTAGGCCATGCGCGTGAGCAGGCAGGGCCGCGCGCGCTGATCGGGCCTGTCCAGCCCAGTGGCGCGGGCGGCCTCGCGAATGGCAGCCTTGCTAAGCCCGGCCTCGGCCAGTGGCGAACGCACGCAGCCTTCTTCCAGCGCACGCAAGCCCGGCCTGTAAGCCTGCAAATCGTCCGCATTGGTTCCGTCGCACAGCACGTGCCCTTGCTCTTCGCACGCAAGGGCTGCCAGCTCACCGCGTAGCAGATGCACAAGGCCGGTCTTACAGTCATAGCAACGCTTGGGGCTGTTGGTTGCCACCTCTGGCAGAGCCAGGGGATCAAACCGGGCCGTGCGCAAGGGCAAGCCGCGCTGCTGCGCCCAGGCCGTGGCCCCGGCGCTTTCCTGCGCAGGGATATGCGGGCCAAAAACGTGCACGGCCAGCACATCGCAGCCGCACAGCAGGGCCGCGTGGCACAAAAAGCGGCTGTCGAGCCCGCCGGAATAGGCCACCGCCATGCGCGGCAGCCCCCCAAGCACCCTCGCCAAGGCCGCAGGAACCTGCCCCGCCCCGCCGTTGTTGCCATTACTCATAATTCTGCTTCGGGGAGTACCCCGCTCCTTGCACCAAGCCTCTCGTCGGCCTACCAGGTGGTGCGCACCTTGGCCCCGTGCTCGGCCATGTATTCCTTGCACTGGCGGATGGAATACTGCCCATAGTGCACAATGGAGGCGATAAGCGCGGCAGAGGCCCCGCCCTCAGTCACGGCCTCGAGCATGTGGCGCGGCTCGCCAGCGCCGCCAGAGGCAATGACAGGGATGGACACGGCGTCAACAATGGCGCGGGTGAGCTTGAGCTCGTAGCCGTCCTTGGTTCCGTCGGCATCAATGGAATTGACGCACAGTTCGCCCGCGCCCAGCTCCTGACAGCGCCGCGCCCAGGCAATGGCATCCATGCCCATGCGCTTGCGCCCGCCGTGGATGACAATTTCGTACCCCGAAGGGATTTCTGCACTCACAGGCACGGCCAGCACATCCATGCCCACCACGATGGCCTGCGAGCCAAAGGCATCGGCCCCTTCGCTGATGATGTGGGGTTCCTTGACGGCTGCGGAGTTTACCGAAATCTTTTCCGCCCCGGCCAGCAGCACGGCGCGCATGTCGGCCACGGTGGAGATGCCGCCGCCCACAGAAAAGGGGATGAATATCTGCTCGGCCACGCGCTCAACTACATCAATAAAGATGCCGCGCGCCTCGGCAGATGCCGTGATGTCGTAAAAAACGATTTCGTCCGCGCCTTCTTCGTAATAGCGGCGTGCGGTTTCCACAGGGTCGCCGATGTCTTCATTGCCCGCAAACTTTACGCCCTTGGTCAGCCGTCCGTTGCGCACGTCCAGGCAGGGAATGACTCGCTTACTGAGCATGACGCGCCTCGCAGTAATCGTAAAAGTTGCGCAAAATGGTCAGACCGGGCCGCCCGCTCTTTTCGGGGTGAAACTGGGTGGCCCACAGGCCGTCACGCCCGTAAACAGAGCAGAACTGCTTGCCGTAGGTGGTTGTGGCAATGACAAAGGTGGGGTCTGGCTCTACATAATACCCATGCACAAAATAAAATTCCGCCGAGGGGGCCACGCCCTCAAGCAGGGGGCAGGGAGCGGTAGCGTTGAGGCTGTTCCAGCCCATGTGCGGGATGGGCGCTGGCGTGCCGTCCTCTTCAACCATGTTGTCGTCAAAGCGGCGACACAGACCGGGCACGATGCCGAGGGTCTTGGTGTCGTTTTCTTCACTGCGGTCGAGCAGAATCTGGCAACCCAGGCAGACACCCAGCAGAGGTTGGCCGCGCTTGACGGCATCGCGCAGCAGATTGTCGAGCCCGTTGGGGTGCAGGGCTCGCATGGCCTGACCCGCAGCCCCTACACCGGGAAAAATAATGCCGTGGGCGCTTTGCAGCATTGCGGGGTCTGCGGTGATGGCGCAAGGTATACCCAAATGCTCAAGGGCACGGCGCACGCTCGTTTGGTTGCCTGCCTTATAATCCAGAATGGCCAGCATGGTGCATCCTCTGCTTGTTGTTGCCGTGGGGGGAATGGCGGCTAGTGGCTTAAAAGAACACTATACCTTTTTGCCCTTGCGCAGGCAACGCGCACAGTGGGCATAACCCTGATGGTGCTGGCAGAAAAAGCAAGCAAACAGGTATTGAATAACGTGACAATTCCAATGTTCACGATTACTATAAAAAGCGTGAATATCAAGATTCGCGACAGACAGTAAAAACTATTTTTTTAAAGATAGATAGATTGCCACAACCGCAGGAGGCCCGCATGTATTTTCCCACTGCTGGTATAGAATGCAACCCGGCCTTTCCCTTTGCCGTAGCTCTTGGCATATCTTTTATCACTTCCATGGGCGGTATTTCGGGTGCGTTTTTGTTGCTGCCCTTTCAGATGAGCGTGCTCGGCTACACCAACCCCAGCGTCAGCGCCACCAACCAGTTCTTTAATGTAATAGCCTGCCCTTCTGGCGTGTGGCGCTATTGGCGAGAAGGGCGCCTAGTATGGCCGCTGGCCTTTACTATAGCAATTGGAACACTGCCGGGCGTTTTTGTCGGGGCCATAGTGCGCATTAATCTGCTAGAAAATCCCCAAAGTTTTAAGATATTTGCCGGGCTTGTGCTGCTGTACATCGGCGGGCGCATGGCCCTGACCACATGGCAGGGCAGATCATCGCTGTGGTCGCGCAAGGAAAAAAAAGAAAACATGCCCGTATGCGAGGACAAGAACGGCAGGCGCATGTGCTGCCATGTGCTGTACTGGAACATGAAGGAAGTGGCCTTTGTGTTTCAGGAAACCAAGTATGTTGTTGCCACCCGCGCCCTGATGCTGCTGAGCTTGGTTGTGGGGCTTATCGGCGGTATTTACGGCATCGGCGGCGGTGCCATCATGGCGCCCTTTCTGGTTTCGTTCTTTGGGCTGCCCGTATATGTGGTGGCGGGCTCTACCCTGTTTGCCACCTTTATAACCTCTGTGGCGGGCGTGTCTTTTTACGCACTGCTTGCGCCCTTTTACCCGGCCATGGCCGTTGCGCCCGACTGGCGTCTGGGCCTGCTGGTGGGGTTGGGCGGCATGTGCGGCATGTATGCCGGGGCCCGCTGCCAGAAATATGTGCCCTCCATCGCGCTGAAGGCCCTTTTGGCCGTAGTTTTACTCTTTACAGCCATGCGCTATTTGGGCCAAGGTTTCTAGCGCCCCGCCGCCGGAATTTTTCTGGCCACTGACATTGGCCGAGTATTTCAGGTCGGGCGCTTCTGGTCTGCATCGGCAGCCGGGGGTGCTCTGCCTTTTGGGGCTGGCGCAAAAGTTTCAGCGTGCGCAGGCAGTTGCGCGCGTGGCACTGTAAAGGAAATGCAATGAACGATTCTTCACGCCTGCCCATTGGCCTGTTTGATTCCGGCATGGGCGGCCTGACGGTTTTCAAGGCGCTGGCAGAACGCCTGCCCCACGAAGACCTGCTCTATCTTGGCGACACAGCCCGCCTGCCCTACGGAACCAAGGGGCGCGACACCATCATACGCTACACCCTCAAGGCCGCCCAAAAACTGGTGGACATGGGCGTTAAAATGCTGGTGATCGCCTGCAATACTGCTACTTCGGCGGCGCTTGAAGCCGTGCGCGAGCAGTTTGCCCCCCTGCCTGTCATGGGCGTTGTGGCCCCCGGCGCACAGGCGGCCGCGCAGGCCAGCGTCAACGGTCATATTGTGGTGGTTGCCACAGAGGCCACCATTGCTGGCGGCGCCTACCAGCAGGCCATTGCGCGCATTCGCCCAGAGGCCGTTGTCACAGGCCGGGCCTGCACGCTCTTTGTGCCGCTGGCAGAAGAAGGCTGGATGAACGGCCCCATTGTGGAAGGCGTGGCCAGCCGCTACCTTGCCGACATTTTTTCGCCCGATAGCAGCATGGCCAACGGGGCAAACGCTGCCGTGCCAGACACTTTGCTGCTGGGCTGCACGCACTTTCCCATGCTGCAAGAGGCCCTGCAAAACGTGGTGGGGACACAGGTGCGCATAGTGGATTCTGCCGCCACCACGGCCCTGCGCGTGGCAGAAGAGCTCAAGGGCACCGGCCTGCTGAGCCAGGGCAACGGCCCCGCCCACTACAGTTTTTTGACCACAGACAACACCGCCCGGTTTGCCCGCACGGGCAGCCTTTTTTTGGGGCGTGAGCTTGGTCATGGCGAAGTGAGCCTGGTAGATCTGTAGCTTGCTAGCACAAACAATAGATTTCAGTAAGATAAAAAACAAACTGCCAAGCGTACACTTTTATCAAATTACTGTTCGCCCAAACGGTTTTGCTTGAAAAGCTAGAGGGGACGCGGGATTCTGCGCTTTTTCGTTGACATGAAACCGCCCCTAACGTAAGGAAACGAAAGTTCTGACCGCAGCGGAAGCGGTTTTGCTTACGATTCCCCCATGACGCTAAAGAGCCTTGGCGGCTTTTTGGCGACAGTTTCATTTGAGTGCGACGGGTCGGGTCACAAACCAGCTATCTGGCGTGTTGTCCGATCTGCTAGCAGGGAATAACCGAAATCCTTTATGGAGTAGCATCATGACCAAAGCTGAGCTTGTAGAAAAAATCCATGCCAAAGCCGGCCTGCCCACCAAGGCCAAAGCCGAAGAAGCTCTTGACGCCGTGGTGGCCTCGCTGCGCGAAGCCCTTGCCTCTGGCGAATCCGTGACCTTCACCGGTTTCGGCAGCTTCAAAGTGGTTGAGCGCGCTGCCCGCAAGGGTCGCAACCCCCGCACCGGCAAGGAAATCACCATTCCTGCCAGCAAGGTTGCCAAGTTCACGCCCGGCAAGGGCCTGAAAGACGCCATTAAGTAAGTGGCGTAGCGGCACAATTTTTTCGGCGGCGCTATTGCCTTGCAAACAGGGTAATCGCGCCGTCGACATTTTCTCTTGGCGTGTACGCGGCTTTTAGGCCGCCTCTGCACCAACCCAGAGAAGCACCCCTGCGGAGGGGTGGCAGAGCGGTTGATCGCGGCGGTCTTGAAAACCGTTGAAGGTGTGAGCCTTCCGGGGGTTCAAATCCCTCCCCCTCCGCCATTTTGCTTGTACGTGATTAGAAAAAATGTGCCTGAATAAATGAGAGCTGAAACCTTTGCGGGTTTCAGCTCTTTTGATTTTTGCTGGTGGGCGAACCTCGCTCACACAACTACGGCAGTGCGCACGCTGGTCAACGTGACTATTGGTTGCTATGTTGCAGTCAACCAAAGCAGGATGCACACATGCCCAAGCCCATAGCCCAGCAAATAGCCCACACTCTTGCCCAGCATGAAGAAATTCAGCTGGCTTTTGTGTTTGGCTCGGCAGCAAACGGCACTCTACGGCCAGACAGCGATGTGGACGTGGCCGTACTTGCGGGCGGGCAGCTTTCTACCGAATCGCGGCTTGCGCTCATGGCCGAGCTGAGCCTTGCGCTCAAGCGCGAGGTTGATCTTGTAGACCTGCACAATGCCTGGGGCCTCATTTTAAAGCAGATTCTCACCACCGGCACTCTGGCGCTCAAGCGCTCCGGCACGGCACACGCGGCGCTGCTCAAGCGCATGCTACTTGATCAGGCCGACATGGAACCCTTGCGTCAAAGAATTATTGAAAAGAGCCTGGAACGGGGGTTTTGATGGATACCGATGTCATCAAGGCAAAGCTTGTTTCGTTGCAGCGCTGCATGCAGCGCATCCGCCAAAAGACCCCCAGCAGCGCCCAGCAACTGGCGGCAGACTTTGACCTTCAGGATATTCTGATTCTAAACCTGCAACGCGCCGTGCAGATCAGCACAGACATTGCCACCACCATTCTTGCAGATACCGCATGCGTACCCTCCACCATGGCAGAGGCCTTTTTACTGCTGCACAGGCAGGGCGTGCTCTCTGAGAGCGTGGCGCACAAGCTGGCCAAAAGCGTTGGCCTGCGCAACATCGCCGTGCACGAATATACAAGCCTTGACTGGAACGTGGTCTACGCCGTGGCACATACCCACATTGAAGACTTTGCGGAATTTGGACGCGAGATCAGCGATTGGGTAAAGGAGCGGGCGTAATATTACCTCCCATTGTCTTTAGCACTGCGTCACAAGGATGAATTTTGTTCTCTGGCAAGAAAAC
>SAAX01000012.1 GCA_009929215.1 Deltaproteobacteria bacterium | reverse complement strand
CGTTTTTGCCGTTCGGCAGTCATCTGCGCTTCCATAGCCCGTTTGACAGACTCGGGAGGTGTGATGTCCTTGATTTCATAGCGAAGGACTTTGACCCCCCAAGTCATGGCTGCTTCGTCGATTGCTGTGACGACTTCCTCATTGATTTTTTCTCGTTCCTCAAATGTCTTGTCCAAATCGATTTTTCCGATTGCAGAGCGCAGGGTTGTTTGTGCCATCTGTGTTGCTGCTCGCAGGTAATTATCGATTCCATACGCAGTTTTTTGCGCATCCTGAATTTCCAAATACACAATTCCATCAATTTCAACACTTACATTATCTTTTGTTATGCATACTTGAGGAGGTATATCAACGACTTGTTCCTTAAGAGTGAATGTATAAGCTGCGCGATCAACAAAGGGAATTAAAATATGGAATCCAGCTTCCAATTTGCGGCTAAATTTTCCGAGACGTTCAATGATTACTTCGCTTTTTTGCGGTACTATCAGAGCCCCCTTAACCAAGACTACGATAACAAAAATGGCCATAACGGCCAAAGCTATAAGAGAGGAAGTCATAAGCGTAACTCCTTTACAGTTATTTAAGGGGCCTTAAAATAAGACAAGATTTATCAGCTTGATCAAAGCCGACGATTTCAACTTCAGTGTTTGCGATAATCTGTTCCGCGGCTCGGGCTCTCCAGGTTGATCCACGATAAAAAACCCTGGTTTCCTGCCCCAGAGCAATATCATGATCTACAACTACCCGTGCCCTTATGAAATTTTGCCCATCAGTATCAGCGGCCAGTTCACTTTTCCCAACAAACACACGCATGGCTAGCCTACGAAGTGCCAGAAGGGAGGCCATTACTACCACAATAAACGTTGCAATTTGCCCTGCATATGAATCTGGTAAAACTACAGCAAAGGCAGCAGCTCCCAAACAACCAATTCCAAAGAAGATGATGACAAAGCCAGACACTACCAACTCTGACAAGGAAACAGCAAGCCCAAGCACGAACCAGATGAGCCACGGAGGGAAATATGTAACCATTTCCATAATAACCACCTGAGATTACGTTGCAATTTTGACGAAGATTATCAAAAGCTGATATCCAATTTGTTTGCCAAAATCATCAAGAATGCCATGCAGCATAAATCCTTTGGCCAACACCGTATGATTTTTATTGTTCGTCATACGAAAATTCTGACTTTTGATTCTGTAAGATGTATATCATGTATGATAGAGGTAAAAAATCATCGGAAAATTTTTTGTAATCAAATTTTCCAGTGTTGCTTGAATCTGTATCAATACGCACATCCATAATGACAAGATGACGCAGATAAAATTCTATTTAGTAGGTTCTTGATACACATTATAAACATAATTATTGAACTACTTTCGTCCAGTCTGCCCACAAAATCTTTATTTTATCAATAGTCGAAATTTTCTCTATGGACAATCGTTCGTATAGCTTGCCATATAAACACGAAACCTACAAATTACAATTATGCAATATCAAAATAAAAAAGAGCACACGGAATTTCCATGTGCCCTTGAATATGGTGCGCCCGACAGGAATCGAACCTGTGGCCTACAACTTAGGAGGTTGTCGCTCTATCCAACTGAGCTACGAGCGCAATCCGCATTTTATAGTAATTCTTAAGGGTCATGTCAAGCTGAGGTCGGCGCGGCGCTTTGGCTGCTCTACCCCGCCACTAGTTGCCGCCCCAAATCAGCAGGGCCAGCGCGCCCAGTGTGCCCACCAGCACGGCGTAGGCTTGCCGGGTGCGCAGCGACAGCACAGCACCAAGCAATGCCGCCACATACAGGGCCGACCACGTTACCCCTGGCAGGGCTGGCTGCGTGCGGTGCGCCGCAAGCCAGGTCAGCACGACAAAAATAAGCGTAAAACAAACCGCATACAGTGCCGCTTGCCACATGGCCCGGCACAACCCGGCCAGCAGAATCACGCGCCCTGGTGAGGCTGGCCCCTTGCCGCCACACCAGTTCACCACGGCATCCACCATAGGGTTCAGCTCTATGCGCTGGCGCAGCTCACACCAGCTGGCCGTGTAGGCCGCCATCATGGACAGAATGAGCGGCAGCAAGGCAAGCCCGGGCTGATCAAGCCCAAAGTGCCTGCACAGCGGAAACACCAGCAGAAAGCTCAAACTGCCATAGGGCGGCACAACGCTGCCCAGTTCAAGGGCATCGAGCCACAAAAGTTCAATGATTATGCCGAGGGGAAGCGCCAGCGACCAGTCGCCGGTAAAGAAGCCCGCAAACAGGGCCAGACAGATGGGGCGGTCTATGAGGCCGACGATGCAGGTTGATCGGGCAGCGCCAGCCAGGACAAAAAAAAAGCGTAGGGAGCCCCGGCTACGAAAATGTCAGAAAAGTTGATCATTGGGGCCTCGAACTGTCTCGGTAGGAACACAGCGAAAATCGAGCTGTACAAGATGGTCCTGAATAACGTGCAGGTCTTCCCTGTCCTGAGCAGACAGCGCCACATGCGGCAGCACTTGCAGTTTGTCGGGGCCGTAGTGCAGGTTGCCCATGTTCAGTATTGGTATAGGAACACCAGCGTCACAAGCCTGCCGCGCATCCTGACAATTGGCAAAGAGCACAAAGCTGTCGTCGCCGCACGAATTGAGTGTGGCGGCCAGTTCCTTAACGCTGATAAAATGGGTCATAACCCGGTGCGGCACGGCCAGTTCAATAATCTGCTGCCGCATTATGTCGCCCGCCAGCTCGTCGTTGGCAACCACCAGATGTCGCGCCCCTGTGTAGGGTAACCAGGCTTCGATTACCTGGCCGTGAACCAGGCGATTGTCCACGCGAAACCACATACTAGCTATCGGCTTTGTCGCGAGCTTTGTTGCGCAGCATACTGCCCGCAACCACAATACCCTTTGCGCCCGCCTCGCCCGCTATACGGGCAAGCTCGCCCAGCTCTTTGTCGCGCGAGGTAAAAACCTTGAGCAACATTGGCAGGTTAACGCCCGTAACAACCTCAACCTTGTGGGTTGCCAGCAGCGAAAGGGCAAGATTGGTGGGCGTGCCGCCAAACATATCCGTAAGAATGATAACGCCAGCGCCCTTGTCGAGCCGCTGGGTTGCATCCGTAAGACGGCGAACGGTTTCAGACACCTCATGGGCCACGTCAACGCTGATAGAGCTGCAATCGCTCTGCTGCCCGAGAATAAATTCTGCGGTGCGCAGCATGGCCGTGCCGTAATCGGCATGCGAAACCAGAATAATGCCAACCTGAGTCTTCTTGTTTTCGTCCGTCATGACAACCTCACGCAACAGAACGTGCCAGCTTTTTTAGCCAAGTTCAAGATGCCTGTGCTCCAGAAAAGCCGGATAATCCGCCTGGCGCAGGGCCTGTAAAATTTCTTCGGCCATTGCCACAGAACGATGCCGCCCGCCCGTGCAGCCCACTGCCACCGTAATGCGGTAGCGGCCTTCGGCCTCCATGAGAGGCAGCATGAAAAACAGCAGATCAACGAGCTTGTCGCGGTATTCGCGCGCATGGGGCGAATTGAAAACGTAATCGGCAACGGCTTTGTCCTTGCCGCTCATGGGGCGCAGCTCGTCCACAAAATATGGGTTTGCCAAAAAGCGCAGATCAAACACAAGGTCTGCCTCACGCGGCACGCCGTATTTGAAACCAAACGAGATAACATTAACCCGTATGGCCCGCAGCTTGCCCTTGTTGCCGCTCCAGCGTTTCTGCACCGCGCGGCGCAGATCGTGTATGGAAAAACGCGATGTATCAATGACCAGATCGGCCATTTCACGCAGAGGGCGCAGACTGCTGCGCTCGGCCAGCAGGGCCGCCTCAAGCCCCATGCCGTCGCGCTCCAGCGGGTGCGGGCGGCGGGTGGCGGCATAACGGCGGATAAGTTCCTGATTGTTGGCCTCTAAAAAAAGCAGCATGGGGCGGATGTTTTTGCCCGCAAGCACGCTGAGGCACTCGTTGATGTCTTCCACAAAGTTGCTCTGGCGCAAATCCATGCCCAGGGCGATACCCTTAAAATGGCTCATGGAGGGGCGCGACATCATGTCCACCATTTCCATGACAAGGCTCACGGGCAGACCATCGACCACAAAGTGACCCATGTCTTCAAAAACCTTGAGCGCCGTGCTTTTGCCCGCGCCAGAAAGGCCCGTTACAATGCACACCTGCACATCCATAGCGGGCACAGGCGCATCGGCATCCGCAATGCCGATAAGAGGCTGCTCTTCTGGGGGTATCTGCGCGGAATCCTTCATGACATTCGCCTCTTGAGGTGGCCAGATTACTGTTTGCAGCAGGGGGTGAACGCCACAGACTTCTGACGGAGTCAGTCAAATCCGGCTGTCCAGACGGGTGCTTTGCTCGAAAACCGGCAGAAAGCTGAGAAGGGGCGAGCCGTTTATCGGCCCGCCCCAGCATTATGAACGGTTACAACACGGGGTCAATGAGGGCGTAGCCGTTCACCTTGGTACGGTACACCACATTGATGCGGTTGTTTTCTGCATTAAAGAACACAAGAAACTCGCTGCCGATGGAATCAAGCTGCATAAGCGCTTCATCCAGATGCAGGGGCTTTGTGGCGAGGCGGTCTGTGCCGTCCACAGCCTGCTGCACGTCTGCATCGGCATCAAGGTTGTAGGTAAACACGTCCACATCGGTATTGCGGGCGTGACGCCGTTGGGCCTTAACGCGGGCCACCTGACGCTTGATCTGCGATTCCACCTTGTCTGTAACAAGGTCAATGGCGGCATACATGTCCGAAGTCTGTTCCGTGGCATTGATGTGCAGGCCTTCACCAGTAACGGTCACTTCGCAGCGATGGCGAAACTTGTCTACGGTAAGCACAACTACCACTTCCAGGCCAGAGGCCTTGCCAAAAAACCGTCCCAGCTTTTCCATGCGGCGACGGGCATACTTCTTCAGGTGTTCGGAGGCTTCAAAGTTCTTGAATGCAAATGAGATGTTCATAAGGTCCTCCTAAAGTATTTAGCCACTCGACGTGAATCAGAAATGCTCCTTGCGCCGTGATGACGAGGGAATATCAAGCGCCGTGCGGTATTTGGCAACCGTGCGCCGCGCAATATTGACCTTGAGACGCTCCTTGAGCATTTCGCCGATACGCTCATCGCTGAGAGGCGACCGGGTGTCCTCTTCAGAGATGAATTTCTTTATCAGTGCCTTGACGCTTTCAGAGCCAACCTGGCTACCGTCGTCAAGTTCAAGACCGCTGTTAAAGAAAAACTTCAACTCAAAGATGCCGTGCGGCGTGGCCACATATTTATTGGTAGTAATGCGGCTGACCGTCGATTCGTGCATGCTGATGTCGTCGGCAATATCCTTGAGAATAAGGGGCGCAAGCTTTGTAACGCCGCTTTCAAAAAAAGGCTGCTGGTGGCGCACAATACTTTCCATAACCTTGTAAAGCGTGCGCTGGCGCTGATACAGGCTCTTGATGAGCCACGAGGCAGAGCGGATCTTTTCCGAGCAATAGTCTTTTTCCTGCTCCGATTTGCCAATATCCATCTGGCTCATGGCCGAAAGCTGCAACTGCGGCAGGCCATCATCGTTGAGCAAAATCACAAATTCGTCGCCCATCTTGTACACAAATACGTCGGGGCTCACATAGGTGGGCTCGCCACCGCCAAAACTGGCGCCGGGCAATGGGTCAAGGCTCTGGATGATATCCAGATATTCCTTGAGCTCTTCCATATCGAGCTTGAATTTGCGCAGCAGGGGCTTGTAGCGCTTGGCCTCGAGGTCTTCGAGGTGCGATTCTACCAGCTCCACAAGGATGGGATCGCGGGCGTAGTTGAGGCTCTTGATCTGCACCATCAGGCATTCGCGGGCATCGCGCGCGGCAACGCCCACGGGGTCGAACATCTGCACCTTTTCAAGCACAGGCAGCACGGCCTCGGGGGCAACATTGGCCATTTCGGCCACTTCTTCAATGCTGGCCTGCAAATACCCGGCAGACGAAAGGTTGCCGATAATGACCTCGCCAATGCCCTTCTGCTCTTCTGTCAGCGAAGAAAGGCGCAACTGCCACAGCAGGTGGCCGTCAAGAGTAGGCTTGGCCGCATAGCGGGCCTCGAGAGGCGAAATTTCTTCGGCAAGTTCAAATTCGCGCGACTGCGAACTGCGGGGCGTACTGGCAAACTCACCGAGATAATCCTCCCAGTCAGCATCCTTTGCCAGTTCCTTGTCGTACACCTCCTCCTTGGGGGCCTCACGGCTTTCGTCGTGCTGCTCGACCGAAGGGGCATCGTCGTTTATGGAAGATTCTTCAAGAAAAGGGTTTTCAAGCAGCTCTTGCTGGACAGTTTCCAGAAGTTCCACGCGAGAAAGTTGCAACAGCTTGATTGCCTGCTGCAATTGCGGGGTCATTACCAGTTGCTGTGTCAGCTTCAGTTGCTGCCGTAGTTCCAGTGCCATGTGTACTCTTTTGCCTTAACTTGCCATAGGGCTATAGAATTATCTGTTTACAAGTACTGTGCCATAGTTGCAAAAATTATGCAATAGCTGCCAGTTGCAAACTCGAGTTCACAGCACACGCCAGCGCAAATTTTCCCGCAGATACATAAAATCGGCTTTTTACGCGGCTTTTATGGCATAGCCAAAACGCCTGGGCAAACAAAAAGGGGAAGGCAAAGGCCCTCCCCTTTTTGCGCGATTTTGCGATACCCAAGCTAGTAAAAAACCGTAAACCGGCAACCCTCGGGCTGCATAACTCTAAACCTTGGCAAACTTTTTGGCTGCGCCGATAAATTCGCGGAACAGCGGGTGCGCGTTCATGGGGCGCGACTTGAATTCGGGGTGGAACTGGCAGCCGAGGAACCAGGGGTGGTTTTTCAGCTCGATGATTTCCACAAGCGAATCATCGGGGGCAGTGCCGCTGAAAACCATGCCCTTTTCTGCCAGCAGGTCTTTGAAAGCATTGTTGAATTCATAACGGTGACGGTGGCGTTCGTCCACCATGCCCTTTTTGTAGGCTGTGAAGGCCTTGGTTTCGTGCGCAACCTTGCAGGGGTACGAGCCAAGGCGCATGGTGCCGCCCTTGTCGCTGCCCGCATCGCGCTTTTCCACATTCTTGGTGCGGAAGTCGAACCATTCGGTCATAAGGTAGATGACCTTGTGGTCAGACAGCGGATTGAATTCTTCAGAGTTGGCATCGTCCAGACCGGCCACATGGCGCGAAAATTCGATCACCGCGCACTGCATGCCAAGGCAGATGCCGAAGAAGGGAATGTTGTTTTCACGCGCGTAGCGAATGGCGGCAATCTTGCCTTCCACGCCACGGTAGCCAAAGCCGCCGGGCACAAGAATGCCGTGGCAACCCTTGAAGGATTCGGCACAGTTGCTTTCGTCCACGTTTTCAGAATTGACGTAGCGCAGCTCCACCTCAACGCGGTTGGCAACGCCACCGTGAATGAGGGCCTCGTGCAGGCTTTTGTAAGCTTCCTTGAGGTCAACGTACTTGCCCACAATGGCAATGGTAACCTTGCCCTTGGGGTTGGCACAGTCGCTCACCAGCTTTTCCCAGGCTTCAAGGTGGGCATTGCGCGCGGGCAGGCGCAGCATTATGGCCACTTTCTGGTCAAAGCCTTCCGCGTAGAACTTCAGGGGCACTTCATAAATATTGTTCACATCCACCGAAGAGAACACGGCGTCCTGATCCACATTGCAGAACAGGGCGATCTTGCGGCGCAGTTCTTCAGGAATGCTCTGCTCGCAGCGGCACAGAATAATATCGGGCTGAATGCCGATGGAGAGCAGTTCCTTGACGCTGTGCTGGGTGGGCTTGGTTTTGTGCTCGCCCGCGCTGCGCAGGTAGGGCACCAGCGTAAGGTGAATGTTGAGGCAGTTATCGCGCCCAAGGTCAGACTTGAGCTGGCGAATGGCTTCAAGGAAGGGCAGGCCTTCAATATCGCCCACCGTACCGCCGATTTCGATAATCGCAACGTCTGGCGCGTCTTCACCTTCAGAAAGGGAGAGCACCACTCTTTTGATCTCGTCGGTGATGTGGGGAATAACCTGCACGGTGCCGCCCAGGTAATCGCCGCGACGTTCCTTGGCGATAACCTGATTGTAAATGGCACCAGAAGTGGTGTTGTTCTTGCGCGACATGGGCACGTCGAGATAGCGCTCGTAGTGCCCGAGATCCAGATCCGTTTCCGCGCCGTCGTCGGTAACGAATACCTCGCCGTGCTGGAACGGGTTCATGGTGCCGGGGTCAACATTGATGTAAGGATCAAGCTTCTGAATGGTTACAGTTAGCCCGCGCGTTTGCAGCAGCGCGCCCAGCGACGCAGCCGCAAGGCCCTTGCCCAGCGACGACAGCACGCCGCCCGTCACAAAAATGTATTTAGTTTTCATGGCCTTCCACCTGTACTTGGGTATGTTGGGTAGTTCAACCAAACAGTCTTAACCCAAATTGAATTTCTTGGCTAGCATTGACTAAGTAAAACAAGCTAAGTAATGTGTTATTCCCTTTTCAGCGTGCGCGCCCTATGGGGCGGCCCAGACATCGTAGGCGTAAAACGCGCCAGATGCGGGATAGCCAGGTTTTTCCAGGCACAAGCACGTCCGGCCATGCGCATGCCTGGCCGGAAACAGACGCGTTGCAAGCCAAGGAGGCTTCCCCCGCATGGGTACGGTCAATACACTGGTCATCACCGGCTACGGCACAAATTCTCACATGGAAACCGCCCACACGGCCCGTCTTGCTGGTGCAGACAAGGCTGATGTGGTGCATTTTTCCGATCTGGTGGCGGCCAAGGTTCGCCTTGCCGACTATCACTTTTTGGTTTTTCCCGGCGGGTTTCTGGACGGCGACGACCTCGGCGCGGCCCAGGCTGCGGCCATGCGCTGGCGCTACCTTAAAGATGACGCGGGCACGGCCCTGTTGCAGAGCTTGCGCGAGTTTTTGGATGAGGGCAAGCTGATTCTGGGCATCTGCAACGGTTTTCAGCTGCTCGTAAAGCTGGGCGTGCTGCCTGCCCTTGGCGGCCAGCGCTTTGAACGCCAGGTTTCTCTGGGCAACAACGATTCTGCCCGGTTTGAAGACCGCTGGGTGCACCTGCTGCCCAATGCTGCAAGCCCCTGCGTGTTTACCAAAAACCTGCCCCTGCTCTCCATGCCCGTGCGCCACGGCGAAGGCAAGCTGGTTGCCCGTGACCAGGAAACGCTGCGCCGCCTTGAGGCCGAAAACCTCATTGCCCTGCAATACGCTGATCCTTCCACCGGCAAGCCCACGCAGGAATATCCGCTGAACCCCAACGGTTCTACCCTTGCCATTGCTGGCCTCACCGACCCCACGGGCCGCGTGCTTGGCCTTATGCCCCACCCCGAGGCCTTCCACCACGTTACCAACCACCCCGGCTGGACACGCGGCGAGCTGGACGCACCGGGCACGCTTATTTTTGTAAACGCCGTGCGTTACCTGCGCGGTCAGTAACAGGGTTTGCGGCTGCATAGCCCGCACCAGCCTGGCGCGGCATCAAGCAGCCCTGCTCCATCGCGATCTCAGGGGAGGTTTTACTAAACCTCCCCTTTTTACTGCCATGTCAGCGGTTTATGCTACTGCTGTTCCTGGGCCTTTTATATTGACAAGGGCTTGGCGGTTAGCTATGTTTGCTGACTCCAAAGTGTACAAATTCTCTTTGGATTTTCCTGCGCGCACGCGTCAGACAAGGTGCGAAACAACATTGCCACAACACGTTGCACATTTTTTTACGCCGTATTTCACGAGGCGCTTTCTCTGCTCCCGCAAGAAAGTGCCTTTTTTTATGGTGGGTGATATCTATGCAACCTATTGAAATTATTAAGGCGATAGAAGAAACTGCGCCTCTGCACGCTGCTGCCTCGTGGGACGTTTCGGGCCTTCAGGTGGCTGCGCACAGGCAAAATGTTGCCAAGCTTGCCGTGTGCCTCGACCCAACGCCAGCCTCTGTAGGGGCGGCGCTTGAGCAGGGCGCGCAGTTTGTTTTGAGCCACCACCCGTTGCTGCTCAAGGCCGTGCTGCCAAACCGGCTGGACGACTACCACGCGGTGCTGCGCCTGCTGTTTCAGGCCGATGTGCCTCTGTATGCGGCGCACACCTCGCTTGACGTCAACGCCTACGGCCCTGCGGGCTGGCTGGCGCGCACGCTTGAGCTGGGCAACCTTGCTGTTCTGGAGCCGGTAGCCCCGGCAACGGGCGATACGCTGCCGCTGGGCTTTGGCCTGGCGGGCGACCTGCCGCAACCCATGACCGTGCGGCAAATTGCGGGCATTATTGCCAGCAACGCGCCCCTTGCCACCGCAACGGTGAGCGGCCCAGAGCCGCAAACCGTTACGCGCGTGGGCTACTGCACTGGTTCGGGTTCATCGCTGCTTGATGCGGCGCAGGCTGCCGGAGCGCAGCTTTTTATAACTGGCGATGTCAAATACCACACGGCCCTTGCCGCAGAAATCTGCCTTCTGGATGTGGGGCACCACAGCCTTGAAGAAGAAATGATGCTGCGCATGAGCCGGTTGCTGCAACAACGGCTGCACGACGTAGAAGTGTTTTTTGTGCCTTCTGCCTCTCCGTTCCGCACTGTTGCCCTTTCATGATTTTATCAGGAGGACTCTTATGAGCAATGCCGTATATTTTGACCAGATCAAGCAGCTTGTTGAGCTGCAAAAGGTCGATGACGCCATCCACGCCGTCAAGCAGGATCTGAGCCGCGCCCCCAGCGAACTCGATTCCCTTGAACAGCGCTTTGCCGCCATTGAAACCCAGCGCAACTACATTCTTGATAAGCTTTCGCACCTTCAGGATCAGCAAAAGCGCCTTTCGCTCGAAATCGACGACGATTCCGCCCGCATCAAAAAGAGCAAGAACAAGCTCATGCAGGTTGGCAACCAGCGTGAATACCACGCCATGATGCGCGAAATGGACAGCATGGAAAAGGTCAACCGCTCGCGTGAAGAAGAAAAAATGACCCTTCTCGAAGAGCTTCAGTACCAGAACGACGCCCTGGCTGAAATCGACCTGACCTACACCGCCATCAAGGCCGAGCTTGAAGTAAAGCGCGATGGCCTTGAAGAAAAGCTGCAAAAGGGCAACGCCGCCCTTGAAGTGCTGAACGAAAAGCGCGCTGGTGCCAGCAAGAACATTCCCCAGCCCGTGTTCATGCGCTACGAATTTATTCGTCGTCGTCTTGAGCACCCCGTTATCGTGGGCGTTAAGGAAGGCATCTGCTCTGGCTGCCACATTTCTGTGCCGCCGCAGTCCTTCATTGAATTGCAGCGCGGCCAGCAGATTTTGAGCTGCCCCAACTGCCAGCGCCTTATCTTCTGGTGCGAGCACTTTTCTATGGAAGAAGTAGCCCCCGCGCCCCAGAAGCCGGCGACCCTGGTCGATTAATACGCTTTTCCCCGGCTGGCGTGCACCGCAAACCATGCCGGGGAGCAAATACAACAGGTGGGAGTTGGACAGACCGTCGCTGCGGGCCGCAAGGCCCGGGGAGGAAAGTCCGGGCTCCACAGGGCAGAACGCTGGGTAACACCCAGGAGGGGCGACCCTCGGACAGCGCCACAGAAAGCAAACCGCCCCGCCTTGTGCGGGGTAAGGGTGAAACGGTGGGGTAAGAGCCCACCAGATGCCGTGGTGACGCGGCATGCTCGGCATACCCCGTTTGGAGCAAGACCAAATAGGGAAGGTGGTCGGCCCGACCATTGCCTTCCGGGTAGGTTGCTTGAGGGTACGGGTAACCGTCCCCCTAGAGGAATGACGGTCTGGTGCGGGCAACCGCATGACAGAACCCGGCTTATCGTCCGACTCCCACTTGTTGATAAGGTAGTTACATGGCAGATAGTTCCGGCACTTCGCCCCAAGCGGCAAAACCCTGGGCGCTTGTTCTGGCTGCTGGTCAGGGCAACCGCATGGCAGAATCAACCGGCGGCACTGCCAAGCAGTTTTTGCCCTGGCGCGGCGTGCCCCTTTTCTGGCATGCAGCCCGCGCCATGAGCCGCAGCGCCTGCGTTGCCGGCATTGTTTTTGTCTTTCCTGCCAGTCAGATTGAACAGGCCAATGAACTTTTGGCCGACCTGCAAAAGCACGACGACCTTGGCCTGCCGTGGGTATCTGCCTGTGGCGGCGCACTGCGTCAGGATTCTGTGCGCCTTGGCCTCGCGGCCCTGCCCGTGCGGCCCGCAAGCGTGCTTGTGCACGATGCCGCCCGCCCCTTTCTTACGCCCGCCCTGGTGCGCAGCGTATGCCACGAGCTTGCGCAGGGTGCTGCTGGCGTCATACCCGCAATTTCCGTCACAGATACCATCAAAACCGTTGAAAATGGCCGCGTTACCGCCACCCTGCCACGCGATGGGCTTGCTGCGGTGCAGACCCCGCAGGGCTTTCAGCTCCAAACCCTGCTGGACGCCCACGCCCACGCGCTTGAGGCCGGGCTTGCCGTAACCGACGATGCCTCGCTGCTTGAGGCTCTGGGTTTTGAGGTGCGCGTCATACAAGGCGAGGCCGCCAACGTGAAAATTACCCGTCCTGAAGATCTCGACCTGCTGCGCGACGAAACGCCGCTGCCTTCCTTCCGCACCGGCATGGGATACGATGTGCACCGCTACGGCCAAGGCCGCCCCATGCGCCTTGGCGGGGTAAGCATTCCCAACGCGCCAGAGGTGCTTGCACATTCAGACGGCGACGTGCTATTGCACGCCCTTTCCGATGCCCTGCTGGGCTGCGCCTGTCTTGGCGATATCGGGCAGCATTTTTCAGACAAAGATGCGCGTTTCGAGGGCATATCCTCCGCCATTCTGCTGCACCAGGTTCTGGACATGGTGCGCGAGGCGGGCTGTACGCCCTGTCATGTGGACATGACCATTGTGGCGCAGGTTCCCAAGCTGGCGCCCTACCGCGAAGAAATCAGAAAGAACGTCGCTCGGCTCATGGGGTTGCCCGCTTCAAGCGTAAACCTCAAGGCCACCACCGAGGAACACCTGGGCTTCACTGGACGTTCCGAAGGTATCAAGGCATACGCAGTTGTGACCGCGCGGGGGCGCTGATCTGCTCCGCCTCCCCCTGCCATAACGTATCGACCACACAAGGAAGGACATGAACACAGAACTCAGCAGGCCCTGGTTTGCGCACTACGACTCCTTCGTTCCTCGCACTTCCGAAGTGTGGAACAAGCCGCTGTATGCCTTGCTGGACGAGGCCGCAGATAAATATCCCAACCGTCTGGCCGTTATATTTCAGAATACGCGCATCACCTACAAGCAGCTGCGCGAACAGGCAGAACGCTTTGCCGGTGGCCTGCGCCGCATTGGCGTAAAAACGGGGCACCGCGTGGCCCTTATGATGCCCAACATGCCGCAGACTGTGGTGGCCTTCTGGGGCATTATCAAGGCCGGGGGCGTGGTGGTCATGACCAACCCCCTGTACATGGAAAAAGAAATCATGGCCAATATGCAGGATTCGGGCGCAGAGCACATGGTGCTGCTCGATCTGCTCTGGCCGCGTGTTTCTGCCCTGCGCGACCGCCTGCCGCTCAAGAACTTTATCGTCACGGGCGCTGCGGATGCGCTTTCCTTCCCGCTCAACTGGCTCTACAAGCTCAAAAAAAGTCGCAGCGTCAAGCAACCCGTGCCCTACGATGGCAAAAACGTGCACGAGTGGAAGCACTTTTTCAAAGGTGCAGAACGCTATTCGGCCCCCATTGCCGACCCGCTGAGCGACCCCATCATGCTGCAATACACGGGCGGCACTACGGGGCTGCCCAAGGGAGTTACCCTTACCCACAGTAACGTGGGCACAAACTGCCGTCAGGTGCTCGATATCATCCACGTCAAGGCAGAAGACAAGCACACGTTCATATCGTTGCTGCCCTTCTTTCATGTGTATGGCCTCACCACGGGCCTGATCATTCCCATTGCCCTGGCGGCCACCACACTGCCCCTGCCGCGCTATGTGCCGCAGGATGTGCTGCGCCTTATTGCCAAGTACAAGCCCACGGTCTTTCCCGGTGCGCCCTCGGTCTACATTTCGCTGTTACAGCAAAAAAATCTGGCAGATTTTGACCTGCGCAGCATCCAGATATGCGTTTCGGGCTCTGCGCCGCTACCGCGCGAGATTTTTCGCAAATTTCAGGAAACCACCGGCGCAGCCATTCTTGAAGGCTACGGCCTTACCGAAGCCTCACCCATCACGCACTGCAACCCGCTGGGCACCCAGGGGCAGCGCCCCAACTCCATCGGCATGCCCGTGCCGGGTACAGACGCCCGCATTGTGGACATGGAAGGCGGCTCGCTTACCCTGCCCCCCGGCAAGATGGGCGAGCTGATCGTGCAAGGCCCGCAGGTCATGCACGGCTACTGGCGCAGGCCCGACGAAAGCGCCAGCGCCCTGCGCAATGGCTGGCTGTACACGGGCGACCTGGCAACCATGGACGATGACGGCTACTTCTATATAGTAGACCGCAAAAAGGACATGGTTATCGTGGGCGGCTACAACGTATACCCCCGCGAGGTGGACGAAGTGTTGCTGGAACACCCCAAGGTGCTTGAGGCCGTGAGCGTGGGCATTACCGACGATGTGCGCGGCGAGATACTCAAGGCCTTTGTGGTGCGCCGCCCCGGCGAAGAACTCACCAAGGCCGAAGTCATAGCCTGGTGCCGCCAGAAACTGGCTGGCTACAAGGTTCCACGTCTGGTCGAATTTCGCGATGAATTGCCCAAGACCATTGTGGGCAAGGTGCTGCGCCGCGCCCTGCGCGAAGAAGAAGAGCAAAAGATGGCCAACCGCAAAAAGCGGCGGTCAACTGATGTCGCTCCTGCGCCCGCAGCTTTGGCCACCGCCCAGGAAAACGGCGACGAGCCCGTGGGCCATGCCTGATGCGCATCATCGCGCAAAGAGTTAAAGAAGCATCTGTCAGTGTTGATGGCCGTCTTGTGGCGGCCATCGACGCTGGCATCATGGCCCTTGTGGGTTTTGGGCAAGAGGACGGGCCGGATTATCGGTCTTCCCCATCTTACACAGCTATGGCCCGCAAGCTTGTGGGGCTGCGCATCTTTCCCGGAACGGGAGAAAATGCCCATAAATTTCATCTATCTTTAGATGAATTTGGCGGCCAATTGCTGCTTGTGCCGCAGTTTACCCTCTTCGCCGACTGCCGCAAAGGGCGCAGGCCCTCCTTCACCGACGCAGGCGACCCCGCCTGGGCCAGGGACATGTTTACGGATTTCGTTCAAATGGTTGACGAAACTTGCGGCGTCAGCGTATCGTCTGGCATCTTCGGAGCCGATATGGATGTGCGCCTTTGCAACTGGGGCCCTGTGACCATTATTCTGGACTCTGCCAACCTGTTTTCCCGTTGAGCGTCTGTTGCATTACGGAGGAAATACAGCCATGTTTGAGCTGAAGGCGGAATCACATACCAATGTCACGGTACTACGCTATTCAGGCAATCTGCTGATAACCGACGTGGCTGATTTCAGCAAACAGCTGGAAGACCATTTGCTGGCGCCGGGAATCCGCGAGGTGGTTCTTGACCTGAGCCATGTAGAAAAAGTGGACACCTCAGGGCTTGGAGTGCTGGTAAGCGCCAGTACCAAGGGTCGCGGTCGCGGACGCAGGCTGGTGCTGCTGATGCCCGCACCCCATGTGGCAGAACTGTTGCGCAAGGCTGAAATTGAGGGGTTTTTCCCCACATTCGAGAGCGAAGAAGAATTGAAAGGCTATATCCCCGATACTGCTGATTAACAATATCACGGGTTATGCCTTCAGCCCAACGGATGGTGCATGGTGCAATACTATCTGAGGCATTACTTCAATCCCGACTTCGACTATCTCAACCTCAAACCAGGTGGAGATAGCGGCTCTACCGACGTGTACAGTCTGGGCTATGTCCAGAACGTTATCGCCGGTCAGGTTCTTGCGGAAATTTTACCGCTGGAATCCGCCAGGCCGGGATACGACACCCGCTTTGTTATCGACAAGGCTGTCTTCCCCATGGGCGGCAACACCCGTGTTGACCCGCGCTATCCCAATTATCTTCTCGCCTCTGCCAAGGGCTATGTTTTTTACCTCAACGGCAAAATTACCGTCAAAACCCTGCTCAACGTACGTCAGGACGTGAGCTTTCAGACCGGCAACATTTTCTTTGTGGGTGATATGGCGGTGCACGGCTCTGTGCGCGCGGGTTTTTCTGTACAGGGCAACAATGTGCGCATCATGGGCATGGTTGAGGGCGGCGTGGTGCGTGCCCGGCGCGACCTTTTGGTTGAGGGCGGCGTGCGCGGCGGCGCGGGCAAGCACAGCAAGGTTGACGCGGGCGACAAGCTCATGACCCCGTTTCTTGAAAGCGTAGAGGCCCGTGCACGCGGCAACATGGTGATAGAAAAAACCTGCCTGTACAGCACCATATATGCTGGCAGCAACCTGGTTGTGCGCGACAAGCTCTACGGCGGTATCGTCAACGCCTATGGCAGTGTGTATGTGGGCGGCCAGCTTGGCAACAAGGCGTCGCTAGCTACCAAGGTGTACCTGGGTTACGACCCCTTGAGCATCCGCCAGCTGGAAAAAATAGACAAAATCATTGCCCAACTTTCGCAAACCATCACCCACCTCAATGCCATTGCTGGTCACCTGGCACCTGAAACCAACGATGCTTCGCGCAAGCTGCAAGCCATGCGCCTGCAACGCAGGCAGCTCATCAATCGGCGCGACGAACTGTGGAGCAGGCTTGCGCAGGATGAAAGCTACATGCAAAACTGTCGGCTGCTCTGCCAGGGCACTGTGTACCCCGGCGTAGAAATTTCCATTGGCCGGGCATTTATGGTTGTGGACAAAATCTACAAGTGCACCTTGTTTCGCCTTGTGGATAACGAAATTATTTCAGAACCAATGCAGCCCGCCCAGACGAGCACTAAACGATGACGCTGCCTCATACGCCGTGCTTTACGGCGGTCTTTTCCCACCATACCAGCACACAGGCACAATCGGGCCAAAAGCCATACGGTACGCAAGCCAGCGCTTCTACTACTGCACCCACAGACGTCGAAGTCCGGCTGGGCGACCGAGTGTTTCGCATGCTGCACCCCGGCGGGGCAGAAAGGGAAACTGCGGTTGTAGATGGGCAGAAGCAGGAGCTGCAAGGCAACTGTCTGCCAGTGCTGCTGGGTTGTGGTCTTGGCCACGCCCTTGGTCATGTACTGCACAACACCAATGGCCCCGTGGCCGTTGTGGAAAAAGAAACCGACCTGCAAGCCATCACCCATGTGCTGCAAAACCTGCCCGCAGAGCAGGCGCAGCGCGTAACGCTCATCACCAGCCCGCAGCCTCAGGAAGCACTCATCGAGCTCACCCACTGGCAAATGCGCAATGGCGGCATGCGTCTGCTGCCCCTGGCCCTGCCCTTTTATCTGCGGCTCGACCGTGCCTATTACGGCGGCCTGCAAAAAGAACTGACGGCCAGCGCAAAATTCGACTTCTGGGGCAAGGCCAGCGGCCCCCGTTTTGTGGGTTCCAGCCCGCGTGTGCTGTTGCTGACCAGCAAGTATTTTCTCATGGGTGAGTTGGAAGGCGCGTGCCGCAAGCTGGGCATTGAGCACAAGCTTGTGGTTTTGCAAGACGACGCGGTGGCCCGTACCGATTTTGTACAGCAGCTGCTTGAGGCGGTAATTTCGTTCAGGCCAGACTGCTGCATTACGCTCAACCACATGGGCGTGGATGTGGAAGGCGTGCTTATGGATTTGCTGGCGCGCTTGCAGCTGCCCCTCGCCTCGTGGTTTGTGGATAACCCCCACCTCATCATCCACCTGTACACGCGCTGCGTAAGCCCCTGGACAACCCTGTTCACATGGGATTCAGACAATATCCCTTCGTTGCGGGCTGCGGGCTTTGAGCATGTTTTTTATCTGCCCCTGGGCACAGATCCCGACCGTTTTCATCCTTCCAAGGGGGTATCGGCCCCGGCCGCCTGGAAGACAGACCTTTCTTTTGTGGGCAATTCCATGGTCTACAAGGTGGGCGGCAGGCTCAAAAATGGCCGCTTTCCCCGTGCGCTGCTGCTCACATTCTACGCTGTTGCAAGCGAATTTATGGAAAGTGACCAGCGATCTGTGGCCGATTTTCTTAAAAATTTTCAGCCCGATGCCTACGCCCACTATCTGCAACTGCCCGATAACGAGGCCAAGCTGGCCTACGAAACAGCCGTTACATGGCAGGCCACCCGCCTGTACCGCAATGGCTGCGTGCGCCGCCTGTTGCCCCTGCGCCCGCTCATAGTGGGTGACGCGGGCTGGAAGGTGGAATTTCGCCACGAGTCCCAGCAGCCCCGCTACATGGATGCCCTGAGCTACTACCACGACCTGCCGCTCTTTTACCCCCAGTCTGTCATCAACTTCAACTGCACCAGCAAGCAGATGAAGGGGGCTGTGAACCAGCGTGTATTTGACGTACCGGCAACGGGCAGCTTTGTGCTTACAGACTGGCGCGAGCAGATGGATCAGCTTTTTGAGCCGCACGAAATGGCCTTCTACCACGTGCCGGACGAAGCACCAGACATGGTGCGCCACTTTCTCGCCCACCCGCAGGAACGCCAGCGCATTGTGCAGGCGGCGCGCAAGCGCGTGCTCTCCTGCCATACATGGCAGCACAGGCTGCAAACCATGCTCGAACGCATGCGCGAGGTTTACGGAACGCCTGTGGCCCGTGGCCCTGTCAGGGGCTGACCATGACCGCTGATCCGATTCTGGTGCTGCAACTGCACCGCATGGGCGACCTGATTCTGACGTTTCCGCTCTTGGTGCGTCTACGCCAGCTTTGGCCGCAGAATCCCCTATGGGTGGTGGCCGAGCCAGCTTTTTTTGAGCAGCTCATGCCGCTGGCACCCGATGCCGTATTCTTTCCGCCATCCCACTGCGAGGTTCTTGCCCAACACAGCTATGCAGCGGCCATAAACCTGAGCAGCAGCCCTGTGGCAGCCCAAACCATGGCCCAACTGCAATCGCCCCTCAAGCTTGGGCCAGTGGACAACAGCACGGGCCTGCACATTCAGGGCTTCTGGCAGCTCTACCGGGCCGCCCTTACCCAGAACAACCGCGCCAATGCCTTTCACTGGGCCGACCTGCACCTGCTTGATCTTGCGCCCAATCCCAATCTTGCATGCGTGGGGCATTCCCGCCCTGCACCCGCTGGCACGCGCCGTGTGGGCCTGGTGCTTGGAGCCAGCGAGGCCGCCAAACGCCCAGATGCAGGATTCTGGGCGCGCCTTGCGCTGCGGCTGGCTGCCGCCGACCTTACGCCCGTATTTTTGGGTGGCAAGAACGAGATGGAGCTGGGGCAGCAGGTGGCGCAGCGCACGGGGCTTGCACAGGCCAACCTGTGCGGCAAGCTTACGCTGCGCGAGGTGGCGGCGCTCATGGGTACGCTTGACCTGTGCGTTACGCCCGATACAGGCCCCATGCATCTTGCCGATTTTCTTGGAGTGCCTGTACTCAACCTTTCTATGGGCCCTGTGCACGCCCGCGAAACCGGGCCTTCTGCACCCGGCCAGTGGGTGCTGCGCGCCGCCATGAGCTGCGTTGGCTGCTGGCAGTGCACACGAGGAAGGTTGTATTGCAAACAGGCTTTTTTGCCCGCGCCTGTAGCCAGCATTATCTTGGAAATTCACCAGTGCCTTGCAAACTCAAACACGCCCGCGGTCACCGCTGCCAGGGGGCTTGCCCTGTACCGCACAGGGCGTGATGCCCTTGGCCTGCACACGCTCAACCGAGTTTCGGCCACGCCAGAGGCTTCTTGCCGCCCACTTCTTGAAGACGTGTGGCAGGCGGCCTTTCTGTATCTTTATGATTCTGCGCAAGAGCCCCTGCTGCGCCAAAAGCTTGCTGCGCTACGCGCCGCACACCCCAAACTTGCCCAGAGCCTTGCAGGGCGTCTCGCCAGGCTGTGCGCCGTTTGCAGCGACCACCTAAAGCAACGTAGCCCCCTGCCCGCTGACTTCTGGCGCAGGCAGCCGGGCATGGTGCGGCTTTTTACAGGCCACTTGCATATGCATCTTGAAAATACTGGTTTCAGTGACCAGGGCTGGCGCATGGCCGTGCAACGCCTGGCAGCGCTTGCCCCTTTTTTTGCCACCCCCGCCTGATACGGCAAGTATTGCCCTGCCGCCAAAAGCATCAAATCACAACACACTGATTTTACATAACTAAAATATTTGGAACACTCCTTGTATAGCTTAGTGCGCAAGGAGTGAACAATGCAGATTCTTCCCACATTTACGAGCCGCAGCCAAACTCTTTGGAATGCCGCCAGCAACAACCGCCCTGATGATGAGAACACGTCCTCATTTCTCGACGTTCTCAACAGCAGCCTGAAGGGAGTTGAAGAATCTGCTGGCGAGGCCGCTGATCTGTTTGATACTGCCAAGCCCGTCAAGTCTGCCCACTCCACATCCGCAGCCACCGCCACAACCGCAAGAGCGGCCATACAGGTGCAAAGCCCCTACTCGCGCAATACCAGCAACGGCGTTACCTACACGCTTGACGAAGTGTGCTTTACCAAGCAGGAAGTCAAAGAACTTTATAACGACCTGCTCAAGGCGGGCGCTTCGCCCGACAGCCTTTCAAAGCTGGCTGCCCTTGCAGAAATGCCCGATGGAGCAACCCTTGCGCAGGTAACTGCCAGCGTTAAGGGCGGCAACGGCACGCCCGTACTCACCGACGAGGACAAGACCAATATCACCTCGCTGCTCAAAAAGGTCGATCCTTCTGGCGTGCTGGATACCAATGTTCAGACCATGATGATGCAGGGCAACGCCCAGCAGGCATTCAACACCATATCAGCCTTTGTAAACAAGCTTGACCCTGCGGGAACCATCGAGGTTACGCAGGACGAAGCCATCTCGCTTGGGCGCGGCCTGGGCCTGGGCACAAGCAATCTGCAAACCCTGGTCAACAGCTTTGGCGGCAACGCCTCAATCACCTGCCTCAACGAACAGTTTGGCACGCTGATGGCCCCGGTTACCGACTTTTTCACATCACAGGTTGCTGCGCAAAAAACGCTGGATACAGCGCTCAAAACCACGTTGCAGCCCCGCATCAGCAAGGCACGCGCCCGTACAGAAAAGGAAAAGCAGGCCAGCTCGCTGCGCGACCGTACTGCCCAACAGAGCAAGGTGCTTATTGACAAGACCGTGCAGCAAAAGACCAACAATATTTTGGGCGCAACCCTTGAAGCCGGACATCAGACTGAAACGGGCGACGTTAAGGTTGCCGCGCAGAGTGAAATGATCGGCAAGGATGACAACGCCAACTCGCGTCAGGCCCATACCACTACCGACAACAAGTCCACAGCGGCCCAGCGTGCGCCCCAGGCTGAAAAAATTGCCGAGCCCAAAGCCAGCCCGCAGACGCCTGTGCAGCAAGCCGCGCAGCAGTCTTCGCAGCAATCTTCGCAAACCGCACAGCAGTCTTCACAACCTGCGCAACAGGCTTCACAGCCGCAGCAGGCTCCGCTACCTGCGCAGCAGCAGGCCAAGCCCGATGCCACCAACCAGGCACACGCGCAGGCTGCAAGCCAGCAGGCCGCAGCGTTTGACGACAAGGGGCAAAAGTACGCCGACAGCAATTCTGGCAGTGATGCGGATAAGGATCAAAAGGACAAGTCTTCGTGGGGCGAGTTGCTGGGCAAGGTAGACGTGAAGTCTGCCACCGCCACAGGCCACGGCAACGCAGCCGCATACGCCGCCGCGCAGGCAGCGCAAAACACCCAGGGTGTGCAAAATGTCTCTGCCGATGTGCTGGATGTGGCAACAGTTGCACCCATTGGCCGTCAGGTGGCCCAGCAGGTTGAACAGGGCATGCTTTCTACCATCAAGGGCGGCGGCACGCGGCTTGATCTGCAACTCAACCCGCAGGAGCTGGGCACCATCAATGTTACGCTTTCCGTTCGCAACGGCGAGGTAAGTGCCATTATCCGCTCTGAAAAGTCTGAAACCGCCGACATGATCAACCGTCAGGTTGACGCTATCCGCATCAATCTTGAGCAGCAGGGCCTCAAGGTGGACAAGGTGGAAGTGCGGCAGGAAACGCCCCAAGAGCAGAACAACACCACCTGGCAAGACTTTAACCAGCACAATACCCGGCAGGAAGAAGATGCCCGTAGGGAAGAACTTGCCCGGTTAAAGAATCTTGCAAGCGTTCGTAACTCCTCGATAAACAGGGAAATTTCAACATTGGAACAGCCTGTGCATTCTCTGGGTAACACGGCAAGATATGCCACAAGCAACCTCAGCGTGGTTGCCTGAACCGGGCCGTCAGGAGAATGAATTATGGCTAGCAGCGTATCATCCGCAATCAACCAGGCTAACAACGAATTTAATGCCGTTGTTGGCAAGCAGTCGGGCGCCAATCTTGATAAAAACGCCTTCATGCTGCTTCTGGTTACGCAGTTCAAGTATCAGGACCCGCTGAACCCTATGGATGACAAGGAATTTGTCTCCCAGATGGCGCAGTTCTCAAGTCTGGAACAGCTCATCAACCTGAATGACAGCATGGGTTCGCTTACAACTGCCACCAACAACGAGCAGATGATCAACGCAACCTCATACATCGGCAAGCAGGTAACGGTTACAGGCAACAGCATAGGCAAGGTTACAGACGCCACCGCCAAGACCACGTCCATCACCACATTCCGTTACGCGCCCAACGATACGGTTGCCAGCGGAACCATCACGGTGCGCGATGCCGACGACAACGTGATCTACACAGAAGCTGTTGGTGCCAAGGCGGCTGGAACCACATACGATTTCAACTGGAGCGGCAAGGACAGCAGCGGAGCCGTGGCCTCAGACGGTGTGTACACCGTGAATCTGGCACTGCTCAATGCAAGCGGCGAAGCAGTTATTGCCGACCAGGTTGTGGACGCCAAGGTTACCGGCGTAGTGAACAGCGATGGTGTTGTGTACCTGGGCCTTGATGGCGGCCAGCTGATGGAACTCTCGAAGGTACGACAGGTTACCGAAGCCAAGACCACCAGCACGGATTCGTCTGGATCAGATTCATCTGGATCGGGTACGACTACAAGTTAACTAAGTAAATCACAATACGGGCAGGCAGACCCCACTGCACTACCCGAAAAAATATCCCCCTATCCCTAGACACGGAGGAAGGTATGAGTCTCTCATCCAGCATGTGGACAAGCGTTTCTGGCCTTATGGCGCACGGAAACAAAATGAACATCGTCGGCAACAACATTGCCAACGTCAGCACCCTGTCCTACAAGGGCCAGCGCGCAGACTTCAGCGACTATCTGTACACCGACGGCGGCAGTGTCAGCGGCACTGCCCAGATCGGCCAGGGCGTCAGCACCTATGCCATTCTTGGCGACTACTCGCAGGGTTCGTTTGAATCCACCAACTCGGTCACCGACCTTGCCATTGACGGCAACGGCTTTTTCCAGGTGCGCAAGCCCAACAGCGAGCAGATGTACTACACCCGCGCGGGCGACTTTTATTTCAACAACAGCCGCGAGCTGCAAAATCCGGAAGGCTACCTGCTGCAAGGCTGGAAGATCGAAAACAGCAAGTCGGTGAATTTCTACGGCGGTTCTACCAGCACGGGCTCTACCGCTACCACCAACTCTGCCTACAAGGGCACGGGCACGCCTGTGGATATCGTCCTGGACAGCTGGAACATTCCGCCACAGCAAACGACCAACGTTGGCTTTGTCATGGGCCTGACCAACGACGGCACTGGCGACAAAACCACCAGCAGCACCAGCCCCATGACCGCGCTTTTTGACCTGTGGGATGGCACAAGCACGCCCCCCATAGCCGATGCAGCCTATGCCACGCAGTCGAGCATCAAGGTGTATGACGAAGGCGGCTCTACCCACAACCTCACGGTCTACTATGATCAGGTTGACGCCTCCAAGACCGACAGCAACGGCAAGACCGTTTACAGCATTGAAGGTCTGCCTGCGGGTTACACCATGTACGAATACCTGGCGACCATTCCTGCGGCTGAAGATCAGCGCAGCTACGGCGGCCAGGGCTACAACGCCACCACAAATACATGGGCAACCGAGCCCACCAAATTTTATAACGACCCGGTCATGGGAACCAACAAGCAGGCCGGCGTGCTCATGAGCGGCGTCATGATCTTTGACGCCAGCGGCAAACTGGTAAACCAGACCGCGTACACTTACGGCGCTACCGAAACGCCTACCGCCAACAATCAGGTGGCTGTTGATCCCTCGCTCAAGAGCTCGTGGCAGCCCACCAAGACCTCCAGCAACGGTCTGCCTGTTTTTTCGGCCAACTTCAGTGGTTTGCCGCTTGCCAACAGCGTGAGCGAAACAATGACCCAGGGCACCACCACGGTCAGCCAGGTTGAAAAACAGATCACAGAACTCGACTTTGGTCTGAAAGACGTTGGCAACCCTGCGTGGATTAACCCCATCGTTACCACTGTGCAAAAAAACAGTGCGGGCGACCCGATGGGTACGCTGCCCTGGAGCGCCACCCCCACAGTGCCTGAAGCCTTGGGCATGAACTCTTTCGGTTACTACGCCCTTTCCAACGGTCAGTACGGTACCACCAACGGCGCGGCGCTCGACCCCGTGTACGCGGACAGCAAGGGCTACTACTGGACAGACACCACCGTTGGCGCCAACCCCGCCAACGTGTATGGTACGCTGTCCACAGCCGTGGGCAACCTCAATGTGGGCAGCAACAGCGGCGTGTACTATGTCTTTTCTGATGGTGCAACCGACACCACCTACACCAACATGACTACAGACCTGACCACTGGCAACGTGTACGCCAGCGGCAGCGACGCCTACGGCAACTTTTATCAGACAACCTGGCCGACGGCCACTACCGACACCAAGTATTATGGTTCATTTGACGATGGTGGCACGCTGCGGCGGGTGTACCACAACGGTACCAACTACGAATATCTGGATGGCGGCGGCACGCCACACACCCTCACGAGCACCACGTCCTTTACGGTCAACGTGGCCAAGGCCATCACGCCCGATACCTACACCCTGCCCGATGCTGGCACACGGCCCATACCTGTCATGGTAACCGGCAACAACACACTGGCAAGCCTGACCACCGAATCCAAGCAGACCAGTGTTTCACCCACCACTGGCGTGCCCGTTTTCAAAAACGTGGTCAACTACGGCACGACGGTTCCCACCATGACCTCGGTGCAGCGTGGTGATTCTGCCAGTGTGAGCAACACGACCTCGTACACGGTGCAAAACAGAACGCAGGACGGTTATGCCTCTGGCACGCTGAGCAACGTAAAGATCGACAATAACGGTGTTGTCAGCGGTGTGTACTCCAACAGCAAAACCCTGCCGCTGTACCAGATCGCCCTGTACGACTTCAAGTGCACCCAGGGCCTGTACCGAGAAGGCAGCAACCTGTACTCACAGTCCAACGAATCGGGTGAAGCCAGCCTTGGTGTCGCAGGCGACAACGGCTTTGGCACCACCAAGGCATACAACATCGAGCAGTCAAACGTGGACATGTCGCGCGAATTTGTGCAGATGATCGCCACGCAGCGCGGCTTCCAGGCCAACTCGAAAACCATCACCACTGTGGACAGCATGCTGGAAACAGTGATCGGCATGAAGCGGTAACGCGTAGAGATCACTCTTGAAAGAAGGCCAGAGGGCCGCAAGGCCCTCACAGCGTTGGGGATAGCGCTGCAACCATTCTTTCCGTGTCGGGCGTCGTCCAGTTGGGCGACGCCTTTTTTTTTGCGGGTAACCGTGCGGGGCTCAAGGCCAAAAGCACAAAACCCGCAGGCTGCCCTGCGGGTTTATAAAATCGGCGGGTACAATGCCCCGCAATAAAGGGCAATCAGTTGCGCCTGTCGCTCACACCAAGGGGTTTGTTGTTGATGGTGCTGCGCAGCCAGTCGCAGTATTCGGGAAAGCTCGTAAGCAGTATCTTGAGGGCATTTTCTTCCGCCAGCGCATAGCGGCGGGCTGTTACCTTGCCCGTGCCTACCCAGTGCTTGAGATGGCGCGAAAGATCAACATGCCGGGCATATCGGCCCCGCGCGTGCATGCCCCTGAACCACTCCACGCCAATATCAAGGCAAACCGGCCCGCACTGACGGTATGCGCCGGGCGGCAGCACCGGGCCGTTGGGCACGCATATTGGCCGCGATGCCTCCAGATCAAGCAGGCAGGCCCATTCGTTGATGCGGCATTCTGGCAAGGGCCACGGCTGCTGGTCAAAAATACCTGCAAATCCGCGATCGTAGGGGCGGGAAAATATGTTCCGCTGGTGCGCAAGGGCATAGAGCTGTTGCAACTGCCCATAATCTGGACGAAAATCCATGTACCGATCAGGCCCGCAGGGCCCGCGCCCCATAATCTCGCGCGTCAGCTCCTCCGTATGGGCAGGGCAGTTCCAGCACTGACCAAGGTGGCCCACGGCCACGGCCTCGCCCATCTGCTCAAGCATGAAACCCAGCACATCCTGCAATATCAGCACATCATTGTGCATCAAAAAAAGCCTGCGGCTAGTGCTGTGTTCAAACGCATACTGATAGCGGATGCCGTAACGGTAGGCAGCCTCGTGCAGGCGGGCAGGGTCTGCGGCATTGAGATCAAGCCAGTAGTCGGGCTGAAACACCCGGCAACGGTCACCAATTTTGCCGCTCAGGTACTGCGCAATGGCGTAAGGGCTGACAATATCATACTGCGAGCCGTAGGGTTCAAACTGCAACCACACATTGCCCACATGCCCGCCGCTGTGCTTGAACAGCGAAAGCACAGAGAGGGCGGTCTGATACGGCTTGGCGAAAATATTCATCGCCACGTCGATGGTATCAGACCAGCCCTGCTCTGTCGTATTCTGAATCACTGGTTCCGGCATGCCCGTAGGTTCTGCTATTTAGCCGGGGCAGAATCAGCCGCCGCGTCAGCGGGTTTTTCCTGCGCAGCCTGACTGGAGGGCGCGCTGGTATCTGCCGACTTTTTACTGGCTTCGTCTGCCGTGGCAATGGCCTGTTGCAGGGCAACAGCAGGTATCTGCGACAGGGCAACCACAATTTCACTGTCAAAGCCCTGATCCTTCATAAGCAGGCCAACGGCCTCTTCTGGCTGCATGCCCGCACGGTACGAACGGGGGCTCACCATGGCGCAGAAGGCATTGACCACAGCCAGAATGCGCGCATTGTGGTTGATGGCTTCACCCGCCAGATGCTGCGGCAGGCCAGTGCCGTCCATGCGCTCGCCCATCTGGAACACGGCTTCGGGCACAGGCAGGTTGAACTGCATGTCGCGCAGGATGCGGTGGGCGTATTCTGGCGCGCGCATGACCTCGGCCTGTTCTTCGGGGGTAAGCTTGCCCTTTTTGGTGAGCAGCTCACGCGGCACAAAGATTTTGCCCACCTGCGAAAGCCGCGCCGCAAGCCGCAGGGTTTCACGATCCTTGTCGGGCAGGGTCATGGCTCCTGAAAGCAGGTCTGCCACATGTTCCATCTTCATGGAGTGGCCGATAAGGTTCACGTCCACACTTTCGATGGCCCGCACCAAAGCGGCGATGCTGTTGGCCTGACGCTCACGCGCGGCCTCTGCACGACGGCGGAATTCCGTAATATCCTGAAAAATGCCAACGCAGCCGCCCTTGCCCTCGCCACTGGCGGCATCGCCGTCTTCAAAGGGAAACAGCGTTACGCGGTAAAGGCGCACGTCGCCCGGCTGGGGAATGGAAACTTCTATGCTGCCTTCCTTGCCGCTGGCGGTCACCGTAGCCATACCTTCCATAAGGCGGGCTGCGGCCTCTTGCGGCAAAGCATCACCCACAGGCGTGTCTTTCAGATCGTTCTCGTCCCTACCCGCAATCTGGCCAAAGGCCGGGTTGCACATTTGCAGGCGGCCATCCTTGTCCATAAGCATAAGACCGGCCTGCAACGAGGCGTTCACGCTGTCGAGCATGATCTTTTGCTGGCGGATAAGCGTGTACAGGTGCTTGAAATGCTGGGCCGTGGCCCTGTGCGAACGGCTGACCAGCGAAGCCCAGATAAATGCCAGCAACAGCGCCGTGCCAAGACTGCCAAGAATGCCCAGGCCGTAAATCTGCTTGGCCTGCCCTTCCACCACAGCATCAACCATGCTGGCGGGGGCTTCCAGGGTAACAAGCCAGCCAAGATTTGTCAGATAACTGCCAAGCGAATAGGCCTCCTCGCCGCCCACAAGCGCTGCCCTGCGCTTAAAGATAAGGCCGTCTTCCAGCGGCAGGCTTTGCACGGGCTCCAGCGCAACCTTGCCATCGCGCAGCAGCACGGCCTCTGTGCCATTGGGCCCGGTTTGCAAGATACGGGGCAAAAATCCACCGTACTGCTCTTGCCGCAGGGCAAGAAATGCCGTCAGTACCCTGTCCATGGGCACGGTGGCAAACAACACGGCAACAGGAGCATTTGTACCGCGCCCCAGTACTTCGTACATGGGATCGGCAAAATCTATCACCATATTGCCGCCAAGGGCGCGCACCGGACCAAAAACAACGGTCTTCTGCTCAACGGCGCGAGCCACAAGGGCAATCTGGGCATCCCCCAGGGGGGCATTGCCCATGTGTTCCACAAAGGGGTTACCCTTGGGCGAAACAACCCTGGCAGAAATCCAGCCCTTGCTGCGGCTAAAATCTTGCAGCAAATCTTGCATATAGCCCATCTGCTCTGCCAGATTGCGCAGCGATTCATCGCCGGTATTCATGGCATCTGGTGCGGAAAGACGCGCCTGCCCGCCGGGGCCAAGGTTGTGCACATCCACCGCAAAAAGGCGGAACATTTCGGCACTGCTCACAAGCCGCGCCTGCTCCACCACCGTGGCATTCCACACGCGGATGGACTCCAGCGATTTATCAACCCATGTTTGCTGCACTTCGCGCTGGTTATTCAGAATATCCTGCGTGACGTTCTTGAGTTGCAAGGTGCAAAGGCCGTAGGCAATGGCGGCGGCCACCACCAGCAACGAAAGGCTCACCGCCGCCACTGCCGCCTTTTTAAGACGGTAGCGTCCGGCAACGGCTTGTTCGCTAAGATCCTGCGTTTTCATGGGCATATCCTGTTATACTTTGCGATTGGTAGCACTGTTGGCGGCAATTAAGCACCGTGGGCGCTGCCCCTGCCACTTTGCCGCGCACGGGGCGCAGCCGTGGCTCTAGTTTATCTTGCGGCCCTTCATGTGGGCCCAGCGACCAAATTCATTAACTGAGTACTGCGGGCTATACTGCCGCAGCTTGGTGTGTGAAAGAACCGAATTACTCAAATTATCAAGAATAAAAGCATCGCCGTTAACATATACAGCCAGTACTGCGTGGGCAAAATTTCGGATTGTATCTCGCACAACCACAATACGCATGCTTTCGGGCGCAATGCCCAATTCCTTAAGGGTAAAATACTTGATAATGGAATAGTCTTCGCAATCGCCAGATTTTTTTAGGAATTCTGCCGGAATTTCCCAGTAGTCTTGCTGCTTCCAGTTGACGATGTCTTCCACATACGGCCAGGTATTCCAGAAAGAGTTGACATAGCGCAGCAGCTCCACCTTATTACCACGCGGAGCCTTGGACTTGAAATTTTCCCAGGTTACGCTCTTTTTGAAAGCCCGCGTTGGAATAAAAATAGTATCCATACTGTTGCGCTTGAGCAGATCAAGCCAGCCGGGCAGGGTCGAGAGGGGGCGCTTAAATTCAACAGTGCCAAAAAGCTGCACCTTTGGATCAGATGTGCCCGCACCAGCCTGTGCTGCGGGTGCAGATGGTGCAACGGGCGGGGCAACCTTGCTGCCGTTTTGCTGCGCCTCTGCTGCTGTTTTGGGGGGTACATGGTCTGCGGCCGTTTCAGCGGCCTTGTCAGCTTCCTGGCCGGCCAGTTCCTGATCAGCAGACAAATCTGGAGCCAAGTCTGGGTCCAAATCTGGTGCAAGCCCAGCGGCATCGGCAGGCGGCACCGAAACTGCCGCATTTTCACCTGTTATGCTGGTCTGTTCAGCAGCTTGCCCGGTGGAAGAATTGGCAGTAACGCCGTTTTTGGCAGCATTGGTAGATATGGCCGGAGGCTCAGAAACACTGGCCTCGCCAATGGGCGCACCCGCCTGCGGCTTTAGCGCAGCAGCCCATGCAGGGCTCCAGCCCTGATTCCAGCACAGCAGGCACACCAAAAGAGCCGCCATGACCCCAGAAAGGACGGCGGCAAATACAACTTTGGTGTGCCGAAGTTTTGGCATAGGTTCACCGATTACAGGCATATAAGACATGTCATACTATACTGCCACCCCGCACGCGTCCAGCATTCTGCGGCCCGCTGGACGTAATTTTCGGGTGTTAGTGCACAAATTTCGGCAAAATGTCAGCTTTCGCATTCTGCCCGCAATTCCGCAAAACAATAAGTCAGCAAGACAACAACGCAATAATACAACAAGACAGCAAAAAGGGCCGCACAAGGCGACCCTTTGATATGCCCTAAACCGCAGCGTGGCATTGGCCCATGATGCGCAAAAAGTGCGCAAACGGCTATGCCTGATGTGGCCTGCCAATGCGGTCGGCCAGTTGCCCCTGCGCATCAAACAGCACCGGGCGCGGCCCGTGTTCCACGCTAAAACGCGAAGTATCGGTAAGCTCTTTCAGCACAGCCTCACTCACAAAGCAATCCGTTAGGTAAAGGGTGTTGGGTATGTGCACCAGCCGCACCTCGTCCTGCGGAATGCTGCGCAGGCAGAACATCATGGTTTCCAGCGCTTCCTGCTCTGTATCGTACCAGGTGGGCAAAAAGGCGCGGGTCACAAAGGTGGTGGTAAGGTTGTTCAGATAGGTGGCCTTGCGGTCAACCTTGTCGATGAGCCGCTGAGTCACAAAGTCCACCAGCCCGATGCCCGTGGCGTTGCCGTGCGATTCTTCCGAAATATCCAGCACCGAAACATAGCGGATGCTGGGACTGGTCATCTCGGCCTCGCCCTGAATGCGCAGACGGCCAATGATATTGGTGTCTATCCCCGTGCCGCTGAAGTTCTTGCCCATTTCTTCCACAATCAGGCCGTGCAGTCTGTCTACTGGCAAGGCGGGCATAAGGGTTTTTGACCAGGTCAGCAGCTCCACCTCGCGCTCTATCATTTCTTCGGCCAGCAGGGCCTGAACGCGGGCTGTTTCCTCGTAGGCGTTTTCTACAATGGCAATGCCGCCGATGACGGGCATTTTTTGCAAAATAATGCGGCTCACGTCCACCAGCAGGCGCGGCAGCTCTGACTGCCCAAGGCTGTGGAACTGCCCCGCCCCGCCGGGCCCGCCAAGGCCCACCACCAGCATCTTGCACATGCCGCTTTCAACGCAGCCCTTGAACGAGGTATGCGTTTTGACGCGATTGATGGGAATGATGGCGTCTACCGAAAAGGCCGAATCAAGCATGTGGGCTGTGAGGCCGTCGGGCGTTTGCCCAATGCTGCGGCAGGTGGCGCAGGTCACCACCTTGGCCCCCAGTCTTTCTTCGGTAATGTTCAGGCTGTCGAGTACTTCTTTTTGCCCCTCGGGCGTACCCCCGCCGTGGCTGCCCATGGACGCGAGCAGCACCGGGGTTGCGCCGCAGCGGCGCACAACGGCAATGGCAGCCTCAAGCATGGCACAGATATTCTGTATGCCACGGCTGCCCACGGTTATGCCCACCTTGCTGCCAGCCTTGATGCGCGGCGCAAGCAGCTCCATCTGGGCGGTCATTTCTGCTGCGGCATCGTCCACTCTTGGCCGGATAAACGACTGACGTATGCGCGCCATGGGCGGCAGGGGCTTGCGGGTTGTTGTCATTATCTGCTCCAGCTAGCTTAAATAAGCCCGATAACAGGAAACCACACCAGGGCCGTAACCGCCCATGCCAGCCAGGCAAAGAGCCCCACGGCCATGGCCGCCTTGAGCTGCTCGCTTACGGTGTAATAGCCCGCACCAAACATGATGATGTTGCCCATGGTGTTAAAGGGCAAAAACAGCGCATAGCCCATAAGGATGGCCTGCGGCAGCACAAAACCGGCAATGGGAAAGCCAAAAGTCTGAGCAAGGCCAATGTAGATGGGAATCATCACGCCAGCCATGGCCGTGGTGGTAGACCAGATAACATGGCTGAAAATGGTAAAGCCCATGAGCCCGATCATCAGCGGCAGCATCTCAACATGGGTGAGGCCCATGGCCGTTAGGCCGCTTTTGATAACCCATTCAAAGGCCTTGGTCTTCATGAGCACATTGCTCAGGGTGATAACACCGCCAAAGTATACAAAAAGCTCCCAGGGAATGGACTTTTGCGCTTCCTTCCACGAAAGCACGCCGATGCCGGGAACCAGAATGAGCGTGCTGACCACAAAGGCGACCATGGTAGAATTGAAATGGTGCCACATGTCGGTAGACCACAGCACAAGGGCCAGCAAAAAGTAGAGCATAGCCTTTTTTTCGCGGGTGGTGGTGGGGCCCATGGCCGCCAGCTCTTTTTCGATATAGTCAAGCCCGCCGGGAATATCCTTCATCTCTGGCGGATAAATCCAGCGCACCACATACTGGCTGCCCACAAGCACAACCAGAGTGGTGGGCAGGGCTGCCAGCGCCCAGAATCCCCACGATGTAGCCACCGCCGCGCCGCCCATGGCCGTTACCATCATGCCGATGGCCACGGGGTTGGGAATGGTGGCCGTTAAAAAGCCACCGGCGGTGATGTTTGATGCAAAGGTATTGGCAATAAACAGCGCCTTGCCAAAGTTGCTCTTGCCGGGCTCTACGCGATAGGCTTGCGCCACGCCCTCAACGATGGGCAGCATGGCTGCTGTGCGGGCCGTGTTTGAAGGGGTAAGCGGAGAAACAATGAGGTTGGCAATCATGGGCGACAGAATGGCCCCGCCCAGTTTTTTGCCAAAAAGACGCATGAGGTGCAGGGCAACGCGGCGGGCCATGCCCGTGTTGGTCATGGCTATGGAAATGACAAAGCCCGTGATGAGCAGCCACAAGGCAGGAGAGGAAAAGCCAGAAAGTGAAAACACGGCATTGTGCACAAGAACGCCATCCTTGAGAGTTCCCTCGGCATTGCCCACCCAGAAATACAGCAGCGATACAATAATGAAACTACTGGTCGCCACCGAAACGCTCAGGGTAATCCACAGCACCACCGCGCCGGAAAAAATGCTCAGCAGCTTGTGCTGGGTTATGTTCATGCCCTCTGGCGTGGGCAGCAGCCACACCAACAGGGCCACTACAACCGCAACAATTGTGCCGTATTTCTTGCCGTACTCCTCAAATCTGTTGGCCATGGAAACCTCCTCGCTTGCTGGCAAAAGGGCCGCAACTGACAGGGCGTAGCAAACGCAACGCGCCTGACCGAAAGCCCTTCGCTGTCATCCGGGCGTGCTTGCCGTACAGAAAATATTTCCGCTCTCCTACGCATCCTCCAAGGCGACCACATCAAGCCAGTGGCGCACCTGTCTGTTTTCTCCTGCCACCGATGCCAGCTGCATCACACAGCCGCTGCATCCGGTGATGACCTGCCGCACCTCGGGCGCAAAGCCTTGCATGCATTTGCGCGCCATGTCGGCGGAAAGGTCGGGGTTACTCATTTTCAATATGCCGCCCATGCCACAGCACAGGCCAGTGCCCTTTTGCAGACCGGGCAGCCAGCTCTTTAACAGGGGCAAATCGGGGTCAGCCGTGCCCCAGTGGCAGGGCTGGTGGTAGCCAATGGCCGCAGGAATCATACCCGCAGGGCTGGCCAGCGGATTTACAAGCAGGGATGAAAGCCCAACGCACTTCTGCTTCCATTCCTGGCCTTCTTCTGGCGAAAGCACAGCAGTATAGCCTTCAAGGCTGTGCTTGCACGAGGCGCAAAAGCTGGCCACATAGGGCTTGCCCAGGCTGCGCCACAGCTCAAGATTACGCTCGCGCACTTCAGCCAGAGCGCCCAACTGCCCGGCATGGTGCAGCGTGCCGCCGCAGCAGGCAAAGTCAGAGGCGTCCAACAGCTCGTAGCCCCAGCCCTCGAGCAGCTGATGCGCCTTGGCAATCCAGCGGGGGCGGGCATTTTTTGCCGTACAGCCGCTGAACAGGGCCACCTTTGTGCCAGTGACCTTTTGCGCAGGGCGCAGCTTCACCCACGGTTCACAGGGCGGCAGATCAACCAGGGCCCGGGCGGTATCAACCGACGAGCGCAGCACACCAGGAATGATGGCATCGGGCGCGAACATGGCGATTTTGCCAGCCATGGGCCACAGAGGGCCAACACGGCGAATCCACACATCCCACAGGGCCTGTGTCCAGTGCGGATTGCGCGAGCGTGCCTCGGCCAGCAGATCGCAGGTAGAGAGCTTGCGCGCACAGGCCCGCTGGCAGCGTTCACAGCCCGCGCACAAGCGCGCCAGTTCGCGTATGTCCTGCCACGGCATAGGCGAATCGGGGCTGCCGCCGTATTCGGGATCAATGGCCTCAAGCAGAAGGCGCTTGCCCTTGGGGGCGTATTCCTCACGTTTTTAGAGCGCGTACACAGGGCACACGTTCAGGCATTCGCCGCATTGCGTGCATCCGCGTTTCATTTCAGTACCCCTTGCCGGGATTGAGAATGCCGTTGGGATCAAACAGACGGCGCAGGCCCAGCATGAGAGCGTGTTCCTTTTGCCCCAGCTGCTTGCCCACTTCCTTCAGGCAGCCGCCGCCGTGTTCGCCAGAAAGACTGCCGCCAAATTCCAGGGCTGCCGCGTCGAGTTCGTGGTGGGTTTTTTGGGTGCGCCGGGCGTCGTCCGGGTCAGAGGCGTCGTAGTGCAGGTTGGCGTGGATGTTGCCATCGCCCGCATGCCCAAAGCCGATAAGCCGCTTGCCGTTGCTGGCGGCGATTTCTTCAAACCTGCGCACAGCCTTGAGGATGGAACCGCGCGGCACGGCCATGTCGCCGCCGATACGGTCTGGCCCAAGCACGTATGAAGCCGCCGAAACCCTGCGTCGATAAGCCCACAACTTGTCTTCCTCTTCCTTGCCCACGCCTTCCATGCGCCACAGGGCGTCATCAAGCTGGCTGGCAAGGCGGGCGTTTTCGAGCGGCACAGTGTCCTTGCTGCCGTCCACCTGAAACAGCAGTAGCGACTTTACACTGTCAGGCCACGGCACTTCGCCGGTCTTGGTGAGGATTTCCAGCACGGTTTCGTTCATGAATTCCACGGCGCAGGGCAAAATGCCTGCGGCAAAAACCTTGCCCATTGAGGCCAGGGCCGCATCCAGAGAGGGATAGCCCACAAGCACCGATGCCGAGGCCTCGGGCTTGGGCAAAAGCTTGAGAATAATCTTGGTGACAATGCCAAGCGATCCCTCGCTGCCCACAAAAAGCCGCCCCAGATCAAGGCCGATCACGTCCTTGTGGGTGCGGCCGCCAAACTTCATCAGCTGGCCGCCGGGCAACACGGCCTCCACCCCAAGCACATAGTCGCGGGTAACGCCGTATTTGACGGCGCGCAGGCCCCCGGCGCAGGTAATGACATTGCCGCCAATGCTGGTGGCCTTGCCGCTGGCGGGATCAGGCGGATAAAACATGCCCAGTTTTTCGCATTCGGCCTGAAGCAGGGCGGTATTGACGCCCGGCTCCACCACGGCCACAAAATCCTGCTTGCTGATCTCCATGATTTTATCCATGCCCAGCATGGAAACCACAATGCCCGGAACCGTAGGCACACACCCGCCAGAAAGGCTTGTGCCGCGCCCGCGCGGGTGCACGGCCACGCGCTGCTCGTTGGCCCAGCGCATAAATTCGCACAGCTGCCCGGTGTTTTCGGGGCGCACCATGGCCAGCACCGTGCCCGTGAGCAGGCTGGCATCAGAGGCGTACACGCGCAGCACCTTGGGGTCGAACGAAACGCCGTCCTTGAACAGATCCTCAAGAAACTTCTTATGCTCAGGGGTGAGCGAAGTCAGATATTCCCCTGTCATGGTTTCCTCCAGTGTTAGCTTGCTGCACACGCAAATATTCTTTCCGGCGGGCCGCCCTAAAAAGGACGGCCAGCCACAATCATCTGTAATTAAACGCGTTGTTGCGAGGTCATTAGCCGAACATGCCAATCCACGTCCAGTAAGTGTAGACCATGATGCTCATGAAAGACGCGCCAAAAATACTCATGACAGCGCCTGTTTTGATGAGTTCGCCAGGAGTGATCTCTTCTGTAGCAAGGCCGATGATGTTGGGCAGGTTGGACACGGGCAGCAGATACTGGTGCAGCATGTTCATGCCCACAAGCAGCACAAAGGGCGTGGGGTCAATGCCCTGGGTTGTGGCATAGGCAATGACCACCGGGGTAAGGGCCGTAGTCTTGGGGCCAGCACCCGTAAACAGACACTGCAACACAAGCATGATCCAGATAAGAATGACCACCTGCAACTTGATGTCAAAACAGGCCAGCGGACTGAAAAAGGTGCTGGCAATCCAGGCCGCCGCGCCGGACGAAACCAGCACAGATCCCATGGAAAGGCCAGCGCCATAAACGATAAAGATATTCCAGGGAACCTTTTTTTCCGCCTGTTTCCAGGTCATGAGCTGCTGCGGGCCAGGGGCGATCATGGCCACAACCGAAATCATGGCAACCAGTGTGGGATTGATGCGGTGGTAGGTATCCGTAGCCCAAAGAGCCAGAGTAAGCAGGAAAACGGCCATGGTGTACTTTTCAACAAAGCTCATGGGGCCAAGGGCGTCCAGCTCCCGGCGCACATAGGCTTGCCCGGCGCTGATATCCTTGATTTCCGGCGGCCACATCCACAGCAGAATGGGCACGGCCAAAAGACCGCACACAAAGGCTGGCGGCGCGCCGATCTTGAACCACTGCGCCCAGGTTACGGGCTGGCCAGTGGCTTTTTCAAGCAGGCCAGCCGTGATGGGGTTGGCGGCGTGCGAGGTCATGATGCCAAGGCAGTACATGGTGCCCGTAATGGTCACCACAAATATGAGCCCCTTGACCATGTTGCTCTTGCCCTTCTCTGCCCCAAAGGCGTGGCCCATCTGGGCGATAATGGGCATGAGCAGCAGGGTTTTTGCCCCAAGCGAAGGGATAAAAAAGGTCATCACCAACGTAATGAGGGCCACCGCCCAGTACATTTTTACCGGCGAGGCCCCCGCAAGGCTTACCATGTTCAGCGCCATGCGCCGCGACAGGCCGCTTATTTCCATACCCGCCGCCATAACCAGACCCAGCACCACAATCCACACGCCCGTGTTGGCGTAGCCAGACAGCGCGGGGCCAATCTTGGCCGCTCCTAGCAGAACCAGTAGGGCTACGATGCAAAAGCCGCTCTGGGCGTCATCCAGGGCCTGTGTTACCCACACTATGATGGCGAACACGCCAACCCCCAGTGCCGCTCGCCCCTTGGCATCCAACCCCGGCAGGTCAGGAACCAGAAAGGCTATGCCTAGCATGGCCGCAATGGCCAACAGCAAAGAAAAGAGCTGCTTTGTTTTCATACGCACCCTTACTTTAAGGTTTAACATTATGTCGGGCAGGCAAACCCGCCCGACATAATATATAATTTACTGATATCACTAATATAAATTATCCTCTCATAAACCTGGCCACGGTTTCGCCCAGAAGACCAAGCTCATGTATTACTTTAACTCCTGCGTCTTCCAGCGCAGCTATCTTATCTTCGCCACGGCCTTTTGAACCGCTGATAATGGCCCCGGCATGGCCCATACGCTTGCCCTTGGGCGCCGTAAGCCCGGCAATAAAACCAAAGACAGGCTTGGGATATTTGCTTTCCTTGATGTAGGCGGCGGCGGTTTCTTCGCCATCGCCGCCGATCTCGCCGATCAGGCACACGGCTTTGGTTTCTGGGTCGTCACGAAACATCTTGAGCAGGTCGGTAAAGTACAGGCCGGGTACAGAGTCGCCGCCGATGCCCACGCAGGTACTCTGCCCCAGCCCCTGTGTGGTAAGCTGGTGCACGGCCTCATAGGTGAGCGTGCCAGAACGGCTGATAAGCCCGATGCTGCCCTGCTTGTGGATGTAACCGGGCATGATGCCGATCTTGCACAGGCCAGGGCTGATAACGCCGGGGCAGTTGGGGCCCACAAGCTGCGTACCCGTGGCCTTGAGCCGCGCCTTTACACGCACCATGTCGAGCACGGGAATATGCTCTGTAATGCAGATAACAAGGCCAATGCCCGCATCTGCCGCTTCGCAGATGGCGTCTGCCGCCACAGCAGAGGGCACAAAAATCACGCTTACGTCGGCCCCGGTCTGCGCCACGGCCTCGGCCACGGTATTGAATACCGGCACGCCCAGCACGCTCTGCCCGCCCTTGCCCGGCGTGCAGCCCGCCACCACGTTGGTTCCGTAGGCCTGCATCTGTTCGGTGTGGAACATGCCTTCGCGGCCAGTGAGGCCCTGCACCAGCACCCTGGTCTGTGCGTTGACGAGTATGCTCATGCCGCACCTCCGGCGGTCAGGGCCGCAATCTTGTGAGCCGCCTCGCTCATGCTTGACGCTGTTTCAAAGTTCAGCCCGCTTTCGCGCAGAATGCGGCGGCCTTCTTCCACGTTGGTTCCTTCAAGGCGCACCACCAGGGGCAGCCGAAGGTCGATTTTGCGGGCCGCGTTTACAACGCCCTGCGCCACGATGTCGCAACGCAGAATGCCGCCAAATATGTTGATGAGAATGCCGCGCACGTTGGGGTCTGAAAGCATTACCTCAAAGCCTGCGGCCACCATCTGCTCGTTGGCCCCGCCGCCCGCATCCAGAAAGTTGGCTGGTTCCGCACCGGCCTGCTTGATGGCGTCCATGGTGGCCATGGCAAGGCCTGCGCCGTTGACCATTGTTCCCACATAGCCGTTGAGGCGCACATAGTTTACGCCAAGCTCGCGGGCCTTACGTTCCAGTGGGTCGCATTCTTCGGGGTCTTCCAGTGCGGCAATATCGGGGTGGCGCTTGAGGGCGCTCTCGTCAAAGTCCATCTTGCCGTCGAGCGCCATCAGCTCGCCCTCGGCGGTAACTGCCAGCGGGTTGATCTCGACCAGCACTGCGTCTTTTTCTGCCGCAAGACGCACCAGATTTTGTAGCAGGGCCGTGCCAGCATTGACCTGAGCGGGCGTAAGACCGCAGCCAAACAGCAACGACCGCGCCTGAAAAGGCCAGATGCGGTGGCCGCCGTCAAGGCGGGTGGTAAAGATGCGCTCTGGCGTTTTTGCGGCCACTTCTTCAATGTCCATGCCGCCATCGGGCGAGGCCATCACCGTGAGGCACTGCGCGCCACGGTCGAGCACCACAGCCAGGTACAGCTCGCGCGCGATATTGGTTCCCTGCTCTACCCAGACCTTGTGCACCTTTTTGCCTTCTGGCCCTGTCTGGTGGGTGACAAGCTGCATGCCGATGATACGGGCCGCTGCGGCCTCGACCTCGTCGGGGCTTTTGCACACCACAACACCGCCGCCCTTGCCGCGCCCGCCAGCGTGAATCTGGGCCTTAACCACCCACACCGGGCCGGGAATTTCCTGCGCGGCTTGCCGGGCCTCGGCGGGGCTTTCGGCCAGCATCCCACGCGGTACGGGTACGCCGAACTGGGCCAGTAGTGTTTTTGCCTGATACTCGTGGATGTTCATGCATATCCTCGAAGTTTGTTTTGGCAGCGGCCTCAGCCTGTCTGCCGCAAAAAGGGGTTGGTGCGCCGTGGGCGCAACAGCCAGCATACCGTGCCGCAAATGCCGCTTACGAGGCCCCCCGTGGCGAAGATGGCCTCGCCACGGGGATGAACCGCCAGCGTTGGCGGCTGCCCTGCCGCCATACAGCACGCTGCCTCGCAGACGGAAGAGGGTGAACCCCGCCGCAGGCGCTGATTGGCTGTTAACGCTTGGCCTCACCGGCAAGCTCGGCACCGAGGTGCAGTGCTTTTTTGTTGTTTTCGTGGTGCACAGCCGCAAAGCGCGATTCCAGCACCTTTTCGATGGATTCAATCCGTACCGCACCAGTAACGGCTGCCAGCGCACCCAGCACGCAAATGTTCAGAGCCTGGGTTTTGCCGTCAAAGGCTTCCTTGACGCTGCGCAGCATGGGCAGGCCAATGCGTTCGGCGTCTATGCGCTTTGAGGGGTGCACAAGGTCGCTATCGTACAGGCACATGCCGCCGGGGCGGATGAGGGGCAGATACTTGCCTGCGGCCTCGTCGGTAAGGGCCACAAGCACGTTGGGCTGGTTGACCTTGGGAAAGTAGATTTCGCTGTCAGAAATGATCACGTCCGAGCGGGTTGCCCCGCCACGGGCTTCCGGCCCGTAAGACTGCGACTGCACAGCCACCAGGCCTTCGTGCAGCACGGCGGCCTCTGCCAGCAGAATGGCCATGGTAATGATGCCCTGCCCGCCGGAGCCAGACAGGAGAAAGCGGTATCTTTCCATGACGTTACTCCTTATGGGCCTTTGCAATGATTTTGGCGTATTCGGCGCAGTATTCGGGGCGTTCTATTTGTGCAAAAACACCGCGCGGAATCAGATTGGGGTTTTCTTCCAGCTTTTTGGAGCCAATCTGCGCGGTGTTGTCGCGGTACCATTCGAGCATCTGCACCGCGCCGCCCATCTTGTTTTTGCGTCCAAAGTAGGTGGGACACTGCGAAAGTATCTCCACCACCGAGAACCCCTTGTGTGCAAAGGCTTTTTTGAGCAGCGTGACTATTTCCTTGACGTGGAAGGTGGTGGTGCGGGCCACAAAGGTAGCGCCCGCGCCCATGGCCAGATTTACGGTGTCGAATTCGTGGTCGATGCTGCGGTAGGGCGCCGTGGTTGCCAGAATACCCGCGCCCGAAAGGGGCGAATACTGGCCGCCGGTCATGCCGTAGATGCGGTTGTTCATGATGATGGCAACCATATCGATATTGCGGCGGCAGGCATGGATAAAGTGGTTGCCGCCAATGGCCATGGCGTCGCCATCGCCCATGGGAACCACCACATTAAGCTCTGGCTTGGTCATCTTGATGCCCGTGGCGCAGGCCAGGGCGCGGCCATGCATGGTGTGCATGCTGTGAAAATCCACATAGCCCGATATGCGCGCTGAGCAGCCAATGCCCGAAACCATGCACATGTTTGAGGGGTCTATGTTCATATCCTGCACGGCGTGCAGCAGGTTGTTGAGGATGGTGCCGTGGCCGCAGCCGGGACACCAGATATGGGGGAAAAACCGCTCGCGAATGTTTTGCACGCTCATGTTAGAACCCCCTTCCTTCAATAACCCGCATGACCTTGCCGATGTCTGTGGGGTTGAGCATCAGGCCGTCCATGCGGTTGACCAGGAACACGCGGTCGGGCCGCTGCACCACCTGCTTCACCTGGGTGGTGATCTGGCCCATATTCATTTCTGCCACAAAGATATTGCGGGCATGGGCCGTTTTTTCGCGCACAAGCTGGGCCGGGAAGGGCCAGAGGGTTTGCAGTTCAAGCAGGCCGATGCGGTCGCCCTTGGAGCGGCGGGTTTCTACCAGATGCCGCGCACTGCGGGCCGACGAGCCGTAAGAAATGATGATGTGCTCGGCGTCGTCGAGATAATATTCCTTCCAGCGGGCCAGCAGATGGGCGCGGTTTTCGATTTTGTCCACCAGATGGTACACAAGCTTGCTGACCTGCTCGGGGTTCTCGGTGGGGAAGCCCCAGATGTCGTGGTACAGACCCGTGACGTTGTAGCGGTGCACGCCGCCAAAGTCGGACATGGGCAGGCGGCCATCTTCGCGGGGCAGGTAGGGGTAGTAGTTGACCCCGGCCTGAACCTCGGTGTGCAGGCGTTCCACCACGGGCAGATCGCCAGCAGCGGGAACAACCAGCTTTTCGCGCATGTGCCCTATCACTTCGTCAAACAGCAGGATAACAGGCGTGCGGTAGGTTTCAGCCATGTTGAAGGCCTCAACCGTGATCTGAAACACGTCCTGAATGCTCGACGCGGTAAGCACGATGATGGAATGGTCGCCGTGCGTGCCCCAGCGGGCCTGGTTCACATCGCCCTGCGCCACCTTGGTGGCCAGACCTGTGGAGGGGCCGCCGCGCTGCACGTTGACCACAACGCAGGGAATTTCGGCCATCACGGCATAGCCAATGGCCTCTTGCTTGAGCGAAAAACCGGGGCCGCTGGTAGCGGTCATGGCCTTGGAACCGGCCAGCGAAGCGCCACACACAGCGCACATGGAGGCTATTTCGTCTTCCATCTGAATAAACTTGCCGCCCACGCGGGGCAGCTGCTCGGCCAGATGTTCGGCTACTTCTGTGGAAGGGGTAATGGGATAGCCCGCAAAAAAACGCAGCCCGGCATACAGGGCGCCGCGCACACAGGCTTCGTTACCCTGCACAAAGAGGATATCTTGCTGGCTCATGCCGCCTCCTTGCCGGTTTTGGCCTTGCCGGTCTTTTCGACCGAAACTGCCAGATCAGGACAATACTGTTCACACATGCCACATTCCACGCAAAGCTCGGGATTGTGACAGGCCTTGCCCTCATCATCGAGCGACAATGCCTTTTTGGGACAAAAGGCTACGCAGATGCCGCAACCCTTACACCACTGGCGGTTGATGTTTACCATCATCACTCCCCATGCGGGTTTGTGCCGAAAGCCGGCTGGTTACCTTGGCGCAGTCTGACCTCACATTTTGGCCGCACATTGCGGCCCACGATGCTGGCCATATATGCCCTGTCTTTTCCAGTACATGCACCGTTAACGATGCTTATTACCTGTTATTTGTGATGCTTGGCTGAAAGCCCCCTGCCTTGCAAGCCATCTGATATGGCTTGCCAAAAAACAGACTGAACAGATTACACCACACAATTTGACACACAATAAAAAATAAATGACTGCAATTTTATAAAAATTACCGACTGCAAATATTTTTTGCGTTTAATTTACATAAAACTGTTTATACAAACAGTCTACTTTAACGGATAAAATCTAGTTATCGCACACCAAACAAGCATTAAAATCAGCGAGAAACTATTCGATTCATTTTACCATTTCACAAAAAATTATACTTGCTATGGAAGCAGCAATTCTGCATCCCCATTTTAGATCACATTACTGTTGTACGAGAGTCACAGCCACTAATTAAGCAATCTCTGTGCCATAGAGGGTCACCACAAAATATCAAAACATTTAAGATGGATGCTATTAGCATGTGATATCAATATCATTCCACTTTGTAATCATGAAACAATTTGACCCAATAATGGCACAATTTGTTGCAGACGTGAGCAATCTGCCCCACCATTGCAACATATTGCGGAGAGTAGGACATGTTGGGGAAAAAGACTCGGAAGACTGGCTAGTTGCGACTTAGGGGGATTATGACGCTAGGGTGACACAAACAGACAGGCGCGCACGCGTAGACGCCCCCAGAAAAATGCGACCGAGGGGGGAGATATAACAAGGATAGCGAAAAAACAGAGAACTGGCGAAATGCGCGACAGCCCCCGCTAGCGGATGCCGAACTTGCGCATTTTGCGGAACAGCGTACTGCGGCTCATGTGCAGCATAAGGGCAGCCTTGCCCTGATGCCCATGACAGGCAAGCAGGGCCTGCACAATGCGGTCGCGCTCGGCCTCGCCCGCTGATGGGGTGTGGGCTGGGCTTGTTGTGGAGGGATCTTTTGTGGATACGTCTTGTGCGGTGCTGCCAGCAATGGCACAGGGATTTGCATCTGCGCCCGACGCACCATTTACACAGGACGCGTCATTTGCACCGTTGCTATGCAAGGGGCTGCGGGGGCATTCAAAGGGCATGAGCAGCTCGGTCTGCATGGTGGCGGCATCGAGCGTATCGGGCATGGTGGCGCAGAGGCGATGGATAAAGTAGCGCAACTCGCGGATATTCCCCGGCCATGCATAGTTGCACAGCATCTCTTGCGCTTGCGGATCCATAACCTGACCACGCAGCATATCGCCCTCGGCATGAGCCAAAAAATGGCGCATGAGCCGTTCCACATCGCCCTGCCGCTCACGCAGAGGCGGCAGCGAAACCACCAGCACAGAAAGCCGGTAGAACAGATCGGCGCGAAACTGGTTGCGTTTTACCCGCTCCCACAGATTGGCGTTGGTGGCCGCAATGATGCGCACATCCACACAAATATTGCGCGTACCGCTGATGCGCAGCACACGCTGGGTTTCAAGCACGCGCAAAAGCCGCCGTTGCGCCCGCAGATCAAGCTCGGCCACTTCATCCAAAAACAGCGTGCCGTTATGGGCCAGTTCAAAAAGCCCGGGCTTGCCCTTGCGGCTGGCCCCGGTAAACGCGCCCTCTTCGTAGCCAAAAAGTTCTGATTCTAGCAGTGATTGCGGCAGCGCGCCGCAGTTGATTGCCACAAAGGGCTGGTCGCTGCGGGGGCTGGCATTGTGGATGGACTGGGCAAAGAGCTCTTTGCCCGTGCCGGTTTCGCCCTGAATAAGTACCGGCTGGGCAGAAGGCGCAAACTTGCGCGCCCGCTCCACCGCCGCCGTGATGGCGGGTGAGGAGCCAATGATGTCTTCAAACCTGTGCTGTGCCACCATTTCTGAGTGCATGGCATCGTGGCGAATCTTGCTTTCTTTGGCGGCAATGGCCCGAGGTTCCTGAAACGTGATAACCGCGCCGTGCACGGTATCGCCCACATGGATGGGAATGGCCGAAAACAGCAGCTTTCTGCCCTCCACCTCGGCCATTTCGTCTTCAATGCTGTTGCCGAGCAAGAGGCAGCGGTCAATCTGCGGCAGATCAAGAATGGCGCGGTAACTGAAGTGCGTTATGTCGTTTTTGAGCCGCAGCATGCGCCGTGCCACGGGGTTGATGAGCAGCACGCGGCCCTCGGCATCGAGCGAAACAATGCCATCGTGCGAATGCTCGATGACGGTCTTGAACTTGAGGCTCTGGGCCTGCTCCAGCTCGCGGGCATAAACGATGCGCTTGGCTTCCAGCAGGGCCTGACGGATGGACATTTCGTCGCATACCAGCAGCTGGCAGCACAGGCCCATGCTCTCGGCCATGGCAATGGATGTTTCGCCGCCGATGAACACGTCCACCTTGTCGCGCACGGCTTGGGCAATGGCCCGGCGCATGTCTTCCTTGTCGCTTCCGCTGGGGTAGATGCGCAAATCCACATGCAGCAGGCTGCTGAGGGCCACCAGCTCTTTTTGCAGCTGCGGGTAAACAATAAATCCCACGCGTGGATTGGGCTTGGCGGCCTTGGCGAGGGCCTGATCCAGCACATAGACGAGATCCTGCATACTGATGGGCAAAAATACCAGTGGCGTGCGGATGCCCGCCTCCACAATCTGGTTAGCAGACCAGCCGCGCGCCACAATAACGTAGGCGCCCTCCTCCTCTGCCTTGCGGGCAACACTGAGGGAACGGCTAAGACCCGTAAGATGCAGAAGAATCTTGTCCTGAATGCCCAATTCTGTGGCAACGCGCTGCACAATCTGGTAGCTGGTGCTCTCTGGTGCGATGACAACAATTGGGGGCATGAAATCCTCTGATTACGGCTGGTTGGCGGTAAAAATTGCGAGGCTGAATTTCCGGCGACCATACCGCATGTCAAAAATGATGTCACGCACGCGACAAAAACGCCAAACGGCAACCCGTGGGCTGCCGTTTGGCGGTAGAAATGAGCGGTGCAACATTGTGGCCCGCGCGCAGGGGCGCTAGCCCTTTGCTGCCGACTGGTCTTTGAGCTCGTTGATGAGGCCAGAGAGCGAAACTGCCAGTTCCTCGAGGCGGCGGAGGGCCGCCAGAGATGCGCCGGCCAATTCGTCTGTCTGCCCGGCGATGGCGTTGATTTCGTCAATAGACTTGTTGATTTCTTCTGACGTGGCGGCCTGTTCCTCTGCCGCCGTGGCAATGGACTGAATCTGCCCCGCAGACTGGTTTGTACTGGTCACAATATCGCCCAGAGCCGAGCCAGATTCGCCAGCCAGTGAAGAGGCGTAATCGAGCCCCTTCACGGCTTCTTCCACAGACTGCACGTTGAGCCCTGCCACCCGCTGGATGGAGAGAATGGAATCGCTCACTTCCTTGGTGGCGTGCATGGTTTTTTCTGCCAGTTTGCGCACTTCGTCGGCCACTACGGCAAATCCACGACCAGCTTCACCAGCTCGGGCAGCCTCGATGGCGGCATTCAGGGCCAGCAGATTTGTCTGGTCGGCTATGTCTTCAATGGTGGTCATGATCTTGCCGATGGCGTGGGCCTGATTATCCAGATCGCTCATGGCAGAGCGCAGTTCAAGGGCCTTTTGCTCAGAGGCCCGCATGGCCTCGAGCGAGCGCCCCACCACCTCTGCACCCTGCGTGGCCTTGTCACGCGCATCCGTGCCCTGAGCGGCGGCGTGCGAGGCGTTTTTGGCGACCTCAAGCACGGTGGAATTCATTTCTTCCATGGCTGTGGCGGTTTCGTGAATGCGCTGCCGCTGCACCTGGGTTCCCTCGCTGATATCCTTGGAGCTGCTTGCAAGGGTGCTCACTTCTTGATGGAGCATCTGCACCATATGCTCAAGCTGGCGGGCAGCTTCAAGCATACCCTCGGCCTTGGCCTTTTCTGCCTGCTGGCGCGCGGCCTCGGCCTCTTGCGTGGCGGCATGGGCAGCGGCGGCTTTTTCCTGGGCTTCTTCGGTTCTGGCCTCAATTTCTGCAATGTTGGATTTGAGCGTGGCACTCATGGCATTGAGAGATTCAAAAATCTCGCCGATTTCGTCCACACGGCGGTTGACGAGGCTGCCGTAAACGCCCGCAGACACATCCTTGAGAAACACGCCAACAGTCTTGAGCGGGCGAATGATAAGCCGCCCCGTAAGGAGCCATATACCAAGGCAAATACCCGCAAGGCTTCCGAACATGCCAATGGCAAACTGCCACACGGCAGCGTTGACGGGCTCCATGAGCTCGCCCTTTTCAATCAGGCCAATGAACTTCCACTTCAACTCAGCCGAGTTGAATACAACGGCCTCGTATTCCTTGCCGCCGATAACAGCCTCGCCCGTTGCTGCGCCAGATTTGAACATGGCAGCCAATGCATCGTTGCCAATGCTGTCGATTTTCTGAAAATTGTGTTTGGGATCCTTGGGGTCTGATATGATCACGCCGTCATCCTGTACCAGAATAACAAAACCAGTGCGGCCAATGCGCACGTTTTTAATCAGCTCGGTGAGGGTTCCCAACGTAATGTCAATGGCTGCAACACCGGTTATCTTGCCACCAGCGTCACGCACGGCACGACAGGCGCTGACCATGGGCTGGCCGTCTGTACTTCTGTAGGCGCTGGTGATGTAGCTTTTGGCCGGGTTAGATATGGCCATGCCCCACCAGGGGCGCTTGCGCGGGTCGTAGCCAGCGGGCTGCGTTTTGTCAGCCGAAGGACTGTTTAGCACAAATGCGCCTTCCATGTTGCCAGCGTACACATTGGTGTATGAGGGGTGGGTTTCGCGGTACAGCTTAAAGACTGCATCAAGAGCTTTGCCAGCCGTGTCATCATCTGTAGGAGCAGATGAAGTGGCTGCCGTGGCAGTAACGTGGCTGGTACTCATTTGCGGCAACTGGGCCATCACAGGGTCTGCGGCCAGCATGCCCACATTGAGCTTGTATTCTTCAAACATGGCAGTAACAACATTATTTACCTGCCGCAGCTCACCAAGTGTGGATTTTGCAAAATTTTCTTCTGATAATGTTGCAATACCCCGTGATGTGAGGGCAAACAACATGCTCATAGGAATAATAATGATGGCCACAACACCAAGCATGAGCTTGAGAGAAATTGACTTGTTCATAACAACCCTTTGCGGATCACAGCGCCACATTTGATACAAGCGCTGCCCCGAATTAACTGTTGCAGTCATCACATAGCCCAAAAACACACTCGGCCATGAACTTGTCATGCACAACAGGCTAGCCAGATCAAGCTATTAAAAAAAAACTGAATTTGATAGGTCAGGCAACCTCGTTCGACATATCGGACAAAAATAAAAAAGATTTATGGCAACACTGTAAACATGCTGTCACAGAATCAGGCATTTTTTCTGACCCTCCCCCCGAAAAGTATGCCATTGAAAAGTTAGTGCTCCTGACATAGGAGCACAAGAATGAAACGTAGCAGATTCACCGAAGAACAGATTATGGGATTTTGCGGCAAGCCGAGGCTGGCATTCGTGTTGTCGATCTGTGCCGTCAGAATGGCATTTCGGATGCGACCTTTTACAAATGGCGCAGCAAGTTCGGTGGGATGAACATCTCTGACGCCAAGCGGTTGCGCCAGTTGGAGGAA
>SAAX01000082.1 GCA_009929215.1 Deltaproteobacteria bacterium | reverse complement strand
TCCAGAACTTGCTGTTGACGTTTACAAAGCTGTATGACGGCATCTGAATGTTGGTATTTACATATTTGATATAAAAAAATGACGCCAGCTCGAGCATGGCAATAAATATAAATGCAAATACCAGAAGTTTTTTTAGCATAATACTAAAGAGGAATGGGATTTTCGGGATTCAGGCGTGTAGGCTTCCTTACCGAAGGCAGCACCTGAACAGAAGGCAGGTTTTGAGCATAAGCTGTAGATTCCTATATGCCTGCTTGAAAAGCTTTTCAAGCACAGATTGCGGCAGGCATAGGCGCTAACAAGAGCTGTGCCGGGGGGGTGACACTGCGCAAAACAACAACGCACACGCAGTAGCCGTGCCCCAAAGGCAGAACTGCTGCGTATGCGAAGTAACTGTGCTGTAATCTTGAACTTTTACCTGATTTCCCGTGTGGTATGGAAGTTGATTTGCGGCCATTCTTCTATAATGCGCGAGAGCTTCCATTCGCTGGTAGAAAGAATGGCTAGGCAGTCGTCGCCGTCATAGGCAAGGCTCGACTGCTGCTCAGATTTGAATGATTCAAGCGCGGCCCTGTCGTTTGAGGTTATCCAGCGCGCAGCCGAAATGGGCGAGGGCTCGTACACAGCAATGACGCCGTATTCGGCCTTGAGGCGGGCAATGATAACATCAAACTGAAGCACGCCCACAGCACCAAGAATATGCGAGCTGTCCATAACAGGCCTAAAAACCTGAATTGCGCCTTCTTCTGCCAGCTGTTTGAGGCCCTTGGCCAGCTGCTTGGAGCGCAACGGGTCGGCCAGCTGCACTCGGCGAAAATGCTCGGGAGAAAAATTGGGGATACCTGTAAACTTGAGCGGTTCAGAGGTGGTGAGCGTGTCGCCGATCTTGAGCGTGCCGTGGTTGTGCAGGCCGATAATATCGCCAGGCCACGCATCTTCCACGCCTTCGCGATCCTGGGCCATAAAGGTAATGGCACGCGAAAGCTGCACTTCTTTGCCAATACGGTGGTGCTTTACCTTCATGCCGCGTTCAAACCGACCAGAACAGATGCGCATAAAGGCGATTCTGTCACGGTGAGCAGGGTCCATGTTTGCCTGAATTTTGAAAACCACGCCAGAGAAGTCTTCTTCAAGCGGGTTAACCACGCGTTCGCCTGCGGCACATTCGGCCACCCTGGGGATGGGCCCGGGGGCAAGGCGCACCAGGGTATCAAGCAGTTCCTGAACACCAAAGTTATTTACGGCACTGCCAAAAAATACAGGGGTCTGCTTGCCCTTGAGGTACATTTCCTTGTCAAAGGGGTAGCCGGCACCTTCAAGCAGGTCTATTTCGGTGCGCAGCTGTTCGGCGGCATCTTCGCCAATAAGTTCGACAAGCTGCGGGTCGTTAAGGCCATTAATGGTCAGGGCTTCCTTGGGGCGCGAAGTCTTTTTGCCGTCTTCGGCAAAAAAGCGGATTGCCTGCCGCTCAATGTCGTACACACCCTGAAAGCTCTTGCCCATGCCGATGGGCCAGGTCATGGGGGCAGCCTGAATGCCCAGGGTCTGCTCAATGTCGCTCAGCAGGTCAAAGGCATCGCGGCCTTCGCGGTCGAGCTTGTTGATAAAGGTAAGAATGGGCGTGTCGCGCATGCGGCACACTTCCATGAGCTTGCAGGTCTGGGTTTCTACGCCCTTGACCGAGTCGATGACCATAAGGGCAGAGTCCACCGCCGTGAGCACACGATAGGTGTCTTCTGAAAAGTCTTGGTGACCAGGGGTATCAAGCAGATTGATGATATGATCGGCGTAGGTAAACTTCATTACCGACGAAGAAACAGAAATGCCGCGCTCTCGTTCCACTTCCATCCAGTCAGAGGTAGCGTGGCGCTGGGCCTTTTTGGCCTTGACCGCACCGGCCATCTGAATGGCCCCGCCGAACAGCAGCAGCTTTTCGGTGAGGGTTGTTTTGCCTGCGTCAGGGTGTGAAATAATGCCGAAAGTGCGGCGCCTGAGCGCTTCACGGCTCATGGCCGACGATATGTTTGTTTGCATAAAAACTGCCTGAAATTCAAAGGTCTGGTGTGAGCGGCAAGCAACATTCGGCTGGCGAAGTGCACTGACCGACGAAAGGCAGAATCGCTGGCAGCGATGCATTCCGCACACCGATACGGCCTGGGCGGCTTGTGGGCACGCCAAGGGCAGCAAGAGAAAGCGGAGAGCGGAATCAAAAATGAAAAAGCCGAGCGTTTGCCAAAACGATAAAATAACCTGTTGTCGTATGGCAGTCAAATAATTTGGGCATGCCGCCTACAGATGTGCGCAGCGATAACATTGGCGCGGCATATGACAATAGCGCTAGCGTTTCTACTCAAGGCAGAGGAGTAAATGTTACATGCTCCATTCGAAGGCATTGCAAAAAAACATTCGCAAAGCATGGTGAGCAGGGTAGAGCCTCACACGGCAGATTATTGAGCGAAGCAGCCTGCTGTGTGGCTGGCAGGCGGGTTTTGCCAGGTTAGCACCAGAAACATGTCGTTGGGGCGTCTACTCTATGCGCAGCATTGCTACCAGGTCGCGCACGCGGTCTTTTACTCGGGCAAAGGCCGCCACTACCTTGGGATCAAACTGACTGCCAACCCCGCGTGCGATTTCGCGGCAGGCCTCGTCAAATGATTTTGCCGTGCGGTAAGGCCGCGACTGCAACATGGCCGAAAGGCTGTCTGCCACGGTGATGATGCGTGCGCCAAGCGGAATCTGCCCGCCCGTCAGTCCTTTCGGGTAACCGCTGCCGTCAAAGCGCTCGTGGTGTGCCCGCACCATGTCTACAATGCCGCATTCGCGAAGGCATGCAATGGGGGCAAGAATATCTGCCCCAATGTCTGGGTGCTTGCGTATTTCAAGCCATTCTTTTGGGGTAAGGGGGGATGTTTTGGCCAGAATTTCATCGGGAACACCAATTTTGCCAAGATCATGCAAATGCCCGGCCACGTGGATGAGGTCTGCCATCTGGTGGCCGAGCCCCATTGACAGGGCAAGGGTTTGCGAAATGACGGCAACTTCTTCTGAATGCGCAAGGGTATAGGTATCTTTGGCGTCAATGGCCTTGCCCAGTGATTCTGCAAGCTGGTGTATTATTTCAGTAACCGCGCCGTTGCAGGGCATGGAACGGTCTGGACGGGTGGCGCATTCGGCGAGGTTAAGGCGAGAAGTGCACAGCATTTACATATCCTTACGGCCAATTGGCAGAAGTGCCGGTATGGCAAATAGTTAAGGGCAAAGGGTTAAAGTCGATGAATGATGTTGGGATTTATCAGATTTGAAAATTAATTTCAATATCAAATTATCAGCTATGTCATAAATTGAGATCATAATTAATCTCAACCATTTGTAAAAGATTATTTTATTTGAGCAGGTGTTGTTTATGTGCAGCAATGGGGCGCAAAAAGGGCCGCCCCATAGGGCGACCCTTTATCTCAGCTATGCCAAATGACAGGGCTGTAGTGCCCTGCAATCTGAGCAGTTTTATTCTTCAATCCAGCTCTTTGCGCGTTCAACGGCGCGATGCCACTGGTGCAGCAGTTCCTGCCTGCGATCTTCGGGCATGTTGGGTTCAAAGCGGCGGTCGAGCTTCCACTGAGCGCAAAGCTGTTCTTCGCTTTCCCAGAATCCCACCGCAAGACCCGCAAGGTAGGCAGCGCCCAGAGCGGTTGTTTCGGTAACCGTGGGGCGTTCAACCACAACGCCGGTGAGGTTGGCCTGGCACTGCATGAGCATGTTGTTGCGGCTTGCACCGCCGTCCACGCGCAGGGTGGTGAGGGGCACGCCCGCATCCTTCTGCATGGCATCCATGATATCAAGGGTTTGCAGGGCAATGGATTCTATAGCGGCCCTGGCAATGTGCCCACGGTTGGTGCCACGGGTAATGCCTACCATGGTTCCACGGGCGTACTGATCCCAGTAGGGAGCGCCCATACCCACAAAGGCGGGCACAAGGTAGACGCCGCCGTTGTCGGGCACGGTGATGGCGAGGCTTTCCATTTCGGAAGAATCGCGGATAAAGCCAAGGCCGTCACGCAGCCACTGCACAACCGCGCCGCCCACAAACACGCTGCCTTCCAGGGCATAGTAGCGGCCCTTGGGAGTTTCCCACGCCACGGTGGTGAGCATGTTGTTTTTGCTTTCGCGGGCTTTTGTGCCGGTATTGAGCAGCAGGAAGCAGCCCGTGCCGTAGGTGTTTTTGGCCATGCCTTCGGTCATGCAGGCATTGCCGTAGGTGGCCGCCTGCTGGTCGCCCGCAACACCGGCAATGGGCACTGCCTGACCAAAAAATTCGGCATGGGTGTGGGCCATAACACTGGAAGAAGGCGCAACTTCGGGCAGCATGGCGCGTGGCACGCCCATGATTTCAAGCAGTTCATCATCCCACTGGCCGGTGTGGATGTTGAAAAGCAGGGTGCGGCTGGCGTTGGAGGGATCAGTAACGTGTGAGTTGCGCTTGCTGAAGTTCCAGATAAGCCATGTGTCGATGGTGCCAAAAAGCAGATCGCCCGCTTCGGCCTTGGCGCGTGCGCCGGGCACGTTATCGAGAATCCAGCGCACCTTTGTGCCAGAAAAATAGGCATCAAGCACAAGACCCGTCTTGTTGCGGATGACCTCGGCCTTGCCTTCTGCTCTCAGTTGGTCGCAAAAACCAGCTGTGCGGCGGTCTTGCCACACGATGGCATTGTACACGGGCGCGCCGGTGGTTTTATCCCACACAACGGTTGTTTCACGCTGGTTGGTAATGCCTACGGCGGCCAGTTCGTTGCCGTTGGCGTTGGCGTGCTTCAGGCATTCTTTGGCAACATGCGACTGCGTGTCGAAGATTTCGTTGGGGTTATGTTCAACCCAGCCAGGCTGGGGAAAAATCTGAGTAAATTCGCGCTGTGATACCTGCACGATGTTGGCATCGCGGTCAAAAAGAATGGCGCGCGAGCTGGTAGTTCCCTGGTCGAGAGACAGTATGTATTTCTGAGCCATAAATTCCTCCGAAAAGCATGGTTGGTGCTTGTAGACGCACGTTCAGGCGGCTTGTCCCCCTGCCCGGCATAAGCACGGAGTTGCTCAAACTGTATTTAGATCAGGCCAACGGCCTTGCCCACAACATAGGCAAGAACGCCGCCCACCATGGGAGCGCAAACGGGAACCCAGGCGTAGGCCCAGTCAGAAGAACCCTTGCCAGCGATAGGCAGCACAGCATGGGCAATGCGGGGGCCAAGGTCACGGGCAGGGTTGATGGCGTAACCAGTGGGGCCGCCAAGGCTGAGGCCCAGCGCCCACACAAGAATGCCTACAAGGTAGGGGCCAAAGCCGGCGGGCAGGGCGCCGTTGTTCTTGTGGAAGATGGCAAAGATGGCAAAGATCAGCATGAATGTGCCGATAACTTCGCACAAAAAGTTTTGAGCATAGCTGCGAATGGCAGGGCCCGTGCAGAACACGGCCAGTTTGAGGCCGGGATCTTCGGTGGGGGCCCAGTGAGGCAGATAGGCAAGCCAGACAATGACGCCACCGGCAAAGGCACCGGCAGTCTCTGCCAGCATGGTGGGTATTGCCTGAGCAACCGTATAGGTGCCAAGCATGGTTTTAGCCAGGGTCACCGCAGGGTTAAGGTCGGCCTGGGGCGCGCCCAAGGCAACAGCGGTAAATACACCAAGTATTACACCAAAAGCCCAGCCAGCGGTAATAACTATCCAGCCGCCGCCGTTGCCTTTGGAATCTTTGAGCAGTACGCAGGCAACCACGCCAGCACCAAAGGTAATCAGCATCATTGTGCCAAAAAATTCACCAAGAAGATTAGTCATGGGCAGATCCTTCACAAGTTGATCATATGCTCGCAAGCTCTGGCTTGCTACATCCAGTTCCATTTTCCAGCTTGTTTATGATAGGGGGGGACTGCTTGGCGCAATATTCCTTTCTACTTGGGTGCTGATGGCTCTTAAGTTGTTAGGTGCCTGTTTTGTGAACGAGTATATCCGATTCCGGTTGAGCTGAAGCACCACAATTGGTTATAAGGTGTAGGGAATACTAATCCTATAATCGATATATAATGAGATACAAAAAAGATTGCAAGAGGATTGGAATTGTTAAATTTGATAAAAGCTATCATTATGATGTATTCAAAGTAAATATATTAATCTATAAAATTATCCTCGCAAAAAAATAAGGCCGCCCAAAGGGCGGCCTTGCAGCAGATGCCAATACCAACGTGCTGGTGGTCGGGCATCAGCCCTGATTTTTCATGTCGTGAATAAGCCCTTGCAGGGTTGCAGACTGACGGGAAAGGGCCGCTACAGCTTGAGCGGCATTTTCCATGGCCTGAGCAGTTTGGGCCGAAATGGTGGCAACCTGCTCAACTGATCTGTTGATTTCTTCGCTGGTTGCCGACTGTTGTTCGCTTGCGGTGGCAATGGCCTGAATCTGGTCGTTAACATTTTCTACATATGCAAGAATCTGGTGCAGCGATTCACCCGACCGGGCAGAAAGTGTAGTGTTTTCTTCAATGGCAGCGCCTACATCTTCAACATTATCAATGTTTTTGCGGGTGCCCTGTTGAATGCCGCTGATGGCTTCGCCCACCTCTCGGGTAGCTGTCATGGTTTTTTCTGCAAGTTTGCGCACCTCGTCGGCCACAACAGCAAAACCACGGCCTGCATCGCCAGCTCTTGCCGCCTCGATGGCGGCGTTGAGCGCAAGTAGATTGGTCTGATCGGCGATGTCGGCAATGACGTTCATAATCTGGCCAATGGCTTCGGCCTGTTTGCCCAGTGCGCCCATATCCTGCTTGATTGCCAGCGATTTTGAATGGATGGATTTAATGCCCTCAACCGCGCTGGTTACAATCTGTACGCCTTCAAGTGTCTGCTTTTGGGCGTTGCCCGAAACATCGGCTGCAAGCTGGGCGTTTTTGGCTACTTCCAGCACTGTGGCATTCATTTGCTCCATAGCCGTAGCTGTTTCGTGAATGCGGCCAGATTGCTCGTCTGCACCCCGGCTGGATTGGGATATGTGGGCTGTAAGCTGCTCAGCTGCTGTGGATATTACTTCAACCGCTGCTTCGAGTTGCTGGGCGGCCTGCAACATGCCCTCTGCCTTGGCCCTTTCGGCCATATGCTTTGCTTCGGTGGCTTCGGCCATGGCTTTGCGGGCAGCCTCTGCCTGTTGCACAGCCTCAGCCTGGCGCTCTGCAACCAGGGTAAAACTTTGTTTCAGCTTTTCGCGCATTTCACGCATGGCGGCAAAGAGCCCACAATTTTTGCGGCCATTGTGCAAGCTCATATCCACCTCTAAATCGCCCCCCGAAATTTTGCGGGCAACCTCGGCAACATCAGAGGGCTCGGCACCAAGCTGAATCATGAATGCACGGATAGTAAAAAACGCACCGAGCGAGCCCGTTACAATGGAGATTGCGGTCAGTGCCCATTGCAGCATCAGGCTTGTGGCCAATTCATCTTTTAGTGTGGCAAGGTTGAGCTTTGTCATGCCCATCTGCTCATCAATAAAAGGTTCTAGAGCATCGGTAAGCGACTCCGTAGCCTTGTCAAAATTCTCCATAAGCACATTGCCAGCTTCTAAGCCCTGATTGATGTAGGCATCGGCCATTTTACAGCCCAAGGCATACATCTCGTCAAAGGATTTAACCAAGGGCTCAAGGCGTTTCAGAGATTCCCTGTTATTGTCACTGGTGAATTTGCTTTTGAATTTTGCGGCATGCGAATGAAAGGTGTCTGCCGCTTCCTGCGCTTCCTTGTAGCCATCAGTACTATGTGTGGCGGATACGTCAGAGAGAAACTGTTGCACCTGCACGGCTTGCAGTTTCATGTCTGCCGCCATCAGGGCCATGGGCAAGCTCACCTGATCTGTGGTGTCGGCAAGCTGGTCGGCCTGGCTGAGATAATGGCGCATTACCAAAGCACTTAGCAGCATGAGAAAGAAAATGGCACCAAAACCCAGCCAAAGCCGGGTTGCAACTTTAAACTGCATTTTGCGCCTCCCTGAGATGGTGAATGACGTGAGGGTAGCAGCCAGTATGGGTAAGGCCAGCTGAGCTGTGCCCTGAAAAACGACTCAAAATTTGACTTTGTACTGTTACAATATAGTTATGCACCAGCTGTCATGTCAAAGTCGCCGTTTTCGCTATGGCAATATTCATCAATAAACCTGCCAAGTCGCTGAGAGCCAGAGTTTGATATTTCTATCCATGTGAGGTTGAGTGAGCTGTTGTTCAGATCAAGCTCGTGGGTAAAGTGCATGCGCAACTTTAGCATATTGCTCACGCTGCTGCTGGTAACGCCAATTTTTTTGCACAGAAAAATATAGGCGGCGCTGAAAATATCGAGCTTGTCCGAAATGATGTAGAGCATTAAATGTTCAGCAGAAAGGCTTTTCAGTTCTGCCTCGTCGGGCAGCAGCGCGCAGGCCCCTGCCGCAGAAATATTAACAATCTGGGTTGTATCTGCAAAGAGGCGGTAATGCTGCTTGATCAGGTCTTTCAGCTCTGTTTTGTCGTGCGGTATGGCATCAAGGCGAAACACGCCAGCAGCCTTTGCGTATTCGGGCTGCCAGTCAATGCGCCTGTCACGGCGCATGCGGCGTTCAACTCCCTTGGCAGAAAAACGCAGTTGCAGGGCAGTTATGCAGCCTTGTGCATCTGTTATTACATTTAAAATCTTGCCTGTACCCAGGTAGCCCAGACGCATGCGTTGTGGATAGTCTTTGTCCAGACAAAAAAAATACTCAAATTCATTAGGATATATTTTGCCCGGGCGTGATAAAACCTCCTGCTCAGTAATTACGACAAGAGCTTCACGGCCATCAATACTCTTGATGCGTCCATAGCATGTTATATCAGTCAGCTTGTCATCGTGCTGAATACAGCCTGTAATCTTGACGAGTGTTTGGGCGTTGTATGCAGCAGTATAGATTTCATAAATGTTTGATTTAGGTAAGTTGCTGTTACTTTCTTGTATTTCAGGCATACAAGACCTCACGATGCATATGAAATAACCTTTTTTAAAACATGTAACAGGGTAAAAGCAGTCGGCATATTTGCTCTCACAGGTTTCTGTGTATGGAAAAAATTTCTAGACCACAATATTACTAATTTATTGCCAATGTTTCAACTGGTTCTCATTAACAGAAATGGTGGTTTTCAAATTATTGTTAGAAAAAATTGTTTTGATAGAATTTCTCAGTGTACTGTAATTCTTGACACAGTTGATGAAAAATATAATAAACGATAACGTTTTGATTTGAATAAATCTTATGTATCTGTATCGTTGAGAGTAGGGCGCTGGCTACGCCTCGCTGGCTTCCATTTGCGGCAATAACGCAGCACAGGGGCTGAGCGGGGATACGCCATTTTGAAGACAGTGCATGGCCGTATCTGCGTGCCAATAAATCCTCATAACGTTCTATTTTGCTTTTCAAAGCAGAGATTTCTTTCATAGGTGAGCTATTTGATATTTTTTTAGTGTGGATTGGGATTGTTTAATGGTAAATATGGCGAGTTTAGCTGCAAAATTATTATTATGTTATTGTGATCATATTTGAGTAAGTATGAATTAAATTTCAAAGCTATTTGCCGTTATATTTGTATGTTTAGCTTTAAAAATTATGAAAAGAATGGTTTATGGATTCTATATGAAAAAAAGGTACATATCTAATCTTCTAAAGTTTGATACGATACGTGGGCGTATTCGTTTTTATGTTGTGCTTGTTGTTTGTATTCCAAGCATCATAGCATCGTTGTTCTTTTTCTTTTTTCAACGTGAACATATTGTTGAATCTGCAAAAACACAGATCGCAGAAGACCTTTATAGTAACAAAAATACTGTAAAGGCATATATTGATGTGTGTTTTGAGGATGTTAATTTTCTGATCAAGATAATTCAGTCCCACTATTTAGAGCTGGAGATAGCATCGCGAGAATTCAAAAATTATATAGAAACACATTCTGATATCGCATCTGCAACATTTTTGGGTGCTGATGGAATTTCCATCATTGACACTACAGGGGTAATTGGCGTTTACGCAGGTGACAGAAACTATTTTACAGAGGCAAAAGCAGGTAGGTCCGCAATAACAATAGTGCAAAAGGGGCGGGTTACAGGCAAGCCCCTCTGTATTTTTTCTGCGCCTGTAGTGGATGCAACGGGAAAATTTGACGGCTTGGTATTTTTGAGCATTCGGCTTGGAGAGCTTGACGCATGGATGCACGGCTCATTTGTGCCCGACATTCAGGGGCTTATGTTGTGCGATGCGCAAGGTAATGTTCTTGCCCCTGCCAGCGCTGTTGCTGCTGGACGTAATGACGGTTCGCCAGCAAGGGTATCTGCCCATCTGCTGAAGCTGAGTGAATCTGGCGAGATATTTGTAAATGAAGCAGGGGCGCGCATGGTTGGCGCTGCTGTTGATGTGGGCAAGGGTGGATTGAAGCTGATTTATTATCAGTCTGTAGATAAAATTCTTGCCAGTTACCGTTGGCAGACATGGTCAGTAATTCTGGGTGCGCTTTGCGCTATTTTGTTTGTAATGCCTTTTATTCTGCGATTTTGCCGCAGCATTGAAGCACCACTTGAAGAACTTACGGCCTATGCACTTGAGCTGCGAAAAAACGATTATGCGGTAACAGGAAGATTTAGCTCGCATAAAAATATGCCCGCTGAAATCAGAATTCTCTTTGATGCCTTTACGGTAATGAGCTTTAGAGTAACCAGAAAGATAAAAGATGCTGAAGCGCAAAGTCTTAATGACCCCCTTACCGGGTTACACAACAGACGTTTTTTGCAGATTACCGGCGCAGAATTTTTTCAGAATGCACTCACTTTTGGTCTACAGTGTTCTTGCCTCATTTTGGACATAGATCATTTTAAAAAGATTAATGATACCTACGGACATAATATTGGTGACATGGTTTTGCAGGGGGTTGCAAAAATTTTAAATGGCAGTGTGCGTCAGGCCGACCTTCTTGTGCGGCAAGGCGGCGAAGAATTTATAGTTCTTGCTACCTGTACAGCGGCCAAACAGGCAGAAGATCTTGCACAACGCATACGGCAAACCGTAGCTGGGCATTCTTTTGCGCTTGAGGGGCATACGGTGAATGTGACTGTGAGCATAGGCGTTGCGGTAAGTGATTCGCTAAATGTTGCCGGACAACCGGCCTCAGCCGACGATGCGCTTCTACAGTTGATGATCAGGGCAGACAAGGCGCTTTATGCCGCCAAGTCGTCTGGCCGCAACGCGGTTATTGTTGCTGGCTAAGCGGGGCAGCATTGTGGGAAAGATTGGCCGTGTTTCAACAAACCGTCTTCGATGCCTTGAAAAACCGGATTCAGAGCTTGAAAGTGTGGCATTAAGCACAATTTTAGCGGTTCAGGCGCAAGAAAAAGCACGTAATAATTATAAAAGTTGACAGACGTGCCCGTTCGGCGTAGTTACATTTCTCGCGTCGGGATGTAGCGCAGCCTGGGAGCGCACTTGAATGGGGTTCAAGGGGTCGAAGGTTCAAATCCTTTCATCCCGACCAGAGATTTAAGGGAA
>SAAX01000148.1 GCA_009929215.1 Deltaproteobacteria bacterium | reverse complement strand
CTCCATGCCATGCAGCTCACCCTGCACCACCACCACCACTGCCACAACCAGCGGGCTGCTGCGCAACCCCCCAGTCCCGGTGGGTGGTTCTAGGCGGCCCGCGGGCCCGTGTGCAACCCGTTCGATGGTCCGCAGCCCGTTCGACATTGCGCAGCCCGTTCGACATTACGCAGCCCGTTAGACGGTTCCCAGCCCTTTTAGCAGCACCCAGCCCATGCAGCGCCCATGCAACACCCCCTGCAGGCACTTGCTGACAATCTGCATGCTGCATGGATGACGCGTGTGTCTTGCCCGTGGCTTGAGCCATGATATGCCGTGTAATGCATGCTGCATCGCCACGTACTGACTCGACTTGCCATGCCTGCATGATTTGTCACATACATATGCGCAGACAATGCCGTACAAGTGCCCGCATTGCGGTTCTACGTTTGGCTCAATGGCTGCTGCCATGAACCACATGAAGGCCATCCACGGCAAGGCGGGCCCGCTGCCGGCCTTGGTGCCGAACGCATCGGTTGAAGGCGTGCCCGAGGCTGCGGCCGACGACAGCTCTGGCAACAAGTCTGGTTCGGCCTTTGTGTCGAGGGTTGAAAGCGCTGGGCTGGTTTAGCAGCTGACCAGGTCAAGGCCAGCAGCCTGTGCGTTTTGGCATCAAGGCGGACAGATATAGTGGGTTTAGCGGGATACGCCCCACTGAGAGTGCAACTGGTAGTTTGCATGGCACTTTACAGACTACCAATAGGTTGATTTGGCCTGTAACATGCGGACGATGACGTGCAAACGCTGCAGCGCATGCAGCCATGATGATTGGACCACCCGTCAACCTGGCGTTGCATGCTTGAAAGTAAAAAATGAGATGCACCTGGCCAACAGTTGATATCACACCACCATTGCCCCCAGCCGAGCAGCGATCGCATCGCATGTTGAGCGCAGCCACAGATTGGATTGGACTGCCTGAAACCCTAAACCCTAGGTGTGACAGCCACCCCTGCAATCACCCGCGTGCTGTCACACCCCTGGGTCCAAACACTAAGAAAGAAAAAGAAAGAAAGAAAACTACGCCCAAAGGTGCGGGCGTGCGTTAAGGGACAAAGCACTGCAAGGGAAAACAGGCTCTGCACCAAGCCCCAAAGCCAAGAGAGACCAACCGATCAACCTAGGCATGCAAGAACAAAGCTCAAACAGTCAATTCAGTGTCAGAAAACGTTGGTGCGTGACATGCCCACGTTCAGCTGTCACAGCCTGGCTGCCCCCATGGCATGCATGGTGCATGCCCGTGCTCCATGCACTGCATGCCCCCACATTAAGCACAAGCTGAGCCCCACCCTGCTGCCCACTGGCCAACCCAGCCGGGCCCCCCCTTGTCGCTGCCATGAGCCTGACCTATCACCACAGCCCCATGCATGTCACCTGACGTGCGCATGCACGGGCACTGCTGACTGTGGCAGCGCCTCTGCTAACTGCACTATCAGCTGCTCTCAGATAAGGTCGTCGATTGCCACGCCAGAGCTTCCCACAGGGCTTCGCAGAAGAACAGGGCTTCGCTGGGTCCGCTTCCCTGGGGAAACACCTGAGAACAGTTCATGAACACCGCAAGGCGTTACATTACATTACAGCGGCGTGTCACAGCTGTTGCTGCTTGCCGGAGCCTGACAAAGGACTAGAGACGCAAGGCGTTGTTGACTTCAAAGCACCCGCAGCGGTCGTGTGCGGCACCAAGCCGGTTGTTCAAAGGGGGCACGGCATCCCCTTCAAGCTGACAGCCAGGTCAAGTCAAACCCCACTGCCAGACCCTCCTCCCTTGTTCACCGCCGGAGGGGTCAAAGCGGCTCCCATGTGCACTTGTAGACCGCGGCATGGGCCGCGGTGACGCGAATGGGTTCGGACCCCTAAACTCGGAAGGACTCCGAGCGGGCTCCCTTGCGGGGCCAGCCCCGCGCCGGGTCCAAACACTAGAAAGAGGGACAGGGGTGTAACAGCCACCCCTGCAATCACCCGCAGCCAGAAGCTGGCCTTGGTTGCTGCCACACCCCTGGGTCCAAACACTAGAAAGAGGGGCACGGGTGTGACAGCCACCCCTGCAATCAGCCGCGTGCTGTCACACCCCTAGGTCCAAACACTAGAAAGAGGGGCAGGGGTGTGACAGCCCAACCCTGCAATTGCACGCAGCCAGAAGCTCGCCTTGGTTGCTGTCACACCCCTGGGTCCAAACAATAGAAAGAAGGGCAG
>SAAX01000147.1 GCA_009929215.1 Deltaproteobacteria bacterium | reverse complement strand
GTATGGCCCTGGTGGTCATAAAAACACCCCCCGCCACACAAATAACGCGCCCAGCAGCCTCGGCACACGGGCAGGTTGTCGACCACGGCGCGGTGATAGTTGTTCAATTCCCCCGCACGGTAGTCATGGAGATGACCCAGACGGGTGCCTTTCAGTCCCACGAAGCGGTGGCATGGGTAGATCTCACCGCTAACCGCGACCGCAGCCATCCCCCGACCAATACCGCACGCCACATGGCGCTTCTGGCCTGTTGCCAGGGAAGAGAGCAGGATTAAGGCTAGGGGCGCGGTATGGGCGGTGAGGGTGCGCCTAGACACGGCGGTGAAGAGCCGTGCGACTTCGGCGCGCTGGTCGGTCTCGCGCAGCAGCTTCTGGTTGGTTTCGCTGGTTGATTCGGCCCTACGCACCTTGTCTGAAGAAGCGCACCCCGCAGCCAGCGCAAGGCAAGTCAGCGGTACAACGATCAGTGTTTTCATTCCTGTCTCCAGCACAAGAGTATTCGTGCGTTGAAATATCTTTCAATGCGTCAAAAACCCGCAACAGACGCTCAGCATACTTTTTGGCAACATGGCAGAGGCTTTTTCTGCAAAGGGCCCAACGTGCAACCCGCGTATGCAGCCAAGCTTTCTTGTGCCTCAACCCCGGCCATATTTCAAGAACTCTTGCAGCGGCAGCGTTTTTCAGGCAAGAACAGGCTTGCTCACGCTATTTAAGCACAACAGTTACGGACAACCGGGGCATCACCAAGCAAAAAAGGCTGCCGCTCAGCCTGCCCAATGTGTCTTGCCGCCGGTATGACGCGGATTTTTTGGCATCCTCAGCCACGGGCGGCTCATTTGCCCCGTGCAGCGGCCAAGCCCGCGAAAACATGTATGAACCGTTACTATCCGGCATCAAGCCATACCGGAGGCGAAGCCTGATGAATTTTTTCCAGGAAATGGCGGCGACCCTTACCACTTGGATGGACGCGTTGCGGCATCTTGGACAGTCCTTTCCCCTGGCGCGCATGGGCTTTGACGCCCTGAGCGTGGCCCTGCCGTTGGCCGCCCTGCTGGCCTTTGTGGGCCTTAACTTTATGTCGGCCACCGCAAGGGGGCTGGCAGTTACGCGCAAGCGCGCCTCGTTTGAAAAATGCGCCCGCCAGCTTGCCCTGCTGGCTCTGCTGCTGGGCTGGATACTGCTTATCTGTGGCCGGGTATGGCTCTTTTTTACGCAAGGCTCCTACACGCCCGATTCGCTCTCTGACTTTATGGTAGAGATGAGCTGGGTCATGCTGGGCCTGGCGGTGCTGTTCAACAGCCTGTACTTTGCCCTGTGGAAGTTCCTTACCAAGCTGCCCATGCTGCATGTGGGTCTTGGCGCTGTAAGCGGCATTCAGGCCTGCATTGCCACAGTTGCCTCGCTGGCCGCCGCACGCATGCTTACAGCCCTGGCGCGCCCCGATGCCGATATGCTGACCCTTGGGCACATCTATGTGCCAGGTTTTGGCACGCCCTTTTGGTGCGCCATTTTCTGGTCGCTGCCGCTCATGCTGGCAGTGGCGGGCGGCATGGGCGCGTTCTGGCTTGTGCTGCGCCGCAATTACGACGACTACGGCCGCGATCACTACAATACCATGCTTCCGTGGTGCTCCACATGGGCGCGCAATGCCTGGGCGATCTTTTGGGTGATCTTGCTGGCTTCCTCGGTATTTGACGTGCAGCGCGAATGGCAAAAAGAAACCTTTACCGCCATGGACGCCATGCTGGAAAGCGCCGAGCTGCTGCTCTGGCTTGTGCCCGCCCTGCTGTGGACTCTGGTAGCCCGCAGCGCCACGCCCATGCGCCACAAGCTTACCCTGCTGGCCGCACTTGTGCTGGCTGTGGCCGTAATGCTGCCCTTTTATCTGAACATCACAGAAATTACCCTGCCCGCTTCCATGACTGACATGGTGGAATAAGGGCATATCTGCCGCGCTGATGATGAAAACCCCGCTTTTGGCGGGGTTTTCTGCTTTCATCCCATTCAAAAAAACTACGATTGCGCCAAACAGCTATTTTTTGCCGTACTGTTTGCGCCATTCGTCAAGAAACAGCAGGGCGGCCTCTGTTTCAGTCAGCGCACCACTGCGGGCGCGCAGGGCGTTTATCACATCGTCAAAGCCCGCATTGGGGCCAAGGCCAAGGCCAGCGACCACATCGGCCAGCTGGGCGCGTATTTCTGGCGTAAGCACGGCATCCACGTCGGGCGGCAGGGCTTG
>SAAX01000146.1 GCA_009929215.1 Deltaproteobacteria bacterium | reverse complement strand
AGTAGAGCGGATGGGCATGCGGGTGGGGTCAACGAAGATCACATCCAGGGCAAGGTCCGTGTTCAGCCAGTTGGTGATCACATGCTTGAAGTCATCTAGGAAGGACACGCGGCGGTACACCATCTCGATGTCGGAAAGACCAGTATTCTGTGGAGAATTGCGAAATGTGATTTCCACGCCACGTGCCAATGTCAATCATATGAGGGGCCCATTCAATTCTAGGGTGAGAAGAAAGTGTATGTGTAGGCAGTAAGAACAGTAAGCAGTAAAGAAGTGCCAGGGACTCACAGAGATGTTCCAGTGGTTGAGCCAGTTTTGGCCCAGCCACTGCCTGTAGCCAACCCACTTCATGTCACCACGGAAAGCATTCAGAGCACGAGAAGGAGGAGAGGGGGGAGCCTGGGCTCGAGGGGGCATGGGTGCTGTCTGCTGGGCGACCGCCCCATGGGCAGCCAGGCCCAGAATGAGCACCGCAGCAATGAGTGCGGTACTCATCCTGGGGCTGATGGCAGGAATTCTGCCTGCAAGAGAGAAGCAGCAGGCAAATAAATGAAGGTAGGTGTTTTTGTAGAATACGCTAGATGCAGCTCTGACCTGCGGATGACACTGGGCAAGCTGAGCGTCTAGGAATGCTGTCAGCTGAGCAAGCTAAACTACCACGAGATCAGAAGTAAGCCTTCGGGAACACGCTACCAGCACCGCGACACAGTCTACCAGCACCGTGAAACAGACAGCGTCCACAATCGCTGATGAGGCTAAGGGCTGGAACGTAAGCGCGAGATGCGCCTCCATGCAGCGTGTATTACCTACGCTATCGATCGGTTGTAGATGCAGTAGCCGGGATCGCATAAGCGTACGTGCAAGGCCAGCATACGATACATGGAAGACTCCAGGCCCACGGTGCTCAGTCACCTCAGCCTCGCAGCTCAGAGATCAGCGGGGCACCCGACAAAAATGTGGGACAAATATTGTGGCGATACCAATCGTCGCATGAAAATGTATCGGCATGTGAGCACACAATGCAGAGATGCCAATCCCCGCGCCCTCACCCCACTCAGATTTGTGCCAGTGTGCCTCATCCAAATCATCAAGGTTTGCCAGATATGGGCGCTTCAAAATATATCAAGCTCTCCCACCATATGATAGATGGCCAAGTGGAACAGACCGCCTCTTGTAGGTCTCTGATCAGCACGGCCATCAGCTGCGCCGTGTTCAAAGGCAACACAAAGGACAGGTGGGGGTGGAAGAGGAGAGTAAATCTGATCCGAGGGGGGGTAGGGGGGGCCCTGCCGCCCGCCCGTCTAAACACAGTAGGCTGGGCAAACTGAGCGCTCACGCTCTGAATGAAGGCCTGCTGAGGTCAGTGTGTGGCTTTCATGATGCCTCATAAACGGCGGCTGTTGGGCCAACTAGTAGCAGCAGCTTGCTGCCCCGTCTGGCATCTACCTGTCAGTCTGGCATGGTGCAAGCAAGCAAGCAAGCACAGGACCAACTGAGTGGCTGGCGCCTGCAGTCAGTGCCTCAGTCCTCCTGCCGCGGACACTGGACATCACACACACTGACGTGTGACTGAGGCCCGCCCGGCCGAGGCCTGTAAAGCACGCTCTGAGTGAATACACCCCCCACACTCGTGAGCCCATCGGACTAGCTCGCCACTTTGTTTAGTTGCAGCAGTGGGTCAAGGCAGTGAGGGGGGCGCCACTAGTAGGGCCTGCTCCAGGACAGCCTGGAGCAGCGACACTCGGGCAGCGGGGCCGTGTGCGCGCGCCCAGTCCGCATGGTGGACGCTGGCCAGCCGCCAGCCTTGCGCGGCCAGGCAGCGTCTGCGCGCCTGCGTGACCCCGAGCGCTTCCTCGCTGTTGGCCGTGAAGTGGCTGGGGCCTGAGTGCGCGGCACACGGCATGCCGAGTGGTGTCAGTAAGGCGCAAACAGGTGGCGTTCCGCTTGAGCACACAAAACATGGCTGAAGGGGCTACTTAGCCACTCAATTCCCTTCCCCACTCAACACACACACACAGCCATACTTAAACAACGTGCATACACACACAGTCGCACACACATCTCATGTGCAACAGGGGAGATACTGTGGGACTAGCTGAACTTACCCACCATAGTATGGAATGTGTGGATCGCTGGGGTGCCCCAGGTGATGGCATCCCTGCCGATGAGCGACAGACTGGGTACTAGGGAGAAGGTAGCCATCAACCATCGACTACAAACGGGGGGTGCATGAGCGCACACAAAGAATCCGC
>SAAX01000145.1 GCA_009929215.1 Deltaproteobacteria bacterium | reverse complement strand
GTTTTTGATGCTCACGTACATGAGTACGCTGCGCTCAAAAACAGGATTTTTCCTTGTCAGGCCAGAAAAATGCGTATTTTGCAAATTCCCTCAACACCATCCATCGCCATCGCTCCGCTCTGGCGAGTTTATGGAAGGCAACGCCACGACCAGCTTCTGAGGGCGGGCAGCGTAAAGCAGACAGGCATTTAAGGCAAAAAGCACTGAGAAAGAGGCCAAGAAGCTGGAAGATTACTGAACTTTTAGCAATCATGTTGGGGGTATTGGGTAAAAGCGCGGCGCTCAAGGATTGAACGGCATTATGGTATTTGGCTGAAGCGGACTTTGACCAGAGCGAAAGCGGACTCTGGCATTTACGCGTCGCGGAGGGAGATCGCCTGAGCGAGCGTAGCGAGGGAAGGAAGCTCCCGCAGCGTAAGACGCGTGCCCTCGCCGTTTTGCGGTAATTGAAAACTTTCTTAGGGGGTGCTCCGGGGGGAGTGCAGAGGGGGTCTAGGAGGGCGCAGCCCCTAACAGACCCTCTCTGCCGCGCGCCGTGCAGGCGAAATCGCACGCCGCGCAGGCGTCCTGAAAAGAGGCCAGCGCACACGCGCTGACCTCTTTTACTTGCAACGCAATTTGCGTTGGCAATGGCGATCTGTTCTTAAGCCAGGGGCTTGAGAGAATTGGTATAGATGCGCGCCACGCGCTCGCGGGTTCCCGCCACCGGCGCAACTGAAATCAGCAGGCCAAGCGAGGGTGTCTGCTCCACCAGGTCGCAGAATTTTTCAATATCCTGGGCGGTCACGCCGATATCTTCAAGCTTTTGCGGCACACCCACGCTGGCAAGCCACTTTTCAACGGCTTTGGCCGCCTTGGGGGCTTCTTCTGGTAGGCCTTTGAGGTCGGGGGCCATGGGCGCAAGAATGTGCGCCAGCACATCGGGGCAGGCAGGGTAGCATTCCAGAATAACGGCGGGCAGCAGCACCGCCAGCCCAAGGCCGTGCGAAAGGTCGGGGCTCACCGCGCTCAGGGGATGCTCCAGCGCATGGGTAAAGTGCAACAGGCCGTTGTCAAAGGCCACGCCAGCCTGCATGGCCGCGTAGCACAGTTGGTGGCGGGCCTTGAGGTCTGCGGGGTTGGCCAGCACGGCGGGCAGCCATTGGTGCACGAGCCGGATGGTTTCTGCCGCCAGTGAAATGGCCAGCGGATTTGTCACCGTGGTTGTGGCGGCCTCCACCACATGGTTGATGGCATCTATGGATACATAGCGCGTCTGGTCGGGCGAAAGCCCGGTCATGAGCGCGGGATCATCAATGGCATAGCGCGGGTAGATGCAGTCGTAGGCAATGGCAGGCTTGTAGTTGAGCTTGGTCACAGTGGCCACGGCAAAGCGGTTGACCTCGCTGCCCGTGCCGTGGGTCAGGTTGATGGCAATGATCGGCAGGGCTGTTTGCGGTGTGAAACGGTAGCAGTAAAGATCGTCGCCGGTTTTGCCGGGGTTGGCCAGCAGAATGGCCGCGCTTTTGCCGCAGTCGATGGGGCTGCCGCCGCCGATGGCAAGCACGGCTCCCACGTTGGCCTCGCGGCCAAGGGCCGCAGCTTCATCAACGCTGTCAGTTGTGGGGTTGGGGGTAACGCGGTTGTACAGCGCAAGGGTAATGCCGTGCTTTTGGGCGGCGGCTTCCACTTTATCCCACGCGCCTGTGATCTTGTATGAGCGGCCACCGCACACGCAGAGCACCGCGTTGATGCCTTCGCTTTTGAGCTGGCCAAGAATGTCATCTATTTTATCAATGGCTCCCACACCCAGGTAGGTGGTGGTTTTAACGCGTATTTCCCGAACATTGTTGTAGTCTTCTGCCTGATTCCACATGGTTTTCTCCTTGATGCTATGCCTCGAACAGGGCGCGGCGAATATATCGGAATTTTGTTATTTTTTTCACATGCAGTCTTTATAAGAATTTTCGGGTGTATAGTAAAGCTCTTTGAGTGCACAAACATTTTTTTAGGCTAATTTTTCCTGTGCGATGTTCAGCCCCGGGATATGGCGGGTATGCAGCTATCCCGCAACTGACACAATGCGGATGTATGGGGGGGCGCGTCACGCTGTTCAGCATGGTTTTGGGCAGGCAAAACTGGATGCGGAAGCGAGCACCAAGGCAGCAAGGCTGCCGCACCAGCAAAAAAGAGCGGGAGGCTTCGCAGAACCTCCCGTCAGTATAAGTCAGGGAGCCGCAGGCCTAGTGGTCGCGCAGCATTTTAACAGAGCAGAACTTGCCGCACATGGCGCAGACTTCTTCGGTCTTGTGGTCTTCGCGCCGTTTTTCGAGC
>SAAX01000081.1 GCA_009929215.1 Deltaproteobacteria bacterium | reverse complement strand
GATTGAAACCCGCACCAGCGCGGCGCAAGACTTCCTTTTTCGCGATGTAGACATCTACCGCGTGCGCAAGCTCGAGCGCATCTGCTGCGATTTTGATCTGCCAGTGCTTGGCGGAACCATCATCGTGGATCTGCTGGAGCGCATTGATTCCCTCGAACGCATGGTTCAGCGATTACAACCTTTTGAAGAATAGCCGGTTTGAGTGCATGCAGCCTCCCGGCCAGAAATAACAAAAATTTCGTCCGCCACTGCGCGGACAAGGTGGAGGAAGCTTATGGATATCAACAAATTTACGGATAAAGCCCGCGAGGCTGTGGGTCAGGCCCAAAGCATTGCCGCTGGCATGGGGCACCAGGAAACAGACGCCGAGCATCTGGCCCTTGCCCTTGTGCAGCAGGAAAAAGGCATTGTGCCGCGCATTCTGGAGCAGATGGGCGTGCAGCCCAAGGCGCTCAGCGTTGCCATTGAGGGCGTGCTGCGCAAGCGGCCCTCTGTTTCTGGCGGCGGCATGGATCCCAACAAGATCATGATCACCCAGCGGCTGGCAAAAATTCTGGGTGACGCGCAGAACGAAGCCAACCGCATGAAGGACGAATATGTCAGCGTTGACCACCTGTTTGCCGCGCTGACCGATGTTTCGCCCTCCTCGCCCCTTGGCGAAGTGTTCAAAGAGTACAAGATCGCCCGCGCCCGCTTTGTGGCAGCCATGGAAGAATTGCGCGGCGGCGCACGCGTGACCAGCGCCACGCCAGAGGACACCTTTGAGGCGCTGACCAAGTACGCCCGCGACCTTGTGGAAGCCGCCCGCCAGGGCAAGATGGACCCGGTCATTGGCCGCGACGCCGAAATTCGCCGCGTTATCCGCATTCTCTCGCGCCGCACCAAGAACAACCCGGTGCTCATAGGCGAGGCGGGCGTGGGCAAAACCGCCATTGTTGAGGGCCTGGCCTTCCGCATTGTCAAAGGCGACGTGCCCGAGGGCCTCAAGGGCCGCAAACTCTTTGCCCTCGACATGGGCGCGCTCATTGCCGGCGCAAAATACCGTGGCGAATTTGAAGAACGCCTCAAAGCCGTGCTCAACGAGGTGGAAAAAAGCGACGGGCAGATCATCCTGTTCATCGACGAGCTGCACACCATTGTGGGCGCGGGCAAAACCGAAGGCGCCATGGATGCGGGCAACCTGCTCAAACCCATGCTGGCGCGCGGCGAGTTGCACTGCATCGGCGCAACTACGGTGGACGAGTACCGCAAGTATATTGAAAAAGACCCGGCCCTCGAACGCCGTTTCCAGCCCGTGATGGTTGAAGAACCCACGGTGGAAGACGCAATCTCCATTTTGCGCGGGCTCAAGGAACGCTTTGAGGTACACCACGGCGTGCGCATCAGCGACTCGGCCATTGTTGAGGCAGTGGTGCTTTCGCACCGCTACATCACCGACCGCCAGTTGCCGGACAAGGCCATCGACCTCATCGACGAGGCCGCAGCCATGATCCGCACCGAAATTGATTCGCTGCCCGCCGATCTGGACGAAGTGAACCGCAAGGTCATGCAGCTTGAAATCGAACGCGAAGCCCTGCGCCGCGAAACAGACGCCGCCTCGCGCGAGCGCCTTGAAAAGCTCGAAAACGAGCTGGCCGACCTGCGCACGCAGCAGGCCAACATGCGCAAACAGTGGGAGAGCGAAAAAGGCTCCATCGACAACGTGCGCGAAATCAAAGAGCAGATCGAGCAGACCAAGCTTGCCATCGAGCAGGCAGAACGCGCCTACGACCTCAACAAGGCCGCAGAGCTCAAATATTCCAAACTGCTTGAGCTGGAAAAGAAGCTGGCAGCCGCATCCGGCCCAGCTGCCGAAGGCGAAGGCCCGCGCCTGCTCAAGGAAGAAGTACGCCCCGACGACGTGGCCGAAATTGTGGGCAAGTGGACGGGTATTCCCGTTACGCGGCTGCTCGAATCCGAGCGAGAAAAGCTGCTGCGCCTTGGCGACCAGCTGCACGAGCGCGTGGTGGGTCAGGACGAGGCCGTTACCGCCGTGTCCGATGCGGTGCTACGCGCCCGCGCCGGGCTTTCCGACCCCTCGCGGCCCACGGGTTCGTTTATCTTCCTTGGCCCTACGGGCGTGGGCAAAACCGAGCTTTCCAAAGCTCTGGCCGAGGCTCTGTTTGATACAGAAGACAACATGGTTCGCCTCGACATGAGCGAATACATGGAAAAACACTCTGTTTCGCGGCTTATCGGTGCGCCTCCAGGCTATGTGGGCTATGACGAAGGCGGCCAGCTTACCGAGGCCGTGCGCCGCAAACCCTATTCCGTCATTCTGTTTGACGAAATTGAAAAGGCGCACCCCGATGTGTTCAACACCCTGCTGCAACTGCTGGACGATGGCCGCCTGACAGACAGCCAGGGCCGCACGGTAGACTTTCGCAACTGTATAGTGATCATGACCTCCAACATCGGCTCCATGCACCTGCTGGAAGGCATCTCTGCCGACGGCACGCTCAAGGAAGGCGCCAGGGAGGGGGTTATGGAGGAACTGCGGGCGCACTTCCGCCCCGAATTCCTCAACCGCGTGGACGAAACCGTGGTCTTTTTGCCCCTGCGGCGCGACCAGATTGCCCGCATTGTGGATCTTCAGGTCAACCGCCTGCGCAAGCGGCTTGAAGACCGCAAGATCAGGCTTGAGCTTACCGACGAGGCCCGCAAGTTTATTGCCGATGCCGGTTACGACCCGGTGTACGGCGCTCGGCCCCTCAAGCGTTATGTGCAGCAGGCCGTGGAAACCCCGCTGGCCAAGGAACTGGTGGGCGGCAAGATTCGCGACGGCCAGACCGTGGTTGTGGACGCAGCCGACGGCAGGCTGACCTTCAAGACCGAATAACCCACACCTGCAACTGCAAACCTGCCTGAAACAGCAAGGCCCACACGAACCATCGTGTGGGCCTTTTTTTTGGGGGGGGAGGGATGCGGGATATGTTTACTTTTTTGTAAAATGCCGGGCTGGATACCTGGCGGGGTATCCAGCCTGACAGCTCAGACGGCAAGCACGCCGCCTGCATAGGGTTTACTGAATCGCGTCGGGGGTGACCACAAGCCAGTTTTTGTCAGCAGTGACAGGCTGCCCCAGCTCCTGCTGGCGGGCCGCAGCCTTGGTCCACATGCCCTTTATTTTTTCCATGGCGCTTTCTTTGCGGTTTACCCACACACGAGCGCCGCCCTTTTCCACGTCCACGCCGTTCAGCAGCATGTAACCGTCAGAAATGGGGGTATCGCCGCCCACGATAATGGGCTTTTTCCACTGGTCGATGTAGCCGAGGATGGTGCCCATCTTGCCTTCGTACCAGGTCATGGGATTCATAAGATAGGTGGTGAGCACCAGATCAAGATTCTTTTTCTGGTCGTACTGGCCTTTTTCTATCTGCAAGCGCGAGGTGGTCAGCGCGCCAGTGGCGGGATTCTTGAGCAGCATGGTAACGCCGATGACATTCTCGGGCTTGACGTTGTACCCATACTTGGGATCGCTGGCCACCATGCGCACCAGTTCTTCGCTGGCGGCGGTCATCACGTACACGTTAATGCCGTTTTCCATCAGCTTGGCATACAGTTCCTGCATGCCGGTAAAGGGCTTGGGCGGGCTTATACTCGTTTCCTTTACAGTTTCGCCGCTGTAATACTTGGCCTTGAGAGGCTTGCCGTATTCCATAAGTCCGTCCACATGCCCCTTAAGTTCCTTGAGCGTAAAGCCAGAGAAGACCTGGGCAACCCAGGGGTAGCAAATCAGATCATCCGTTTCGCAGAGGCGGTAGTAGTAACTGACCAACCCTTCCTTGAAATCCTTGGTATCTTTGAAAGGAATAAGGCGAAGTTCCGGGGGCAGTTTGTCGCGGCTTAATGCGCCGTTCATTTCCATATATGCCAGCAGCGATTCTTCCAGATCGTTGCGGTAGCTCGTATTATCCATGTCAAAAACAGCAAAATTGCCCTGGTTGGCATTTTTTTCAATCACTTTTTCAAGCTGTTCTCTGACAGGGGCTGGCCAGTGCTTCAGCTCTGTGGCAGCACTGGCTGACTGGCCAATCGTAAATACAAAAGCAAGACAGATGAAACATAATGCAAAGCAGTTTTTTTTCATTACGCGACTCCAATCGTTAGGCGTAAGCAATCCCCAAAAACAGCATTTACCGGCCCACAATCCCGTTTTGATACAAATTTCGCATCGGCAGGATGCTCAAAAGACTATTTCAGATTCAGTATAACATTCCTGTGCACGGGAAGGTCAACGGGGTTTTACAAATTGCTTAACATTTTAATAAAAATACATTCAGAAGCGCGTAAACAAAAAAATGCCCACGATCCGGGCAGTTGCCGCCATACCCCGCTGTATGACCCAGCACCAGCCCATAGAAAAAAACCGCCATGCAACAGAAAAGGGGATTCCAGTGAAGGAATCCCCTTTTGCGGCGATACAGCCTAACGAATTTGATCCGCAGATGTTCTTAGCTTCTGTAGGCGTTGCCCAAAGCGTCGGCCGACAATATGGCTGCGGCAACGCTATCCTCTGTAATGGGAAAGGGCATGGCGTGGATGGATTCTTCTGGCAGGCAGGCCTTGCGGGCCACCTTGCGCAGGTCATCGGCGCTTATATCGGCAACGCCAATGTCTTTAAGGCATACTGGCAGGCCCACCGAGGTGCAGAATTCCAGCACTTCCTCAATTTCTTCGGTGGGCGCGTTTTCCAATACCAGCTGGGCCAACGTGCCAAAGGCCACCTTTTCGCCGTGCAGGTAGGCGTGGGTTTCATACAGCGCGGTGAGGCCGTCGTGGATGGCGTGGGCTGCGGCAAGGCCGCCGCTTTCAAAGCCAAGGCCAGAGAGCAGCGAGTTGGCTTCAATCACGTTTTCCAGCGCCGGGGTTGCCATCTTGGCCTGACAGGCCAGCACGGCCTTGTAGCCGTCTTCCAGCAGGGTGCGGTAGCAGGTGCTGGCAAGAGCCTGTGCGGCAAGGGTTCCCCTTGCGGGCGGGCAGTCGCCCGTGCGTGCGCCGCAGGGCAGCCCCGCGTTAACAGCAGAGCACGAGCGCCGGGTGGCCCGCGCCTCAAAATAGGTGGAAAGCGCATCGCCCATGCCCGAAACCAGATAGCGCACCGGCGAGGCGGCAATGATCGAAACGTCCATCAGCACCACATCGGGATTGCGGGGAAAATAGGCGTAGTCTTCCATTTCGCCGTTGGGCTTGTAGATGACCGCCGAGTGGCTGGTGGGCGCATCGGTTGCCGCAGTGGTGGGAACCACAATAAGCCCCTGCCCCGCCGCCACGCAGCGCGCCGTATCCAGCGCCTTGCCGCCGCCAAGGCCCACGGTGCAGTGGCAGGAATGCTTGCGGGCCAGCTCGCCCAGACGGGCAATTTCATCACGCGAGCATTCACCCTGAAAATCTGTTTCCACAAAGGTAGCGCCAAACTTGACCGCTGTGGCGTCCAGCGCCTCGCGCACCCGCTTTACGCTGCTTTTGGTGGCCACCAGTAGGGCCGAAGTGCCGTACTGGCGCACAAAATATCCCAGATTGAGCAGTTCGTTTTCGCCCTGCACATACTTGGACGGACAGATAAACGCTCTTCTCATGGCATGCTCCGCTTCCGGCCAGAGGCCGGTATTGCAGGTTAAAAAGGCGGCAGCCCCTAGGCTTCTGTTTTCACTCCCAGCAGTGCGCGGGCATAGTCCTCGCCGCTGAAGGGGCGCAGGTCTTCCATTTTTTCGCCCAGGCCCACATAGGTGATGGGCAGATGGTGCTGCATGGCCACGGCAATGGCCACGCCGCCCTTGGCCGTGCCGTCGAGCTTGGTGATGATCAGCTCGTCGATGCCTGCGGCTTCCTTGAAAAGTTTGGTCTGCGAAAGGGCGTTCTGCCCGGTGGTGGCGTCGATCACCAGAATGGTGCGGTGCGGCGCGCCCGCGTGCTTTTTGCCCAGCACCTGACGGATCTTACTCAGCTCTTCCATCAGGTTGACCTTGGTTTGCAGGCGGCCAGCCGTATCCACATACAGCACGTCCACGCCTTCCTGAAGGGCGCGATCCATGGCCTCGTAGGCCACGGCTGCGGGGTCGGAGCCGGCAGTGCGCGCATGGAACAAGGCATCCACGCGCCCGGCCCACACCTGCAACTGCTCGATGGCGGCAGCGCGGAAGGTGTCTGCGGCGGCAATCATGACCTTTTTGCCCTGCATGCGGTCGCGGTGGGCCAGCTTGGCAATGGTGGTGGTTTTGCCCACGCCGTTGACGCCGATCATCAGCACCACTTCGGGCTGGTTAACAGCAGCAATGCGGCGCGGCGCGCGAAATATCTCTTCCACCTCGGCCATGAGCAGCTCACGCACCTTGGCGGATTCCGTAACCTTTTCCTTGCGGGCGCGTTCTTTCAGGCGCTCTACCAGCTCTACGGAAGGCTCGTAGCCAAGGTCGGCCATGATAAACAGTTCTTCCAGCTCTTCCCAAAAGGCATCGTTGAGCTCGCCGTGCCCGGCAAACAGCGCGTCCAGCCCCTTGGCAAACTGCTCGCGCGTGCGCGAAAGCCCCTGGCTGATCTTGAGGAACAGGCGGTTGCGCTCATCCTCCTCGTCTTCCATATCCAGCGCCAGAGCGAGGCGGTACTGCAATTCAGAGCGAAATTCCTCCACCTGCCGATAATCCATGCGGGTGAGCCAAGCCTGAAATTCGCGCACAAAGTTCTGCGCTTCGGCTTCCGGGGCATCAAGAGCGCGCAGCAAAAAGAACAGACGCTGCCACAGCAGCTCGCCCGCCTCGTCCACGCCCTCAAGCACGATGCCGAGCCAGACAGAAAGCTTGGGCTCTGCCTCGCGCAGGCGCAGGGTAAGGGCTTCGTCTGCGGGGCTGACCACAAGAGGCTGGGCGGCCTGCGCCATATCTGGCGCGGCGGTTTCGGCTACGGATTCTGCACCAGTTTCTGCACCAGCTTGGGCTGCAACACTGGCGGCGGCGTCATCCTGCGGGGCGGTGGCGTCGGCCTGCTCCGCACTGCCAAACATTTTTTTAATGGCTGAAAAAAAACCCATACGATCTCCTTATCTTCCGCCCTCTTGAGCCGAGGGTTTGCTTTCTTTGCGGGTCAGCCCTTCCAGGGCTTCCAGCACTTCGCGCAGTGCCAGCTCGCATTCTTCCACGGCCTGCGCCGCAGATGCGGCATCCGCATCATTCAGGGCCCACTGCATGGAGTGCGCGGCAGATGCCAGACGTTCCGCGCCCACGCAGGGCGCTGCTTTTTCCAAAATCCGCCCAAGGCGGCACAGGTTTTCCGCATCCTCTGCCGCATACAGCCGCAGCAACAGCCCCGGCGCATGGGCAAAGGTTCGGTCAAACAATCCGGCAGTGATGCGCCACGCTTCGGGCTTGCGCAGCAAAAAGGCGCGCCCAAGCTCGGCACTAATAACGGCCCCGGCGGCAGTGCCCTCTTTCTGCGGGGCGGCCAGTTCATCAGCTTTTTGCGGGGCGGCCAGCCCATCGACCAATCCCTGGGGGGGCACGATTTGCTCCTGCTGGTCTGCCGATGCCGTCACCGCAAAGGCAGGAGCAGGCTCGCCCGCAGCAGCAGGGGCAGAAACAGGCGGCTGGTCATCACCATCCACGGACGCAGCAGCAGAACCCACCCGCTTTCGCGCATCCGGGTGAAAGGGCGTGCGCATAAAAAACAGAACCCGCACGCGCGTCAGATCACCCCAATGCCACAGCAAAAGCAGCAGCACCAGGGTGCAAAAGGCGGCAGAAATACTGAAACGCGCCACTTCCCGGCGCGCCTTCTGCGCCAGATCTTCATCAGTAATGCGGGGCGAAAGGTACACTTCCACCGTGCCCATGGGGCGGCCTTCCATCTTAAGCGGGTTCATGCCCTGCACGCTGTTTTCAGGGATTTCGTCATCCCACGGCACAGGTTCCCACTGATAGTTGCGCCGTTGCCCCTCCAGCATACCCTTATTGCTCTGTACTTTGATGGCATAGATGGAATCGTCGGCCATGGCTGCCATCACAATGGTGCGCGCTGCCAGCTCGTCCAGCTCCCACGCGGGCAGCGAAAGCAGGGCCGCCAGTTGCGCCGCCATGCGTCCGGCATCGCTGCCAAGACGGTTTTCGGCCTCCTGCCTGTCCTCATTGACGTTCCACACGCCCATGAGCAAAAACAGCAGCAGTGCAGCGGCCCAGACAGCCAGGGCCAACCTGCGGCGCGAAAAATTATTTATTTGGGCCATACACTTTGTCGCGAGAACAGCATTCCCGCGCTCCTTACTGTTTGTGTGGTCTGCCGCGCAGACGGATTTGCAGCGCACGGGCCGCCGCAAGGGCGTCGCCTTCACGCAGGGCAAGCAGACACAGCAGCCAGGCAGCCGCCCCGCCAGTGATGGCCACGGCCAGCTCCAGCCAGATGCCGCAGCCACGCAAATGGGCCAGCAACTGCCACGCAACCAATGCCGTGGCCGCCGCTGCCGCGCCCTGCCGCAATACAGAGGCAGCACCGGGCAGACAGGCCAGGACTGCAAATGGGCCAGCTGACGGGCCCGCAGACGAGCCCACCGACAATCCCGTAGACGAGCCCGTAGACGAATCTGCTGCCGCGCCCAATGAATTTTTTTTCAGGCTGCTGGCAAGAATATACAGCAACAAGCCGCATTGCAGCCACAAGCCCAAACTCACGGCCAGCGCCGGGGCCATGACCCCAAGGCTGCCCGAAAGACTATGGACCAGTGCCGCCCCAACCGCAAGCGTGGCAACCACGGCCCACACGGCGCTGGCAGCCGTGCGCCGCACCTCACCCAAGGCGTTGCAGGCAGCCAGCAGCGAACGGTTGACCGCAAAGGCTGGCAACCCCGGCAGATAGGCCCACAGGGCCAGCCCGGTTTCGTAGGCGGCATTGTCGCCAAAGGCTCCGTGGCGCAGCAGCCCTTCAACCAGCCGTGGCCCCACAGCCCACAGGCCAGCGGCTGCGGGCAGGCTCAGCAGCAGGGTCAGGCGCAGGGCCGTGCGCAGCTGTTCTGCAAACAGGGTAAAATCTTTGGCCGCAGCAAGGCGGCTCAAGGTCGGCAAGCTGGCCATGCCAAGGCACACACCCACCAGCCCCAAGGGCAGCTCCAGCAGGCGCTCGGCATAATACAGGGCGGCAACCTGCCCACGTCCAAGACTAGATGCCAACGACATTGCCGCCAGCATGGCCAGCTGTGGGGCCGATGCCCCCAGCAGCCCTGCGGGCAGACGGCCCAGGCATTCCCAGGCAAGGGATGCGGCACGCGTGCGCAGCGCAGCTTGTCCTGACGGGTGCTCGGCACTTTGCCCCGCATGCACAGGCGGCAGCAGACGCCGCACGGCCAGCCACTGGGCAAACCACTGTGCCAGACCGCCGCACAGCATGCCCACGGCCAGCGCAGGCGCGGCGGGCAACAGCCCCAGCCCCGCAGCAGCGGCAAACATCAGAATAACAATGTTGAACAGGGCTGGCGAAACCGCTGGCAGCCAGAACACCCCAAGGCTATGCAGCAGGGCCATGCCCAGGGCCGCCATGCCCGCCGCCAGCGTATAGGGCAGGCAGATGCGCAGCAGATAGATGGCCTCCTGCCGCTCTGGCCCGTAAAAACCCGGGGCCAGCACATCGGCAAGCAAGGGGGCGGCAATCATGCCAAGGGCGGTGAGCAGGGCCAGCACAAGCCCCAGCCGCAAGGCCAGCGCCTGAGCCAGCATGCGCATGCTACGGCTGCGCTGCAAACTGGCAGAATGACCGGAGGCCGCGCCAAGGCGTTCAAGGTGCACAAGGCTGGCCGTAAGCGTCATGGAAAGCGAGCCCTCACCCAGCATGCGGCGCAGCACATGGGGCAGGCGCATGGCCGCCACCAGAGCATCGGCGGCAGCGCCGCCGCCCACAAGCCAGGCCATGCTCATATCGCGCAAAAGGCCGAGCACGCGCGAAACAAGGGCAAAGCCACCCAGCAGGGCCGCTGTGCATGCAATGCTACTGCCTTGCTGTGAGCCCTGCTGGAGGCCCTGCTGGGGGCAGGACTGGCCGTGCGTGTCGCCGCTTTCAGAAGCGATCATTCTTCCTCATTTCAGCCTTGCAAAATTCAGGGCGTGTCGCGCCGATCAATCACGCCGCACGCCCACGCCCGAGATCAAAATTACGGCAGCGGGCAAGCTGCTTTTTGCTTCCAGCCCCATTCAGGCCAGAAGCAAAAAGCAGCCAAAACCTAGGGCCGGTGCGGGTCGGGTTCAGACTTCCAGGCAGCCACGGCTTCGCGCACAAGGCGGTTCTGCTCTTTGGGCATGCCGTCTTTAAACAACTCGGCAAACACATGGATGCGCGTGCCACCGCGCGGTGCAAACAGCCCCTTGACCCGGCACCAGCAGGGATTGAGCAGGGTGCGCAGGTCATCCAGCACGTTGTTGGTGATGGTTTCCATAAAGGACTGGTGATTGCGGAACGCAAACATATAGAGCTTGAAGCTCTTGGATTCCACACACAGCTCATCGGGAATATATTCCACGGTGATGGTGCCGCAGTCGGGCTGACCGGTCACCGGGCACAACGAAGTAAATTCGGGAAAGCTTATGCTGATCACATAGGGGCGCTGGGGAAAGCAGTTGGGAAAGGCCTCCAGCAAGGCTACGCTGGGGCCGCCCTCTGGGGACTGAAGCCGGCCTGTGCCGAGAACTTTCAGATCCTGGGTCTGATCCTGGCTGCGGGTACTCATGACATACTCCTTAAATAACACGGAAATTACGCTGTCGTGCAGCGTGGGGGGGGCCGCCCTGCTCGGTGCGGCAAAGGCGGCATGCGCAAAAAAGGTTGCCCTTCGCGGCGCACAAACGCAAACGCACGGGGCGCCACGCCTGCAAAGAATGGCATGACGCTGGGCGCGTATCGGACTTGTAACCCATTGCGCTTGCGGCTACAATATTCTATTGCCCACTCCAATCCGATTGCACTCCATCGGCCAGTACTTCGGAGCACAGTATGAATATCCTGCTGCACGTCCATGCCTGCAAGCGGGGGCAATGCCTGCCCCTGCTGCCAGTTGCCGCCACGGATACAGATTTTTGCCGCAGCCACGGCCTTATGACACCCGAACCGTGGGCAGTGCCGCACATGAGGGTGGGCACATGCTTTTGCGGAGCCTGCGGCACGGCCCTGCTCAAGGTTACCGGGCGCGCCTGGATGCCCCTGCCCTCGCCCCAGGCTGGCCCAGGCGGCAACAATGGCACTACAGAGCAGCCCTGGCAGGCGGCCCACGCCGCGCAGTGCCTGCTGCTTACGGCGCTTACCGATTTGCCCGAAGGCCCTCTGGAAGTAACGGCAAGAAAAACAGGCCACAGCCTTGCATGGGTGACCCTTTCCGACAAGGGCGCACGCGGCCAGCGGCTTGACCTGAGCGGCCCGGCCATTGCCGAAATGATCGGTTCGGCCATGCCGCTGTGCCACAGCCAGGGGTTTTTGCTGCCCGACGAACCGGCCCAGCTGCGCGCCCTGCTTACAGAACTTGCGCTGGGCATGGGTTTTGACATTATTTGCACCACCGGTGGCACGGGGCTTTCGCCGCGCGACATAACGCCGCAAACCACTGCCGCCCTGCTTGATACGCCCCTGCCGGGCTTTACACAGGCCATGCTGGCCGCCAGCCTTGCCAAAACTCCCCACGCGGTCATATCGCGCGCGGCTGCAGGCACGCTGGGGCAAAGCATTATTATCAACCTGCCGGGCAGCCGCAAGGCCGTTGTGGAAAACCTTGCCGCCGTGCTGCCCGCCCTGCCCCACGCCCTTGCCAAATTGCAGGGCGACCCCGCCGATTGCGGCGGTTAAGGAGAAAACATGCGCTTTTTTTCGCTCTCCGGCACAAGGCTTTCCACGCCTTTTGGCCAGTTTGGCGACATCTGCCGGATGATCAAGATCGAGCATTCTGTTTTTGCGCTGCCCTATGCCTGGGCCGGGGCTTTTTTGGCCGCGCGGGGGGTTCCCTCTGCCCGCAGCCTGATTTTTCTGACCATCGGCATGATTGCGGCACGCTCGTTTGCCATGGCCTTCAACCGGCTGGCCGACCTGCCCTTTGACCGCGACAACCCGCG
>SAAX01000144.1 GCA_009929215.1 Deltaproteobacteria bacterium | reverse complement strand
CTTGAGGCCTGCGGGGTTTTGAGTTGGGAGGGATCCCGGGGCCGTGGCGATGCTAACATATGCACAAAGCCCCCACCCATGCGGCAACATTGGCAGGCTGCTGAGGGGCACGCTGCTGGCTGTTGGCTGTGTGTGCCCCCATATTTACCGAACTTCAGGCACGGGGTTTATGTAGCCATGATGTAGCAGACTTGAGGTTAGAAGGTACGGAACTTCGACCTGCAGACAGTGGCAGCGACGGCATCAAAGTCAGGATGGCAGCAATGGCAGGAAGGCAGCGATGGCATCAATGGCAGGATGGCAGCAATCGCAGCAATGGCAGGATGGCAGCAATCGCAGCAATGGCAGCCACTTGCGGTTGGGAGTGGTGCGGGCAGCGGGCACTTGAGGTTGGACAGGTACGGAACTTCAATCCGCTGCCGCGGGCAAGATGGTGGTGCGGGCAGGCTGGCAGCGGACACTTGAGACGACCTGCGGCTGGGAACTTGGAGCACTGCGGGAGTATAGTAGGGAGTAGGGCGGAGATGCGAACATGTGCACAAAGCCCCCACCCATGCGATAACATTGGCAAGCTGCTGCGGGGGGGGGGCACGCTGTTGGCTGTGTGTGCCCCCCCGGGCGTGAACAGTGGGCGACGCCGAGCTTTATGGGCTCACCACACCTTATCCGTAGAGTGACTGTCCGTCCTGTCCTTCCTGTCCTTCCCCCCCATGCTAGCCACGCACTCCCAGGCAGACCCGGTTATGGGCTCACCACACCTTATCCGTATGCTTTGCTGCAGTCACAATGTTCCTAGTTAATGCACGCCCTGGCGTTGCGCCCTCTAAGGAGATGCGCAGGCGTGGCAACATATCAACCACGCGTGATGTGAAAACTTTTTTGTTCTCTACCGCTTGGCCAAACGCTTTCAGCGCATTTCTATGCGAGCCTGTGCAGGCTAGGATGTGGATGCCCCTTGCGGGGCACACTGTGCACGTGGCGATCTACTGCCCAGAGCCAGGCCTTGGGCGCCAGCTAGCCCACAGCATTGGGTGCGCTGCAGCCGGTCGCACGCCCACAGCGGAGGAGCTGGAGGACCTGCGCATCCCCTACAACGCGGCCACCAAACAGCTGGTGCTGCCAGCAGGCACCGTGTGCACAGACTACAACGGCTATGTCGAGGGGCCTAAGCAGAAGTGGGGGTTCATGGCCCCGGGGATGGCCATCGTGAAGCTGCGGTCTGAGGACAGCGACGCTGTGGTGTCATTCAGCCCGCAGGAGCTGGCAGAGCTGAACGCGCTGCCCATCCAGAGCACCTGCCCCCTCTGCTTCGCAACTGAGCGCCTGGAGGCAGCCTGCCTCGACTGCAGCTTCGCAGCCTGCACAGACTGCCGCATCGCCGAGGGCATGAAGCTGAATCGGTGGCACACCCGCTTCCACGCTGCTGCGCTGCAGTTCTGGGCTGCTGGCTCTGATTAAGGTCAGTTTCCTGCCTTATCCATACTCCATGCATCCATGCAACGCAGTGGTTGGGTTGTTGGTTTTTTTCGGCCCTATCGTCGCGCCTGTCTAAGTCCTCTTCATTTCCGCACTCATGCCCATCGTGTTCATCAACCACCACCGCTATGAGACTCGTTTTAGAGCTGATCAGGAGAAGCTGCCACCGTGTGCGGAATGCGGAGAGCCGGTATGTGAGCACACATACGCATCTTGCACTGGTTGCAACGAGTTGCTTGCTCCTGCCCAGGCCCAGGCCCATGCCCATGCCCCATCTCATCGCAGGTATCGGAGCACGGGAAGTACTACTACAAGTGCCCCAAGTGCCTCAACATTTACTGCGACAGTCAACAGTGCTGGTTAGCTCGTGGCGGGTGCTGTGGAACATGTGTGGTGTGTGCAGAGAAGAAGGCCACGTGGCCTGACAGCCCTAAGCCCTATGCGTGCGATGGGTGCAAGGAGAAGGTGGTGTGCGAGTTCTGCTATGGGAGGGTGGTGGATGAGCCTGACTGGGCGGAGCTGATCCGGGTGGGGTGGGATGACCTGCCAGGATCGCTTGAGGAGATGCAGCGCACACCGCAGAGCGAGTGGGGGATCGCCTATTGCAAGGAGTGCGGGATGGTGGGCCACGAGTGCTGCTTCGAGCTCGGCAATTATGTCTGCCGCTGCCACCTGTTCCCAAGGCTGTAACACCGTAGGGGAGAAGGGGAGGAGGGCACAACCGGTTGTTGTTGTTGTTGTTGTTTAGGGACACATGTAAACCCCTTTGCCCACCTCTATGTCCCCCATGTCCCCAGCGCGTCTTGCATGGAGAGCACAGACCATCAGCCTGCGGCAAGGGGAGACAGACTGAGACTCAGTGTGGCAGAGGGGGGGGAGGAGGAGGGG
>SAAX01000080.1 GCA_009929215.1 Deltaproteobacteria bacterium | reverse complement strand
CCGTGTGCGCAGGGTGCGCTTTATGGCGGCCCTTGTGCTGATGGCCTGCATGCCGGTGATTTGCGCTGTGCTGGGATGGCTGAGCTGGACATTGTGGCAGCAGAACGTGCAGCTGCGCGACAACGTGCTGCGCTTTGAAAGTGATTATCAGGTGGCTCAGGCCAATGCCGAGAGGCTGGAAAATCTGGAAGAACTGCTGCGCGAAGAAAATATCCCTGGCCGCGAGCTGGTGCTGCGCAGGCTGGGCAGTGGCGGCGCGGCGGCAGAAGCTCCGGGCGAAGGCCCGTCCAACGGCAGCAGTGCTGCCACACCAGAAAAACCGCAAAAAGATACCTCCAAGGATGTAGTGCGGGCCACAGAAGGGCCAGGGCACGAGGACTTTCCCGCCATTGATCTTGATTACGTCAAGGTGGGTAATGTGCAGGTGCGCGAAATTCGGAGCGGCAAACTGCGTCTGGCCCTTGATCTGCGTAATACCGACAGCCAAAAGATACTTTCGGGTGTGGTAAGCGGAACCCTGCTTACAGCAGATGGCAAAACCTATCCTCTTCGTTTTGATCAGGAAGATGTGGGCAATTTCCGCATCAGCCGGTTCAAGCGGGCCGTTATGGTTGCCGCCACCGAAAAACAGGTGAGCCTTACCAATGCGCAGGTTATTCTGGAAGTGCGCAGTCAGGAAGATACCGTGGTGTTCCGCAATATCTACGCTGTTGAGCACTAGGCTTCGCCCTGTCTACCCGCAAGTCGCCTGCACCTTGGGTGGGGCCACGGCTGAAAGGGCGGGGCGGGCGTAAAGCGGAGGCCGCTTTGGCTGATCATCCCCAATATTTTTGTCAGTTTGTAACAATCCACAGTGATTGGCCCTGGCTGCGGCAAACCGAAGACGGGCGCGGCAGTCAGGACGGCGTGCAGTTTGCGCTTGCGTCGCAGTCTGCCGCAGAACAGCCCTCTCCCGCACAGACGGAAACGTGGCTGGTGGTTTTTGACGAAGCCCCGCCGGGATTCTGTACCACAGTGCCCCGTGAACGACGCATCCTGTTTGTAACTGAACCGCCTGAAATCAAAAAATATCCTCGTTCCTACCTCGCCCAGTTCGGCACTGTTGTGTCGCCCTACGATTTTCGCAGTGTCGAGCGGCGCAGCATGGTCATTGGCAACCCCTGCCTCAACTGGCATTTCGGTGTAGGCCGCGCAGAAGGTAAATATTCCAGCAAATTCGACTCGCTGGACGATCTGCGTTACTGGCCCGTACCGCAAAAGACAGGCCTTGTTTCGGTGATCTGCTCCAACAAGACAGCCACCGAGGCCCAGCGGGCTCGGCTTGCTCTGGTGCGTCTGCTCAAGGAGCATCTGGGGGATGTGCTGCACGTCTACGGGCGCGGGTTCAACCCCGTGGACGATAAAATGTCGGCCATTGCTCCGTATAAATACCATGTGGTGCTTGAAAACAACCTGCTTCCCCATTTCTGGACAGAAAAGCTTTCGGACGCATGGCTTGGCTGGTCGCTGCCGATCTATCTCGGCGCGCCCAACCTCGGCACGGTCTGCCCTGCAGCTGGCTTTGTGCCCTTGCCCGCAGGCGCGCCAGAAACCTGCGTGCGGGTGGTGCTTCAGGCTCTGGAATCGCAGCTGTGGGAATCGCGGCAGGCAGAGCTGGCCCTTTGCCGCCACTGGATGATGGAAACCACCAATGTATTTGCCACGGCGGCCCGCATGCTTGCTGCCGCGCCAGAGTACAGCCGCAAACAGCCCGTGCTTGCCAAGCCAGAGGCCATATTCGGTGTCAGCAGGGCCGATGTGGCCGCCATGCACAGCCAGGCCCGCAGCCTGCCCGTCGTCTGATCGTGTGAAGGCAATAAACCATGAGCGCAGCAAGACCGTGAGTACACTCAGGCCCGAAATAACCGTGGCCATGCCCGCCTACAATGCCGCCGCACATTTGCGGGAGGCCTTGGATTCCATTCTCACGCAGACGTTTGAAGATTTTGAGCTGCTGCTGGTGGACGATGGTTCGACGGACACAACCCTTGCCATCGGCACAGCGGTCGCAGAGGCTGACAGACGGGTGCGCATAGAGCGCCTGCCAGTCAACCGGGGGCGGGCCACGGCACGCAATATGGCCCTTGGGCGCGCGCGTGGGCGCTACCTTGCCTGGATGGACGCGGACGACATTGCCTTGCCCCAAAGGCTGGAATTGCAGCACGCCTGCCTTGAAGCGCAGCCCGACATCCACATTTGCGGTGCGGGTGTGGAATATTTTGGGCATTCGCAGGCGCTGGAGCTTTTTCCTCAGCAGCCGGAAGAGGCGCGCGCAGCAGCACTCTTTGGTGCGCCCGTGCCCAACGGGTGTTCCCTGCTGCGGCTGGACGCAGTGCGCAGCTTTGGCTTACGCTATGACGCGGCCCTTGCCCGGGCCGAGGACATGGCCTTTTGGGCCGATGCCCTTCTGGGCGCTGGCCTGCGGGCCACAAATCTGCAAACACCCCTGCTGCGTTATCGCTATGCGCCCGCGCCACAGGCCCGCCAGTGGCATGTGCGCGCCCTCATGGGGCATGTATTTCCGGCCTTGGGCATACGGGCCAGCGGTGCTCAGGCCCTGCTGCACGCAAGCCTTGTGTACGGTACTGGCGCTGGGTATTCCGAACCCCCAGCCCCAGAGGCGCTTGCCTGGCTCGATACGCTCTGGCAGGCATGGAAGGCCCGCTATGAGCACGATACCCACATGCAGCGTCATATTGTGGTGTTTGCGGGGCGCATATTGCGCGGGGCTGCGGCCACGCCAGCACTGGCGCAGGCGGCGGCAAAAACCCTGCAACGGCTTTCTATCATAGAATTAATGTAAAAATTTGTATATCTGACAGGCATCAAAGTTATTTGTTCCGGGCTGTTGGCGCGTTTTTCTACAGATGGAGGATCCCATGCACGATTTTGTCTACTACACGCCCACAAAGATCATCTTTGGTAAAAATACAGAACAGCAGTGCGGGGGGCTTGTTAAGGCCCATAACTGCCGCAAGGTGTTGATCCACTACGGCGGGCAGAGCGCCCTGCGTTCGGGTCTTGTGGACAGGATAAAAGCCTCGCTGGAGGCAGAAGGGCTGGCCTACGTTACGCTGGGCGGTGTGGTTCCCAACCCCCGGCTTTCGCTGATCCGTCAGGGGATTGAGCTGGCCCGCAGCGAGGGCGTGGATTTTGTGCTGGCCGTTGGCGGCGGCAGTGTCATCGACTCGGCAAAGGGCATTGCCTACGGCGCTGCCAACGAGGGCGACGTGTGGGATTTTTATATGGCCAAGCGCAAGCCCAACGCCTGTTTGCCCATTGGCTGCGTGGTTACAATCGCCGCAGCTGGCAGCGAGATGAGCAGCTCCAGCGTTGTGACCAACGAAGAAAACGGCTTCAAGCGCAGTTGTAAAACAGACATGGCCCGTCCGGCCTTTGCCATCATGAATCCCGAGCTGACGCTCACCCTGCCTGCATTTCAGACAGCGTGCGGCTGTGTGGATATTCTTATGCACACCATGGAGCGGTATTTTGGCCACGGCTCAAACATGGATATTACCGACAGCATCAGCGAGGGCCTGTTGCGCACGGTCATGCATCATGCCGCCGTGCTGCGCGACGATCCCGCCAATTACGGGTCGCGCGCCGAGGTCATGTGGGCGGGCAGCCTTTCGCACAACGGCCTGACGGGCTGCGGCTCGGACGGCGGCGACTGGGCCACGCACATGATCGAGCACGAGCTGAGCGGCATGTTTGACGTGGCGCACGGCGCGGGGCTTTCGGCCATTTGGGGCAGCTGGGCGCGGCATGTGCTGCCCTATCGGCCCGACCGTTTTGCCCTGTTTGCAGAAAGGGTCATGGGCGTTGCGCGGGCAGAGTCCGACACCGCCACCGGTCTGCGCGGCATTGAGGTTATGGAGGACTTTTTCCGCTCGCTGAACATGCCCACCTCGCTCAAAGAGCTGGATCTCGCACCCACTGACGCCCAGCTTGCCGAAATGGCAGAAAAGGCCCTTGTGGGCAAAAGCCACATTGGCAGCGTAAAAAAACTGCTGTCCCCCGATATCGTGGCCATATTTGCAGATTCGCGCTAGGCCGCAAGCTATGGGGCCCGCTTCAGGCCGGGGATTACTGCCCAGTCTGAAGCAGGCCTGGCCATATAACGGGCCGCACCAACAGCCCTGCAAACGACTGCGCAGGCAGCACAGGAGCCAGCTATGCAACGTGACTTTGAAGGCCGCCTTGCCGTGGGTTATTCGCGCGCGGTGGTCATGGGCATTACCGGAAACTGGGCCTTTGCGGCGGGCACGGTGCTGCTGGCCCTGCGGCGGCACAATCCCCATCTGAACGCAGACATCATTGTAATGTGCGATGGTTCCCTGCCCGCAGAAGACGCGCGTATTCTGCAAGATATGGGCGCGCAGCTGGTGCCCTTTACACCTGTGGACGCAACGCTGACCGAGGAAGCCCTGTCGATATTTTCGCCGCTCAGTCTGGCAAAATTCCACTGCTTTGACCTGCTGCGGCACTATGAATCTGTTGTGTGGCTTGATTCGGACATTCTGGTGCAGGATTCGCTGGAAGAGCTCTTTAGCTGCGGGCCGCTGGCGCTGGCGCTGGAAGACCCGGAATTTTCAGACCCGCCGGGGGCCAAACCCGCCCAGATCAATCTGCACGGCCCGTTGCAGGATTTTGACAGCGAGGCGCACAATCTGAACTCTGGCATTATTGTATTTCGCAATGATCTGCCCGAGCCCGAAATGCTGCGACAGTTGTGCCTCGATTTTGTGTGCACACACGGCACGCTGTTGCGATACCCCGATCAGGCGGCTTTTAACGCTTTGGTGCAGATGCTGCTGCGGCAAGCCCCGCATTGTGTGCAATTGCTGCCGCAACGATTTAACGCGCACCCCCGTAACCCTGCGGCCACCTTTGCGCCTGTAGTGCACGCCTTTGGGGCCTACAAGCTGTGGAACGACGGCCTTACGGCAACGTGCTTCCCCGAATGGCAGCGCGACTACGCCCGCTGGTTGCGCCTTGGCGGCAGCCCCTATGCCGGGCCTGTGGAAAATGCGGAATTTCTTGAGGGCGGCGCGTTTTCGCTGCTCACCGGTCTGTGCGGCACCATAGAGAAGGCGCAGACGACCATTGCCGACATGCAGCAGCGCCTAGAGGCCGAGGGCAAGATCCGCGCCCGTCTGGAGGCAGTGGTCAGCAGACTGGGCTGAGCCCTATTCAAAATTTGCTTTGCTCTATGCTCTATTGTGGCCCGCCGTATGAGGAGCTAATGTTCAGCTCGGCAGGGCCGTGTATAGGCGATATTTATCCCCACAAAAGATTGGGCATTGTGCTTGCGTAGTTAGAGGCATATCAGCTAAACAGTGTATTCGCTACTGGTGCTTATATTTTGCTGCGTTGTTTGCAGCACGCATTTCACCGGGAATATCGTTAAAATTGCAGTTTGGTTTAAACCTACTGTTAACTGTTAAGGTGTTGGGCTCCTTGTCCTTTGCCGTGTTGTGAGTAAACCATGAATTCATCATTTCCTCGCCTTTCGTTGGTTATCCCATGCTATAATGAAGAGCGCACTCTGCGTGACTGCGTAACCCGTTGTCTTGCACTGCGTGAACGGAATATTGATCTTGAACTTGTAATAGTAGATGACTGTTCAACAGATAAAAGTCTTGCTGTTGCCCACGAGCTTGAGTCTGAGTTCCCGGGGATTGCGGTGGTGCATCACTCCGTCAATAAAGGCAAAGGGGCTGCGCTAAGAACAGGTTTTTTGCACGCACGTGGAGATTATATTGGCGTTCAGGACGCAGATCAGGAATACAATCCTCTCGATTACCTCAAACTGTTAGTACCACTGGTAGAAGGCAACGCTGATGTTGTGTACGGTTCGCGCTATCTTCGCCGACAGACACGGCGTGTGCTTTCATTTTGGCATACATGGATGAACCGTACTCTGACATTTATTTCCAACATGTTCACCGGCCTTGATATCAGCGATATGGAAACCTGCTATAAGTTGTTCAGCCGCGCAGCGATTGCTGAAATTGCACCGCTTCTCAAGGAAGAACGCTTTGGCTTTGAGCCAGAGGTGACCGCCCTGGTGGCCCAGAAAAAATTTCGCGTTTACGAGTGTTCGATTCATTACGAACCACGTGGATACGAGGAAGGCAAAAAAATCGGCTGGCGTGATGGTGTACATGCCTTGTACTGCATATTGCACTACAGTGCGCACTGTGCGCCACTGCCCATGCAGATTCTTATCTACTTCTGCATAGGTCTTGTGTGCGCAATAACCAATATCAGCGTTTTTTCCACCCTTATCAGCGTGGGATTCGGCGCTGCTGCGGCAATATGGATAGCTTTTATCCTTGCAGCTGGGTTGAACTATCTGCTGTGCATTACGATTCTTTTTCGTCATAAGGCGCGTTGGTCGGGCCCGCGCGAAATAGGCATATACATTGCCTGTGTTTTCGTTATGGGGTGTGTGGACTACGGCCTTACTTCTGGATTTATTTTATGTGGCATTTCAGCATATTGGAGTAAGGTTTGGTCGACTTTGCTGGGGTTTGTGGGCAACTTTTTGCTGCGCAAATTCTGTGTGTTCTAGGATCATAACATGCTGCTTCTGACTATTGCGCTGTTCGCGAGTGCTCTGCTGGTCTGGCTGTCTGGCGTATTTTTGCTGGAGGTACTGGGCTTGCACGGGCAAAATCCTTTTCTCGCCTTTTGGGTAGGCATGCTCCCCGTGGGGCTGACAGGGTTGCTGCTTTCTCTTATTGCTCCTCTTCAGGGCACTGTTGCCCTTGCGTGCTTTTGGGCCAGCGGTTTGGGCGCGTGGCAAATTTGGCGCAAACGCCTCTGGTTGACAAATCTGAGCGTTGTGGGCTGCATGCTTGTGGCAGCACTGATTGCGCTGCTGGCTTACAAAACGGGCTATGCTGAATTTAGAGCTGGCGGCGGTGGGGATACCACGGACTATCACCTGCACTTGGTACGTTACCTGCGCGAGTATGGAACAGTGACCGGCATTGGCAATCTGTACTTTCGCCTTGGCATGAATTCTACGTGGCATGTGTTGGCAGCTCTTTTTGAGCAGGGGGCAATGCTGGGCCGTAGTGCTTATCTCATGCCGGGATTGCTGGCATTCGGGGCTCTGGGCTGGTGTGTTGCCGAAGTGTTCACCAGCCAAGAAATATGGCGCAAATTTTATGCAGCGGCCCTGATGCCCCTGGTGGCCTATTATCTGCGTGATATGCGCCCTTCGCTTTATTACGACAATTCAGCACTTTTTTTGTGTGCGGTGGTTTTTTCAGTCTGCCTGCGTATCCTGTTTCATAAAGAAAACCGCACGGCCTTGGCAAACGGCGTGCTAGTGATGACGGCAACGGCTTTTTTGCTCAAACCCCTGAACCCTCTGTTTGTGGCAGGTTGTGTTGGTGTAGCAGCCTGGGGCATAAGGCAAGATCATCCACAAAAATGGATGCGGCAAATGGGCTGTGCCTGCGTGCTGCCGGGCTTGGCTGCTGCTGTGTGGATTGCTAAAAATGTGATGCTCACGGGCTATCCTGTGTATCCATCAACAGTGCTCCCTTTTCCCGTTGACTGGAGCATGGCAGAGGCAAAGGTACAGGAATGTCTGGAAAGCATTCTTGGTTGGGCCAGAATGCCCAATGAAATGTTTCATGAGAGCCTTCGTCAAGGGCTCACCTTCTGGTTTCCCTCGTGGCTAGCGCGCCAGCTCCAGTCTTTTGAAATGTGGTACAATGGTTTTGTACCGCTGGCGCTTGGCTGCCTGATATGGCTGCCAGCCTTGTTGCGGCATCGCAGTGCAGTGGTGTGGGCCGTTTTTGCGCTCACGCTGGCCAGCCTAACGGGATGGTTTTGCAGCGCCCCGGAGATCCGTTTTGGGTCAGCGTATTTCTGGATATTTTTTGCCGCAGCCTTGGCCTGTTTTTTCAGAAACAAGGCAGCCTTGAGCGGAACAGTGCAGGAACGGCTGGTCATATGGACATTGGGCGCGGCTCTTTTGGGGCTGACGATATTTTTCTATCAGCGAGGCTCTCATTTTGGAGAGCGTACATGGCTCGTACCAGCGCCTGCTGGGCAGGGCGAAGCCTTGAAGGTGAAGATTCAGCCGGATGATGGATCGCAATTTTTTGAGGTGTATACGCCCCGTGTAGCTGTTGATGGATGTGCCAACGGCCCTCTGCCGTGCACAGTTTACTTGAATGGCGGTTTTTGTATGCGCGATCAGCGGCAGTGGACCCTCGGGTTCCGGGATTGCCGTTCACATCCAGTGGGGTATGTTGCTCCCTGACAGTTATGCGTCATTTATTTGCAAAAGCCCTTGTGATGGAGTGTCACAAGGGCTTTTTGAATGCCTTTCCGGTTAATGCCATTATTGTTTTATAGCGGCTTGAATAATATCTGGACAATCTCTAGAAAATGGCATGAAGTGGGTATAAGATCACAGCTCAGAAGCCAAGGGCAAAGCTTTGCGCCACGCTGAGCAGATTTATCTGAAAGGATCGACCCTATGGCCATCAAGGAATACCTGCTGCACAGCTTTCGCCTCAAGATCCTTGCCCTGGTGATCTTTCCGTCCTTTCTTTTCATACTTTCTGCTCTGATAGTCATCTCGGTTTTGCGCAGTCGCCTTTCGGACGATGTGCAGGCTGTGCTTAGCGAGCACATGAACAACCTGTATTCCAATATCATTACAGAATACAGCAACGAGATCACCAGCAATGCCAGCCTGCGCATCAGGCTGATCACCAACGAGCTGAAAATTCTCGCCACAGCGGCCCAGACCCTCATTGACCTTGGCGAAGACGCCCAAAAAGCTGGCCAGCTGCTTCAGAAGTATCCCTATTACCACAACGACTTTGTACACAACCCGCAGCAAAACTGGTCCAATATTGCCCGTGGCGCGGCGAATATGAGCCTGAGCGTGTGGGGCTACCAGCACGACAAGACCGGCCATATTGGCAGGGCGACCACAGACCTTGCGGCAACCGGGGCTACGCTCAAGCCATTTATGAACGCCATGGGGCGTAGCGGCGCACAAAAGGGCTGGCTTTATTTGGTCGGGCCCAAGAGTGACCCGTACATGCTCATGTATCCCTGGGCGCAGATGCCTGCCATATTTGACGAAAAATACAAGGGCCACAACGACAAGAACTGGTGGGATTTTTTCTTTCCCGGCATGGTCGAGGAGTGGGAACGCTGGCTTAGGGAACACCCTGGCGAATCCCCTGACAATCATGATTTGAGAACCATTACGCCATATTATGATGACGCTGGCGGCACGGGAACCATGATAACCTTCTTTTATCCGTTGTGGACGCCTGCGAGGGATGCCAACAACGGGGCCGTAGGCATAGATATTGGTGTGGATGCTCTTGCCGGAATTGTTCACAGTGCCAAAATCGGGCAGTCGGGTTTCGCCTTTATCATGTCAGACGGGGGCGAGGTGCTTAATCTCACAGAAGAGCAACGCGCTCTGCTGGGGGTGAGCAATCAGGTGGCCCGGGGCGAGGGGGTCACCCGCTACAGCACAAACATATTTGCCAGCACCATACCAGATATCGCCACACTCAAGCTGCCCCCTCAGGATGAGAAATTCAGGCTGTATACGGTGGCGGGCAGCAATGCCGAATATTATCTGGCCGTGCGCGAGCTGAACCGCGTGTACCGCTGGAACGGCAAGTCCACGTTTCCTGCAAGGTACTTTGTGGTGGTGGCGCTGCCAAGGGCAGAAGTTTTCACCATTCAGAACGCCATTCAAAAAGAAATTGCCACGGCCTCAGCCTCGGCCATCGGCATGGCTACCCTGGCCGCTCTGATCATTGGCGTGCTGGCCATCGCCCTGGGCATCCACCTTGCCTTGCGCGGCACAAAGCAGGTGCATCTGCTTATGCGGCGCATGGACCAGCTGGGCAAGGGGGACTTTCATTCTGCGGTTCCCGTAATTGTACAGGACGATCTGGGCAAGCTCGCCCGCGTGTTCAATTCCATGACCACCGATCTGGCTTCTTCGCGCGCGCAGCTGCAAAACTACGCCACAAGCCTTGAAGGCATGGTTGCGGAACGCACTAAAGAGCTGGATGCAGCCAATAAACGGTTGGAAGACCTCTCCCAAAAAGATGGCCTTACGGGCTTGTTCAACCGCAGGCATTTTGATGAAACGCTGCCGCTCATGTGGCGCGTGGCCCAGCGGGAGGCAAAGACCCTGTTTCTCATTCTGTTTGATGTGGACTACTTCAAGCAATTCAACGACATGTGCGGGCATCAGGCGGGCGATGACTGTCTGCGGCGTGTGGCAAGCCTGGCATTGGGCTGTGCCCATCGGCCACAAGACATGGTGTTTCGCTATGGTGGCGAGGAATTTGTGGTGCTGCTGGTGGGCGGCGCAAACGACGCGCGCCATGTCAGCGAGTGTATCAGAAAGGCCGTGGAGGATGAAAAAATTCCTCACACCGGGGGTGGCGGCGCATGGCTTACCATCAGTTTGGGCATAGCCTCTGTGCGCGATTTTGCCAATTCTACTCCGGCGGCGCTGCTGGCACAGGCAGATGCGGCCCTGTACCGCAGCAAGCGCGAGGGCAGAAACTGCACGTTTGAAAGCCTGAATGGCGAACTGCTGGAAGTGAAGACGGAGTAGGCGGCAGGTCAAGCGGCAGGGGTAGCGGCTAGCCCACGGCATGTCATCAGGTGGTGCGTGAAGCACTATATCTAGAACGAAAATCCCGACTCAGTTTATGGGCCGGGATTTTTTTGTAATCTTAATTGGTGTGGCGGGGGCAATTTTTTTCTGCCGGGAAACGTATGCAGCGGGGTCTTGCTCTCAATTATTTACCACATCACCATAACCCATACGACACAAAGCAGGTTGCACAATCTTACTTGGCTTGGGCATTCTCCGCTGTTTTTTCTTGTACCTGGGGCTGTGCGCCGTTTTTGAGCGGGAGCATTTGGCTAATAAGCTCGCTTACCTTGTTATCACCCTTGACCCATTTTTTAGGGTTAGCTCCGCCATGATTGGAATCATACAGCGCAGCGGCAACAACGCGGTTATTGTGGATGACATCAATTTTTGCATAAGCCATGTACAAAGCCAAATCCCATTTCCAATTTGCAGTATAAATAATATTGTATTTACAATCATCAAGCGCCTTGTCGTTTTTACTGAATACCTTTGGTTTGTATCCTCGCTCAACCAGTGTTTTTTGCATTGCCTCAAGAAATCCATTGCGTACAGCAGGATTGTCTACAATACATATTTCATCAGTTTCAATTTGCTCAGTAGATGGTGTTATCTCCTGCCGAATTGAACAAGCAGAGAGAAACAGGCCGACAATAAGTAACGCCACAATATACTTTTTCATTGGTATCCCGCCCTATTTGTCACAGAGATTTGACTAGGTGGAAGCAAATGCCTGCCACACCAAGACACGTACCCTACGCACTCCTTATGCTATTCCACGCCCAAATCATATGTCAAAATATACCAGTTTAACAGTATGTTACAAAACAACGTTTATTGAGTGTGGTATTCTGGCACAAATTGGCAAAGCCCACGAAAAAAACGGCTAGCTTTTTACAGCTAACCGCTTGAATTCTTTATGGTGCGCTCGGCGAGATTCGAACTCACGGCCTTTGGCTCCGGAGGCCATGAGTCATTATTTCTATGTACTCCTGTAAAGTTCTATATATGTCTATTTTAAAAGGAAAAATAAAATATGCCTCACCTTGTATTTCTCTCAAATACGCTCTATTTTTGTGTTCGGTGCGGGGAAGCGTGCGGGGAAGAAATTAGTCAAAACTTGTTGATTGGCGGGGGTTGAGCGTGTCTATTTCAAAAAGGGGCAGGACAAAATATCCGGGCGTGACCTTCCGATGGAAAGAGCGCCTCGATTGTAGCGGCGAAGAACGCCAGTATTATATCAGATATAGGCGTGGTGGGCGTGGCTCCAAAGAGGTTGAGGAACCAGTAGGACGCGAGTCTGAAGGCATGACCGCAGCAAAGGCAAATAAAATTCGAGCCATGCGGGCCGCAGGCGTGGAGCAATCGAATACTGAACGCAGAGCAGAAGCAGAAGCGGCAAGATTATCAGGCAGTGGTCCCCTGACCTTTGCCCGGCTCTGGATGCTTTATCAGGATGTGAACAGCGGCAAAACCTCTATTGTGGCCGATGCCTCGCGCTATCACAAACATATTGAAGGACGTATCGCGTCCCAAATCGTGGAAGAGCTCGCGACCTCTGACGTTGATAGCGTTCGCGCCAGTAT
>SAAX01000143.1 GCA_009929215.1 Deltaproteobacteria bacterium | reverse complement strand
TTGTTCTGATCCGTACTGACCATCAGGGCATACAGTTCCCTGTAACTCTGCTTCGCCCCTTCGAATAGACCCTTGCCCGTCTGCGAAGACAGGTAGTCAAGGGCCTCTTTCATGTTGCTTTTAAGGCCAGACCACGTTTGGGCAGAGGCAGCACCAGCCTCATTAAAGATAGATATTCGCTTGGTCAGTTCTTCGACCAGCGTGCCCTGCTGCTGCCAGTTGCGCACCATCTCCCCGGTTATGCCGAGGTTTGTGGCAAGTAAGTCCTGCGAGCGGGTGATATTGCCAGACAACAGCGATTCAATTTCTGTGCGCATTTGCTGCACAGGAATCTTCATTGCCGTCATGGCCTGCGCAGCCGTAACGGCAAACTGCGGCAATTTTTCCATTGCCACACCAGCCTTTGTCGCTGGCGCAATGATGCCGCTCACGCCCTGCACAATGTCGTCAAAATTAGCGGTGGTTTGGAGCGCGAGAACCTGTATCTTTTCCATCATCTGCGCAGAGATTTCCTGCGCAGCGTTGAACTTTTCCGCGCCTTCCAGTATGCGGCCTTGGCTATCCGCAATCTTGTTTGTCGCGCCAAGAACGGAAGCAATGGCAATCTGAGAATCTTCAAGGTTGCTGGAAAAATCGAATGTGCGGGATACAAAAGAAGATGCAGCTTGCAGTGCCTTGTAAGCACCCACAAGCGCAAGAATTTGCGTTGCTAGACCTTGGATTTTAGACGTTGCAACTTCTGCGTTTTTTCCCAAGCTGGATACTGACGCTGCCCCCCTGTCACCAACGCCTGACACTGACTTTTGCGCTTTTTCAGCGGCCTCAGACAATGCCGTAAGATTGCGCGCGCCTGTAACTGCGCCTTGGTCATTGAATTTGAGCTCGATATTAACAATAGGCATTGGCTGGCCTCCAAATTATCTTAAAAGGCCGGGCAGGATGATCCCACCCAACCCGGCCTTATTGCTTTTCTGCCTCTCGCCTGCGCGCGGTTTCTTTCCTGCGGAACTTCGTAAATGTGCGGTCATATTCCTTAACCCGCCATTCTATCCCCCGCGGATCGCTGGTGTGTCGGCAGGCACGCGAGATGGCCTCTTGCCGAAGATTGAGCGGGAATCCGCCCATCGTGTCTACGTCACGCCCGAAGGTGTCAAGATCGCAGAAAACTTCCCAAGCCTCGTAGTTTCGCTTGGTCAACGCTGTGGGCTTTTGGCATGTTGAGCATGGCGGTGGCCCGCCGTTGTCCTCGTTCAGCTCCCGGCAAACCTCACAAGTAGGGCTTGCCGGGTTTGCATACCACTCAGCCCACGCCGTTAGTTTTTTCTTTCTTCCAGTTCACCAATGCGGGCCACGTTCTGGATGCGGAACATCAGGCCAGCTGTGAACTCGCTGTCACATTCGCAGATTTCCTTGATGTGCTCTTTGTCGCAGGGGATATCCACGCCAGCCACATCGTAGAAGCCCTTCCAATCTTGCACGCTCGCCTGAATCATCTTGCGTACAAGGATGGCCCCGGTTTGGGTATCATCTGCGCCCGCTTCTTTTTGGGCTTCATTGCGCAACTTGCCCTTCATGGTATCGGTCAGCGGCTTAAGGTAGACACCTTCCGTCTTGTCCTCGTTGTAGGCCACGAAAAACGTAGAGTCACGGTAAGCATCAGTCAGAATCTTCGGCATGCGATATTACTCCTGCACCAGCACAAGGCTGTCGTTGCCCTTCGTGCCAAGGATGGCAGAAGAACGCTTAAGGATAACAAAGGGGTCGGAAGAATCCACGATTGGCATGACAAACTTCACCCGGCGCATAACCAGCGACAGAGATCCGCCCGCCTTGTTGCCAAGCACGACATGCACAGGCAGTTCATAGCCGTCATATCCGCGCTTAAATTCAAGCACGTCTTCAGCCCTGAAATACAGACTGTTGTCCATGCTAAATGCGCGGGTGTTGTCGGCGTTTTCGCCGGGGTAATCGTTGCCAAGCTCATCAATAAAGTTGGTGGGCGTGCCAAGCGTGATTGAACCTTCCATCAGCTTGCCAGCCGTGCCGCCCACAAAAACCTTGGTCGCAGTGGATTCCAGAGCAACACCAATGGGGGCTGCTTCCGGCAACCAGGGGTCAATCTGGTCGTCCTTGGCCCACCCGGTAGGCACAGGCGAAACGGTGATTGTGCCGTTGTTTGTATCCACAGCAGTTACGGTGTAGCCCGCACCGCTGTTGTCGTCGTTCTTGGTGGTATTTTTGACGATTGCGCCAACGGTGTACGCCCCGCCAGCAGCCACATTGGCAGCCGTCACAACGGACAACACGCCAGTGGACGGAATCGCGCCAAGGAAGGAACGCCCGGCCCAACCGAGCTGCCGGAACTGGAAAGTGAAGTCGCAGTGCTGA
>SAAX01000142.1 GCA_009929215.1 Deltaproteobacteria bacterium | reverse complement strand
TCGGGCTTGTTGTGGTAGCCTAGGGCCACGCTGGCCCCGCCAATCCACAGTTCACCGGGCATGCCCGCTGGCAGCTCGCGCCCCTCGGCATTGCGGATGGAGAGCGTAACATTGGGAATGGGCCGCCCCACGCCAATGGGCTGCGGCTCAAAGGGCGAAACTTCCTTCATGGCCGCACAAACGCAGGTTTCCGTTGGGCCGTAAGCGTTGAAATAACGCAGCGATTTGGCGTAGTGCAGGGCGTCTGCCGCCACCGGGGGCTCGCCAGCGGTGATGAGCACGCGCAAACCGGGAAAGGGCTCGCCTTCAAACAGGTTAAGGTACGAGGGCGGCAGGGTTACCACACTGATATCATTATCAATCATATACTGACGCAACGTCCATGGCGCATTACGGCACTGATCGCTCACCGGGTACAGGCCAGCCCCCGCCAGCAGGGCCATGAACATTTCTGACAGCGAGGCGTCAAAAATGGGCGGCGCAAACTGCACAACGCGGTCGTCTTCCAGCACGCCAAAAAGCTCTATCTGCCCCTGGATCATGTTGGCAAAGCCGCCGTGCGGGGCCAGCACACCCTTGGGTTTGCCCGTGGAGCCAGACGTATAGATAAGATAGGCCCCCTCGGTGGGCAGGGGCGGCTGTGGCAGAGGAATAAGGGGCGTCTGCCGATAGGCAAGGTCACCCATATCGAGAGTAAGGTTTGCCCCGGCATCCTCTACAATATAGGCCAGACGGTCGGGCGCGGCCTTGGGGTCGATGGGCAGGTACACCGCGCCCAGCCGCTGGATGCCCAGCACCACCTCTGGCAGGTTGACCGTGCGACGTGCCGCCACAGCCACAATATGGCCCCGCCCAACCCCCTGCCCCGCCAGCCAGGCGGCGCAGCGCAAAGAATTTTCGCGCAATTGCGCGTAGGTCAGGGCATTGCCCCATTCGTCCTTAACGGCTGTGCGGGCAGCAAATTTCTCTGCCGTGGCGTCAAACAGCTCTGGCAACGAACGGATGTCGTACTTTCTGCCCGGGCCGTTGCGCCACTGGGCCAGCTCCTGCTTTTCTGCATCCAGCAGATAGTCGAGCATGGGCGGTTCAACACCTGCCGCCAGCTGGGCAACCACGTTTTCAACCCGCGCCACAAAGCGCTCCACATCCCTGTCGCTCAGGTGGTTGCGGCTGTTACGCACGGTGAGTGAAAAACAACCCGTGCGCAGCTCTTGCATAACCAGCGTGCCAAAAAGGATAGGCTCCTTGGCGCTGTGGCGCTGCTCGGCCTCCACAATGGGAAATTCTGGCGTACCGGGGGGCGTGTTGGGCAAAAAATTGACAAAGGTGTCGGCCAGAAAGGCAAAATTGCGGCCCTCAAGCCTGCGCGCCGCCAGTTGGTAGGGCGTGCGCACATGGCGGTAAAATGAGGCATTTTGCGCGCTGATGGCCTCTAGCAGTTTGGCAAAGGTATCGTAGGCGGCCACGTTAACCAGCAGGGGCGGCAGCGACATCATGGCCCCCTGCCTGCGATAAAGCACCTTACGCTCGCCGTAGGCCACAGGGGCGAGAGCCACAATGTTTTTTTCGCCGCTCATGAACGAAACAATCAGCGAGTAAATGCCGGTAAAAAATACGGCGGGGCTGACTTTGTGCGCGGCAATGAGCGCCGCTACTTCGCGCGAGGATTTTTCAGAAAGCACATATTTTTGGTGGCGGCTTTCGCCCAGCACATCTGGGCGGCCCGGCAGGGCACGCAGCAGCCTTTTTTCTGGCAGGCGGGCAAGGTGTTCTTGCCAAAAGGCCATGTCTTTTTGAAAACGCGGCGAGGCGCAGTGCGCCTGATCTTCAAGGTATCCTTCGTCGCAGGGGCAGGGCTCGCCCAGATTGGGCGTTTCGCCGCGTGCAAGGGACGTGTACACATCGGCAATTACAGCAATATGAAAAAAGAAGGCCAGCCCGTCGAGCACCACATGTGAGCATTTCATGGCCACAATGCAGGTTGACGGGCCTGTGAGCACCAGTGCATAGCGCATGAGAGGATTTTCAACCGGTTCTTCAAAAAACTCGTCGATCATGCGGTCGGCGGCAGCGGCGGGGTCTGGCTGCGAGGCGGCGTCCAGAACCCGAAAATCCGGCTCGTGTGGTTCACCAACAATAAAACGGGGCTCTTCTTCGTTCTGACACAGCGAGGCGGCGGGCAGGGGCGTAAAATAAAGCGTCCAGCGAATGGCCTGACGCAGGAGCTCAGGGTCGAGCATGGCATCTATATGATAGCAGCCCCTGATGGATGTTTCGGCATAATCGGACAATGCTGCTTTAGCAGAAAGCCACAGTTCTTTTTGACACCCGGTTAAAGGCACAAACTTTGCCATTCCGTCCCCCGCTGCGGCATTTATTCGATCATCGC
>SAAX01000079.1 GCA_009929215.1 Deltaproteobacteria bacterium | reverse complement strand
GAAATCAGGAGCAGGTCGCGGCTTTGCCGCACCGTCAGCGAATGATATCCGTGCCTTTCCGCCCGGCGGCATTGCCGACGATGGCGGCCGAAAACCGCTATGCGGTGTTTGGCATCAGATTGGCGGGCGCAGCCCCATAACCGGCCCCGCCTTGCTGCGCGCCGCACAGGCGTCCCAAACTTCATCGGAGGGGGATACACCATGCCCGAAGGGCAAAACAGTTTGAAAAAATTATTCAAACCTGACAAATGCCCCACGCCGGTCAGGCGTCCCAATCGCAAGTCAGGCGAAGAAATCACGCGTCCGAAGGGCAGAAAGATTGATTCTAATAACCCCAGCCGACCAGGTTAACCCAACTCCAAGAAAGCAACAGTAAGCGCCGCGCAGGTTTCCACACTTTGTCAAAAGGCGATTATCATGACAAATGGGCAACACCTATTTGAGTATTGCGCCTTCCAGCACTTAAAACTGCTTCTTTGCGAAAAAGATATGAGATTGTCAGTCGCAGTGAACAACTATCAACACTTTGCCTGAAAGCAAAGTTGCGCATGTTTGATACTGTTCTTGCAGGCTTGCGATCATTAACCTAAAGTCTTTCAAGCCAGATTAGATACAATATTACAGATAGTATTTTGTGATCATATCTTCAAAGGATATCACTCAATCTTTACTCAATACTATTCAGAGAAATTATGTCTGACCTTATAAAACGCCAAAAAGTATACGACTACCTGAATCAACTTGGTTTTGCGTTCTCCGTTACCGAGCACCCGGCAATTTTTTCTATTGATGAAATGAAAAGCTTGGGGTTATTCCTCAAAGGTGATGTCTGTAAAAATCTTTTTCTGCGAGATTCTGCTGGCAAGCGGCATTTTCTTGTAACCCTGCCCAATGATAAAGTAGCGCCCTTAAAAGTCCTGCAGCAAACACTGGGAACTTCCAGGCTCAGCTTTGCCTCGCAAGAGCGCCTCGCCCATTATCTTAATCTGGTTCAAGGCGAGGTAACCCCCCTGGGCATTCTTAATGATGACGAGCGCGAGGTTGAGCTTGTATTTGATGCGGCTCTTGAGGGCAACCCTTGTCTCGGTGTACATCCCAATGACAGTACGGCAACAGTCTGGATTTCTTTTGCCGACCTCTATCGTGTTGTAGAGGCGCATGGCAATCGTATCCATATCGTCGCCTTGGGGGATTGATTTTCTGAATTCATGAAGGAAAAAGTAGATGGCCGGACTACCCCGGCCATCTTTTCTTTCAGTAAAAGAAGAAGAGCATGGATAGCTCCCCCAAATCACGATGCAAGGTCGTATCCCCTTGCCCATTGCGTGCGGCCGCTCCCTCCACTAACTACGCAGACCGCATCTCGCGCATCACGTCAGCGGGGCTTTCGCCAAAATATCGTTTAAATTCTCTGCTAAACTGCGAGGGGCTTTCGTAGCCTACTTCGCTGGCGGCCAGATTCGCCCGCATTTTGCTTTGCACGATGAGATCTCGAGCCTTGGCGAGTCGAATTTTTTTAAGATATTGAAGCGGTGAATCGGCAGTTATATCCTTGAAAGCCTTGTGAAAGGCAGAAGTGCTCATGTGGGCAGAAACAGCCAGCTGTTTGATATCAAACTTGTCTTGATAGCTGCGTTCCATCAGGCTGATGGCATTCAGAACCTGGGACATTGTTCCGTTGCCCCTGGCCGCTGAGAGCAGCACCGGGGCCTGGCTACCGCACAGCGCCCGGTAGTGTATCTCGCGCACATATGCTGGCCCAAGAATGCGTGCCTCCTGTTCAGAGCGGTGGGCCTTGAGCAGCCTGATTGTCGCGTCCTTCATTTCTGCATCCATAACCGATGGCCCGATGGCCAGCTGATAATCGCTGGCCGTATGTGCATGCAGGTCTGTGTGCAGGTCAACCTGCCGGATCAAGTCGTTGAGCTGCACCAGGTCGATATCAATAAACATGCCCAGCAGCGGCTCATTGCCGTTGGGAAATGATTCGCACTCAAAAGGCATGGAGATCGAGGTCACCAGATAGTTGCCCGCGTCGTAGCGAAATGTCTTGCCACCCAAATGGCCAAGCTTGTAGCCGGAAGCAACAATGCAGATACCCGGCGTGTACAGCAGGGGTTTGCGGCGGGTCTGCTTTGAATTTTTAAAAAAACGGACGCCCTTGATCGGAGAATTCACAGAGCCACCGTCATTTGTTGCAAGATTTTCCAGCAGTTTGGCCATTTCGGGCATTGGCAAATCCTTATAAAAAGTTGTTCCGCCTGCGTTGCGAAGCGGTTTGGTGGTTAATAAAGCAGGGCTCTCTGCAAGCAGCAATGGCCGGAAAATACCGGCCATTGCGTTTCGCATGCATTATTTAACAACGATCAGTTCGTACTCGCGCGTACCAAGCCCAATTTTTTCAGCGTGCTCGAGGCACGAGCGCCATTCAGATTCTGGGCGCGAATTTTTGAAGTGGTCGTGGTGATCCACAAAACCCTTTTTGCCCAGATTTTCGGCCAGCTGGCTGCCCGGCAGGGGCTTTGCCTTCATGCAGGCATCCACACAGGCCTGATCAAGGGCCAATGGGTCAAACGAAGCAAACATGCCGATGTTGGGCAGAATGGGCACATCGTTCTCGCCGTGGCAGTCACAGTTGGGCGAAACATCCACAATCAGCGAAATGTGGAAGTGCGGGCGATCTTGCACAACGGCCTTGGTGTATTCGGCCATTTTATAGTTGAGCATCTCAAGGGCTGCGTTAAAGCCAAAAGAAATAGCATCAAAGTTACACGCGCCAAGGCAGCGGCCACAGCCCACGCAGTTGTCGTAGTTGATGACTGTTTTCTTGGTTTCGGCATTAAAATGCAGCGCGTTGTTAGCGCACTGCTTGATACAGGCCTTGCATCCCACGCACAGTGCTTCGTCGATATTGGGCTTACCGTTGCTGTGTTGTTCTGTTTTGCCAGCGCGCGAGCCACAGCCCATGCCAATATTTTTGATTGTGCCGCCAAAGCCGGTCATTTCATGCCCCTTGAAGTGGGTGAGGCTGATGAAAACATCGGCGTCCATGACCGCACGCCCAATCTTGGCTTCTTTAACAAATTCGCCCCCCTGCACGGGTACGAGGGCTTCGTCCGTACCTTTAAGACCATCGCCGATCAGGATGGGGCAGTTTACCGTAAGGGCGGTAAAGCCGTTTTGCCATGCGCATTCCAGGTGTTCCAGCGCGTTTTTGCGGCTGCCGGGGTACATGGTGTTGCAGTCGGTAAGAAAGGGCTTGCCGCCCAGTTCCTTAACCATATCCACAACAGCGCGGGCGTAGTTGGGGCGTAAGTAGCTGATATTGCCCAGTTCACCAAAGTGCATCTTAATGGCCACAAAGCGGCCCTTCATATCAATGGTGCCTATGCCAGCCTTCTTGATCATTTTTTTGAGCTTGGTGGGCAGACCGTCGCCAAAAGCCTTGGTGCGAAAATCTGTAAAATACACCTTTGCTTTTTCCATGGGTAAGTACCTTTGCTGGTTAGCAGTATAAAAACGTGATGAAGTTTTATTGCACAATCAAATACAGCAACAAAAAATGTATTTGTGCAGATCTGAAGTCGAAAAACAATTTTGTGCCAATAGGGCCACTTGCGCTTTTACAATGTGCCAGTGCATGGGCATATGCAGTCATCTGGAAACTCTGGGCTGCAATTTTGTATATCTATTACCCCTGCATTGTGGCTTGTCGCTAGCTCAATTCTCTTATTTACTTGCCTGATTCTGCAAAATTGTCGGGCACCAGCCATGTTGGCTGTTTTCATGTACCCCAGGCGAGTCAATTCTGCTTGACTTAATATACGACCGGTCTAATAATTTACTGCGAGCCAAGGCAAAGTCTTGGCAGCAGCCTCACGATAGATATTTGGTGTTGGCCCGGCAGAGCAGCCCCCAGGCTGTTTATGCCCTCTGTGCGAGTTACTAGTACACTACCAATGATTAACTAATCAATCGAAGTGACCCATGCAAAGAAAAAAAATTATCGTTGCCGACTACGCCAAGAATATTCTGGAAGCCCTGCCCAAGGGCATATTGCTCACCTCCAAGGCTGGCGATAGGGTAAACAGTATGACCATTGGCTGGGGAACCCTTGGCATCGAATGGTCTACCCCCATTTTTGTGGCTTTTATACGCGAGCACCGGTTTACACGCGAGCTGCTGGACAAAAACCCCGAATTTACCGTCAACATACCTTTTGGCGAGTTTAACAAAAAAATTCTGGGTGTTTGTGGTTCAAAATGCGGCCGCAACCTCGACAAAATCGCCGAGGCCGGGCTTACCCTGGTGGATTCTGAAATGGTTTCCGTGCCTGCGGTCAAAGAGCTGCCCCTTACGCTGGAATGCAAAATCGTGTACCAGCAAAAGCAGGATCTGCCAGCCCTTTTTGAAGACTACAGAACAAAATGTTATCCGCAGGATGTGGACGGATCGGCCGTGGGCGCAAACCGCGACGCGCACATTGCCTATTATGGAGAGATCGTCAGCGCCTATATTCTCGAATAAATCTGTACCAAAAAGCTACGGCGCAACCAGCAGGAGGATCGTATGAAAGAGATATTCCACAGGGTCAGCGTGCGTAAGTTTGAAGACCGCCCCGTAGAGGACGACAAGCTGGAGCAGGTGCTGCGCGCCGCCATGGCTGCGCCCTCGGCTGGCAATCAGCAGCCTTGGGATTTCTATGTGGTTACCTCCAAACAAAAATTGCAGGAGCTGGCCCAGGTAAGCCCTTATGCGGGCTGCGCCGCGCACGCGCCCATGGCCATTGTAACTGCCTATCATGAGGACGGCTGCCGTTTTCCGCAATACGCTCAGATAGACCTGGCCATTGCCATGGAAAACCTGTGGCTGGCTGCTCAGTCGTTGGGCCTTGGCGGGGTGTGGCTTGGTGTCGCCCCGGAAGAAGACAGAATGGCAATGGTTGAAAAGATTCTGGCCATCGAGCCCGGGCAACGCGCCTTTGCCATCTTTCCCATTGGATACCCGGCGGAAGAAAAAGACCCGCAGGACAGGTTCAAGGCTGAACGCATCCACTACATAAAATAATCGGTTCGACATGGCCCCGGCAGCGTGCTGCCGGGGTTTTGCACAAAAAAAGCCCGGCTTCCCATCATATGGGGGCCGGGCTTTGCGTCCATCTGGCAAAGCGTTTAGCGCAGCCGCTCAAGCACCGCATTGGCAAGGGCCTCGCTTGAGGCGGGGTTTTGCCCGGTAATGAGGTTGCCGTCAATTTCCACATGCGGGGCCCACATGGGGCCGCCAACAAAGTTTGCGCCTTCGCTGCGCAGGGTTGCCTCCAGCATGAAGGGCACAACTTTTTCTAGCTGAACGGCAACTTCTTCTTCATCGGTAAAGGCTGTTATGGTTTTGCCCGCCACCAGGGGCGTGCCGTCGGGCTTTTTTGCGCCCACCAGCCCGGCTGGGCCGTGGCACACGGCGGCAATAATTTTGTCGGCCTTTGCAAAGTCGAGCAAAAGGCGTTTGAGCTCTGCATCGGCGGCAAAATCCATCATTGTGCCGTGGCCACCAGGCAGAACTATGGCGTCAAAGCCGTGGGCCTGCATATCCTTGAGCGGAGCAGAATTCTTAAGCAGTTCCATTATGTCTGGCCACTTGGCCTCAGATGCCTCGTCAAGACTGGTGGGATCAAGGGGCACAGCCCCGCCCTTGGGGCTGGCAACCGTTATGGCAAGGCCAGCCTTTGCAAGAGTCAGATAGGGAACCGCTATTTCTTCAAGCCATACGCCTGTTCTTTTGCCGTTGGGCAGGGAATCGGCGCTGGTGGTAACCATAAGTATGTTTTTTTGTGCGTTCATTTGTATGCTCGTTGTGTATGTGGTGCATGGGTTGGCCGCGTTGCAGAATTGTGCGGCCCGAAAATTACCCTGCTGTTAAAACTGTTGTGAACAGAATGCCGACAAACTGCTTCAGCGGTTCGGGCGAGCGCATTACCTTGGCCCGCAAGATTGCGCCCTCCCAGCCAGAGAGCAGAAAACTTGCCAGTTTTTGCGCATCAAGCCGGGGATTAAGCGTGCCATCATGCTGTGCCTGGCGCAGACAGTCGGCAAATATATCCAGCCAGTCGCAAAAAATTTCTGCAAGCCGATCCCTGAACCGTTCGTTCTGGTCAGCCAGTTCCTGCCCCAGATTGCCGATAAGGCAACCCTTAGAAAAATTTTCGTGGGTCAGGTGCTCTATGCTGTGCTCCAGATAATTGCGAATGCGCTCGAGCGGCGCAACGCTCTGGTCGTCAAAAAAGCTGTGCAGTTTTTGGGCGTACCTTTCGGCAAAGAGGTTGATAACCTCGATGCCAAAATTTTCCTTGGAGCCAAAGTGATGATAAAATGATCCCTTTGGCACGCCCGCAGCCTTGAGAACAGATTCAATGCCGGTGGCGTTAAACCCTGATATGGCAACCATTTCAACACCTGTTGCAATTATTTTGTCTCGTGCGCTTTCTTTCATGGCTCATAATTAGACCGGTCGGCTAGTATTGTCAATATCTATAGTAATGAGAATTGTTATTGGTGAATATTGTTTTGCACAAGCTCAATGGCAAAAGGTGGTTGTGCCAAGGGCTGAGCTGGGCTGGGCGCTTGCGGTTTTTTGCAAAAATATTTTGATCAGTGGTGCGGCGGAGCAGCAATGGCGAAGCCTAAAATGCGCGACCGGGGCTGCCTACGTGGTGTCGGCAGCCCCGGCGGTTTGAGTGGGGTGTTTATGTCTGGAGATGTTTATTGTGTGGGGTTCACCGAGCCCGCAAAGGGGTAGGGGCCTGCAAATGTGGCCTGTACCGCAATTTGGCATACGTGCGAATTCCACACGCCTTGGTCAAAATGGTGCAGCAGGTAGCCCGGTGTTTCCATGCGGAAGGTGTCGCCGCCCTCTGGTGAAAGGTCGAGGTCGATCTGCATGGATACGGCAGGTGCTGTCATGGCAACGCGGCCCTGCCACATGGTCACGATAGGCCGGTGCATGTGCCCGAAACACAGGCGCAGCTGCGAGTTGCTGCTGACAATCTGTGCGAACCGTTCCACATTTTCAAAGGGTTCGTCCATGGCACCCATGCCAGTCACAAAGGGCGGGTGGTGCATGAACAGCAGGGTGGGTGTTTCCGGGCGCTTGGCCAGTTCGCGTTCAAGCCAGTTGCCGGTTTCTGCGTGGCAATGGCCAGAGTGCGAACCAGGGCTCATGCTGTCCATCATGATCATGCGCGCGTCATCGAGCTCAACCGTGTAGCAGAGGTAGGGCGCAATATCCTGCCTGGCAGGGCACCACTGCGGCATCACCTCTTGCATGCGGTCGCGCCTGTCGTGGTTGCCGGGCACGGCGTATACGGGCAAGCCCAGGGGGGCCAGCTCGTCGTGCAGAATGTGGTACGCATGCAGATCGCCACTGTCGGCAAGATCGCCCGTGATAACGATGGCGTCCGGCTTTTGCACAAGACCTTTGAGGTGTGCGGCGGCCTCGTCCAGGCAGCGCCGGGTATCAACCACACCAAAAGACAGGCTGTTGTCGCCCCGCAGGTGCGTGTCTGATAGTTGCAAGATTCGCATGGTATTAATCCTGTATGGCTCCCGCTGCCTTTGCCGCTCTGTTGTGCCGCGCCTGAATGGTAAAGGCCGAGAAGGCGCTGGTGGCAGCCGCGATGAGCACGAATATGCAAATATAGAAGGGATCGCCTTCCTTCCACTGGATAAGAACGGTGCAGAGGCCGGGCACGATACCAGCAACCAGAAAACCGGGGAACTGGTAAACTATCGAAATGCCCGTGTAGCGAACCTTTGCGGGAAATAGGTCTGAAAACAGCGCAGCTTCAGGCCCGAAAACACCCGCATAAAAGATGCTCAACGGAATCGCAATAGCCAGGCCAATCAAAAACATGCTGCCGCCGCTGTTCTGCATGAGCCAGAACGAGGGAAACACAGAGATACCGCAGGCAAGGCTGGCGAGTCCATAGATGCGCCCACGGCCAAAGCGGTCGGCCAGGCGGCCCGCAATAAGAATAAAGGGGCACATGAGCAGGGCGGCAAACATAACCGCCGTAAGGGCCTCGGTGCGCGATGTGTGCAGCTGCTGCACAAGATAGGTAATGGAAAAGACCGCCAGCACGTTGAAGAACACGCCGTCAATCCAGCGGGCGCCCACGCCAAGGGCAATGTTGAGGGGATAATTTTTGCATACGGTGACGATGGGCAGGGTTTTTTTGCGGGTTTCGCCATCGGCCTCGGCCTTGCGAAATTCGGGCGTTTCAAGAATGTGGGTACGCACATAAAGGGCAATGCCAATGAGCACCACACTCACAAGAAAGGCAAAGCGCCAGCCCCAGGCAAGAAACTGCTCGTTGTCCAGCAGCCACGAGAGCAGGGCCACCATGCCCGAAGAAAGGCACAGGCCCGTGGCAAGGCCCATCTGGGGAATGCTGGCGTAAAAGGCCTTTTGGCGGTCACTGGCATATTCATAGGTCATGAGCACCGCGCCGCCCCATTCGCCGCCAAGGCCAAGCCCCTGACACAGGCGCAGCGTTTGCAGGATGATGGGTGCGGCAATGCCAATGGAGGCATACGTTGGCACAAGCCCTATGCCCACGGTGGCAATGCCCATGATGAGCATGGTGAGAATAAGCATGCGTTTGCGGCCAAGCTTGTCGCCGTAATGACCAAAAATAAAACCGCCAAGGGGGCGCGCAAGGTAACCAATGGCAAAGGTGCTGTATGCCATGATGGTGCCAAGGTAGGGGTCTGCCGTGGGAAAGTAGAGCTTGTTAAAGACAATGCCTGCCACAACGCCATAGAGAAAAAAGTCGTACCATTCAATGGTTGCGCCAAGCAGGCTGGCAAGTACAACCTTGCGCATTTCACTTTTGGAAGGAACGTATTTTTGCTTTGAGCTCTCGTCCATGCAGACACCCTCCGTGGGTAGTCATCTCCGCCTTTGTGTGAGCGCGGTTTTATTAAAAAATTTACTTAAATTTGCGAAAATTTGTGATTATAAGATGCTATTTTAAAAATTTTTAATTACCTCCAGTTGAAAATAATGTGGAATGGTGCTAAATTTAAGGTCAGATAGCATGTATAAAATTTTTATGTCAATTGAATATTTATTAAATAAAAAATATTATTTTGACACCAAAAGAATTGCTGAAGACCCCCAAGCTGCTTACCACGCGTCTTGTGTGGTGGAACCTTGATGGTTGAACAGGAGGCGCATTTTATGACGGCAGGTACAGGCAACAGCCAGAGAATCAGGCATACTGCCGCAAAAAAGGTCACCTTGGCCCATGTTGCCAAGGCTGCGGGCGTATCGCAGGCCACGGTTTCAATGGTGCTCAACGGCCGCGAAGGCGTATCGTTTGCAGACGAAACCATTGCCGCTGTATTCTCAGCCGCAGAGACTCTGGGGTACCGTGGCGGGCGCAGGGGCTTTGGCGGCGCAACCATTCCCTCTGTGCTGGTGGTGGCTCCCAATGTCACCAATCCTTATTATTCCACAGTTATTCAGGCCATTCAGCAGGCCGCCGGGCTCAGGGGCTATGCCACCAGCATTTACACCACCTACCGCAGCCTTGATAAAGAACTGGAGGCCTTGCACCTCGCACGCGGCATGGGCATGTCTGGCGTAATTTTTACCATGTTGGCGCATCCGGAAGATGTGCTGGAAAAAGCAGACCGCAAGCTGCCCATGGTGGTTATTGGCGACAGGCGGCAGGATCTGGGCGTGGATACAGTGGAGCTCAACAACTACGATGCGGGCAGCCTCATTGCGCGCCATATGCACGAGTTGGGGCATAAGCATCTGGCCTATATTTCAACCACGCTGGACGAGGCAAACCCCATCCGCACCCAGCGTTTGCAGGGGCTGCGCGATACCTTTGGCCAGTTGTGTCCCGAGGGCAGCGTGCAGGTCAAAAGCCGAGATATCAGCCCGGAAACCGAACTGGAAAATGTGCAGATAGAGCACCTTGTGGGCCGCGAACTGGCACGCAAGTGCCTGGACGACAAAAAAATTACCGCCTTTGTGGCGGTAAACGACATGGTGGCTTATGGGGTTATTGATGCTGTGCGCGAGGGCGGATTTTCCATACCCGGCGACTACAGCGTGTGCGGGTTTGACAATATTTTTCCCTCTGGTTTTGCGGGCATAAATTTGACAACGGTCGAGCACTATATGCGCGATAAAGGCCGTAATGCCCTGGAAATTCTGCATAACAAGATCAGGGGGGCTGCCTCTGACCGCAATATCACGCGCGTGGAATACAGCCATCAGCTTATTACGCGCGCATCTACCGCACCGCCCCGCGCGGTGTAGGGCGGGCGGCTCTGTCAGCCCATCCGAAGACATTCCCTGCATACGGCAGACTAAAAATCCCGGCTTTGCCGGGATTTTTAGTTACAATGAGGCTTGCTCGGTGCATGCCCAATATGTCGGTTTCAGGCCTTTTGCAGCCATTTATTGAGGCTTGCCAGCATGACGGCATCAATGGCCGCTACGCTGTGGCCATCGTCCGTTTCGTGGATTGTGGCGTGCTGCTGCCAGTACTGGCGGCCTTCATTCGGGTCGAGCGTGGTATCGCTTCTGCCAATGACCACAAGGCGTTCGATGGGGGCCGTGCGCTGGTCGCAAAAATTCTGGTAGCTGTTGCAGATGGCCTCGGTAAAAATCCACTGGCGGCCAGAATAAAAATAGGTATTTTGCCCCAAAAATTTTCGCAGACTTTGAGCAGGGCGGATGGCCGGGTTGATGAGCAGGCCGTTGGCCGAAAACAGCGGGGCAACCTGCGAGGCATAAAACCCGCCAAGCGATGAGCCCACAAATACCAGGGGCGTGGTGGAAGTTGATTTGATCTGTTCAACCTGCTGGCACAGCAGCGCAAGGTTGTCGGCAAACATGCCTTCGGAAGGGTATTCCAGCGCCTGGGCGTCATCAAAAAGCGCCTTGAGCTTGCCATAGGTATTGCTGGCAGGGCTTGAATTGAAGCCGTGGATATAGACAATCATTGCTGGCTCCTGATCAAGGAGATGGTGGTGCTGTTTGCTGCCCCACAATGTAGCCGAGGCAAGCGTGCACTTCTGTGCTTCTGCATTTAAGCAAGGCCCTTGGGGTGGCATGCATGTGCACGCTTGGCACCGCTTGTGTCAATGCAAGTAGGCTTTAACGGGGTAAATGTACAGTGCGTCAGTGGCAGAGAAGGCCGAATTTTCGGCGCAGCTGGATACGACGCAAGCCACCGTGCCCACTGGCCAAAGCCAGATACGGGTGAGCCGATGGTTGAGCGTGGCGGCTATGGGCGCAAAGGCGCGCAGCAACTTGCAGCTAAAGCACGGCCCTGAGCGGGCATGCGTTGCCTTGAGGTTGCTACTTGCGGGCAGAGTTGGCGGCGTAAGACTTGGGCAGAGAAACAATCTCAAGTGTAACGGGGGCCCTGCCCTGGCGCAGCATGCCAATGTCGATGGCAGCCTGACGCGAGATATCAATGATGTAGCCGGGCTCGGGGCCCCGGTCTGTTATCCGCACCACCACTGATTTCTTGGTCTGCTTGTTTGTGACCTTTACCAGCGTGCCAAAGGGCAGGGTTTTGTGGGCGGCGGTCAGCTGCGTGCTGTCAAAGGTTGTGCCGCTGGCCGTGCGCCTGCCATGCGCCCGCAAGCCGTACCATGCGCTGGTTCCGGTAAATTTTTGGCCCACTGTAAACTGGGTTTCGGTTGTTTGAGCCTTGCTTTTGCTCTTGCGGGACGTTTCGCCAGCGTGGGCGGGCCCGGCTAGCAGGCTGCAACAGAGGGATACGAGGATAAAGAGTTTTGTAACATACGGCATGAAGCCTCCTGTAAAGCGCTGACGAGAAAGCCCCTGTTCAATGCGGGGCAGAATGGCGCGAGCCAGCAGGGTGTTTGCCGGCTTGAGTCACGTGAACTCCATCCTTGGTTCTCAAGGCAGTTATTTGTTGTTTTCAACGATGAGCTGTTGATAGTTGCTGGCGCAGTTTGCCAGGGGTTGCCGCACATACGCACATACGCACATGGGGGCAAGGGGGTTGCCCCCATGCCTACCGTATGCGTCTTTCTGGGGGGGCAGCCAGTTTTGTAACCTACAGCAATAGCATCGAATTGGGTGACGGTATCTGCGGTTTTTGCTGATGATACGGTATGGTCAGCATGTGGGGGCAACAGTGTGTAACTCTAAATGCAGGTTTATGCCGTTTATTTTGTTGCCCTAATGGTAAAAAATCAATGCCATTTCTAATAGTTTAGCATAGAATTATGCTGCTGCATATAAAAAATATATTGCTGTGATTATTGATTATTTATTGATAAACAAAAAAATGGATAAGCCATAAGACAAGTTACGGAGTCACACTTTTCTTATTTCTTTTGT
>SAAX01000011.1 GCA_009929215.1 Deltaproteobacteria bacterium | reverse complement strand
CGCTTTCCCGGCGATGGCGATGCCCCCTCTGGCTGCTGAGGCGGCTCTTGACACCGCGCGCGCCATGCGCCACCTTGCCTGCAACGCCAGTTTCAAGGAAGGCAACATGACTCAAGTGGTAACCCGATTCGCACCCAGCCCCACGGGGCATCTGCACATAGGCGGCGCCCGCACCGCCATTTTTTGCTGGCTTTTGGCCCGTCACTCTGGTGGCCGTTTTCACCTGCGCATTGAAGACACCGACCTTCTGCGTTCCAAACAGGAATATACCGATTCCATCCTGGCCTCCATGCGCTGGCTGGGGCTGGACTGGGACGGCGAGCTGACCTACCAGACCCAGCGGGCCGACGTGTACAACCGCTATGTGGATAAGCTGCTGGAAACAGGCCACGCCTACTGGTGCTCGTGCACCCCGGAAGAAGTGGAAGCCATGCGCGAAGAAGCCCGTCAAAACGGCCTCAAGCCGCGCTACAATGGCCGCTGCCGCGAAAGGAATCTTGGACCCGGCGAGGGCCATTGCGTACGCCTCAAGGCCCCGGTGGGGGGCAAGGTGGTTTTTGACGATCTGGTCAAGGGCAAGATTGCCGTGGACGTCAACGAGCTGGACGACATGGTTATCCGCCGCGCCGACGGCATGCCCACCTACAACATGGCCGTGGTTGTGGACGATTACGAAATGGGCATCACCCATGTTATCCGTGGCGACGACCACGTTTCCAACACCCCGCGCCAGATTCTCATCTACGAAGCCCTTGGCCTGCCCGTGCCGCACTTTGGCCATGTGCCCATGATTCTTGGCCCCGACAGGCAAAAGCTCTCCAAGCGCCACGGCGCGCGGGCTGTTATTGAATATCAGCAGGACGGTCTGCTGCCCCAGGCCCTGGTAAATTACCTTGTACGGCTTGGCTGGTCGCACGGCGATCAGGAGCTCTTCACCAAGGAAGAGCTGATCGAATTTTTTGACGGCACAAGCCTTAACCCCGCCGCCGCCGCATTTGACCCGGCCAAGCTTGAATGGTGCAACGCGCACTTTATGCGGGCGCTGCCTCTGCCGGAACTGGCCGCCCTGGTGGCACCCTTTGTGGAGCAGGCCGGGCTTGGCACGCTGCCGCAGGAAAAGCTTGAGCCCCTGTGCGTGATGTTTCGCGAGCGGGCCAACAACCTCAAGGCGCTGGGCGAGGCATTCCGCCCGCTGGTGGTTCCCGCCGCAGAGCTCAGCTATGTGGAAAAAGACGCCGCCAAGCACTTTACGGAAACGGGCAAAGCGCACTTGCAGGCTCTTGCGCCTGTGTTTGCCGCCTGCGAGCCCTTTACCGCCGAGGCCATCGAGGCCGCACTCAATGCCTATGTGGCCGACAAGGGCCTGAAATTCAAGGAAGTGGCCCCGCCGCTGCGCACGGCCCTCATGGGCTTTATGGGCGGCTCGCACCTTAATGAAATCATGGCCTTTTTAGGCAAGCAGGAAACCCTGGCCCGACTGCAAAAGGCCATGGCCTAGCCAAGGACACTGCGGGCAAACATTATGGCCGAAAGTGTCTGTTTTTTCGCAGTATGAGATGGCGATAAAGTGTAAACAAGTTGTTCCCCCTGGCCCAGTGGTCAGGGGGAACAACTTGTTTGATGGTGCACCCGGGTGGCGCGCCTTGATGTCCTGCTTCCGGTCAGCCCTGGATCGTGTGCGGGTGGATTTGTATTGTTGCTTAAGCAGGAGGTCGGTTCAGATTGCCAAGGCCGTCATCCAGCGGCGTCGCTCTTTTTTGACTGCAAAGAAGAAGAACGCGGGGGCTGCTGTCTGCGGGAAATGGATATTCTATGACTTCCACTGTGGCAAAGTGACGCTCTAGCTGTTTTGTAAAAATTTCCAGCGAGTAGCCCTGGGGCAGCGAGTCTGGCTTGTCCTTGCCGGACATTCCGTGCGGCATGAACTCTGTCACCAGATGTTGTGTTGTGTAGGATGCAAGGCAAGTGGCAATCAGCCGAAATGGCATGTTTTCTGTGTAAAAAAGGTGATGCGTAAGCGCGAGGGCTATCGCCGTATCCCCCGGCTGATCAAAGGGGGTTAAGGAAATTCCTTCTTGCAGAAGCTTTATGGGAAGCTTTTCGCGTTGCAGGCCAAGATAATTTTTTGCCATGGCAACAATATCTGGCTCAATCGAAAGGACTTCACGAGCTCCCAGTTTGGCGGCAAGCCTGGAGTAGCGACCGGCATTGGCTCCAAGATCAACAATATATTTAGGCCGAATGCCCTTGAGCATGGAAGAAATGACAGTTTCCCTGTTGTCTTCACCAGGGGTTGGCTTTTTGTCCGGCGCAATGTCATCTGACACACAGTCATAATACCCGCCCCAGGCAGTGTCTGCATAGGGAAACTGCAAATTTTCAATGTACGTAGATATCTCGTTAAGCATGATATCTATGTTCAGTGTTTCTTTTGCAATGATTTTAAAGAAATCTGAACTGTTAATTATTGTATGGAAAAGTTCGTGAGATATCCCTCGCTCCAAGCCTGAACGCGCAACAGGTTCCAGGTGCTGGGAGTGATTTCTAAGCAGGATGGGGTAAATAATATAACGTACAAACTGTTCAAAGGCCGACCTGAAAACGCCCTGATCGTATGGCACGATAGAACCGATATCGCACCAAAGAGGGATATTGCCGTTTTGAAACACAATATTTTTGGAATGTGCATCAAGCAGAGTTAAATTGTGTCTTTTTAAATACAGAAAAAAATTTATGATTAGCAAAGATGCTTGTTTTACTGATTCAAATGGTGCTTTTTCCAAAGGTACTGAAAAGAAATCAGACTTCTGGTGATACACATCGGTGTATTTTTCAATTTTAAGGTGTGCTTTTACAGTGCTCGGGATAAATCCTCTGTCTGCAATCTTGGACAGGATTATGCCGAATCTTTCTGAATTATGAAGCGGCGCACCCGGAAGAATCGCTTTATAGTACTGCCTTTCATACAAAAAAGTGTGCGAATTGGCATCCAGAAAGTGCATGCCTATCCAGCGGACATCGCTCAGTTTAAGAGATTTTTCATTCATCGTACTTGCTACCTCTCATGCTAATCTGCCGATGCTCGCTGATCAGGCTATCCGTTTCAAAAAACCCTTGGGCGCAACGGAAATAAGGAGCTTTGAATCCATCATTTCATCGCACACGTATTCAGGGTGCGATGCCAGGTATGCTCCTGCGGCAGTCATGGGATTGTTTCCCTTGCCCCAGGGGCGATCTGGATACGCATCGGCAGCCATGTTCTCAATCACGGTGTCAAAAACAACGCAGTAACTGTCTACAGAAACAAGCGGGGCATATGCTGTAAGTTCTGAAAAAACATGTTCGTGGGTGTGGTTTGAATCCAATAATACCATTATTCGCTTATATGGAGCGGCAAATTTATGTACTTTTGCCACCATGTCTGCATCAATGCTCGAACCCTCAAGCATGGTTATGTGTCCACGCTGAAATATTGGGTGGGCTTCAATGGCTTCGCGATTGTGAGCGCGAATGTCAATATCAATTCCTAAAACAGAAAAATTCTGTTGCCCCCCACACATGGCATTGAGTTCAAGCAATGAAGCGTAGAGTATCAATGAACCGCCATGTGCAATGCCTGTTTCTATGATCAAATCTGGCTGTACCGTGAAAATCAGCTCTTGCATTGCAACAATATCCTGGGGGTACTGGATGATGGGGCGCCCCATCCAGGAAAAATTGTATGAATATTGATGGAGCCCGGGATGGCTGATCCAGGCTTGAGAAAGGCGACGCGCTTCCTCATCTTTCCCTTGTTCTGCGATCCCTTCAATGCGTTCCATGCGGAATTTTTCATGCATATTCATTGTTGCTCCACAAATTTCAGTTTAATGTCTTCAAACAATGCAATAATGTTTATGGTGTAAATGGATTACTTTTTTATGCAGTGGGCCGGGTTGCCAATGACAACAGACATCGGTTCTACATCTTTTGTTACAACTGCCCCTGCCCCAACCGTTGCCCCACGGCCAATAGTAATTCTAGGAAGTATAATGGCTCCTGTGCCAATAAAAGCACAATTTTCCACATGCACCTCGCCAGCAATTTTAGCTCCAGGTGCAATATGTACGCCATCATCAATGTGAGAGTCATGATCAACTGAGGCTGAAGTATTAATAATTACATTTCTGCCAATAACAACATGTGTACAAATGGCACTCAGGGCGAGTATTTGACTCCATTCACCGATGCGTGCGTCAAGTGCAACAAAGGCATTCTGGTGTATTAATGTATAGGGTAAAATCCCCAAATCTTCCATCTGGGTGGAAATTGTAAGCCTGTCCTTACCACGATCTCCGCCAATTGCAACAAGCCCGTAGAATGAATCGTCAGGAGAATCGGCAAGCCATGCCGTCAGCCCGGGTTTTCCGCATAAAACAGGGATGCCGGGAAGCGGTGGTTCAATTTGGGAATTATCCACAATCGCCGCAACGTGGTCGTCTTGGCGTTGCAAGGCCTCGTTGATGACTCTTGCCTGCCCCGTCCCCCCCCACAGGATGAATTTTTTATGCATCATTCAACACCTTCAACAAGGTTGCGGCTACCCTGTCTTGGTCTTCATCCGTAATTTCATGGTACGAGGGCAAATTGATGGCGCGGGTGCAGATATCGCAGGCAATGGGGTTGCTGCACACTTGGGAAAAATGAGCCTGTTGCGATAGCGGAGAAAAAAACGCGCGCCCATCAATGTTGTTTTCATTGAAGCGTTGGAGAACGTTTTTTTGAGTCGCCCCGGTGGCCTTGTCAAAGACAACCGTCGGCATCCAATAGCCATAGACTTCGCCGTTGTCCGGTACCGGGTTCATTGTGAGGGGCTGCCCTGAAAGCAGGTTGGCGTAGGTAAAAAAGATCTCGCGCCTGCGCGATGTAAGGGTATCAATTCTTTCAAGTTGTGCGCAGCCTATGGCCGCTTGAATGTTGCTCATCTTGAATTTGTATCCCACCTCGCTTGCCCAGAACTGGCGGGGATCTCCTTGCGCTCTGCCATGATTGTTGAGCTGGCGCACATGCTGGATGAGGTCTGTATCCTGTGAAACAAGCATGCCGCCTTCACCTGTGGTTATTGTCTTGGTTCCATGAAAAGAAAAGATGCCGAAAACGCCCCTGGTTCCAGCGAATTGTCCCGCCCAGTGCGAGCCAATGGCCTCTGCGGCATCTTCAATCAAATGCAGGTTGTATTTGGTTGCAAGCGCCTCCAAGGCGTCCATTTGGCAAAGGTTGCCATAGATATGGACTGCAATAATCGCCTTGGTGCGCGGGGTGATGGCCGCTTCAACTTTTTGCGGATCAAGGCACCACGAATCGGGCAGAATATCAACAAAGACAGGTGTTGCCCCTAGGTGTACGATTGGGGCCGCAGAGGCAATCCAGTTTGTGTCAGCCAGTATGACCTCATCGCCCGCGCCTATGCCCAACGCTGCAAGGCCCAGTTGCAATGCCCCTGTGCCGGAAGAAGTGGCAACGGCATGCCTGCTGCCAATGTACTTGGCAAATGAGGCTTCAAAGCGTTCTATATAATCATAGCAATTTTTACCCCAACCATTGGCAGCAGCATCTGTTGCGTACTGAACTTCAAGGCTTGTGATTGAGGGTTTTGCATAATAAATTTGTGATGGTTTCATATTCTACCAGACTTCAAGTTTGGGTATGGCAGTTGCAAACTTGCCGCCCCATTGGCGAATATAACTTAACTGACTGCTGATTTCTTCCCGCAGATTCCACGGAAGAATCAGAACATAGTCAGGTTTTTCCTGCTGTATCCTTTCTTCTTTCACCACCGGGATGCGGCTGCCGGGAAGGAACATGTCCTGCTTGTGGGGCGAGGCGTCAACGACAAAGGGAAGCAGATCAGGTCTGATGCCAAGGTAATTTATAAGTGTGTTGCCTTTGGCGGCAGCGCCGTAGCCGACCACGCTTTTGCCTTCCTCCTTGGCTTGCATAAGAAACCGCATAAGGGCAAACCGCACGCTGTCAATTCTGTTCTGAAAACCAAGGTAAAACTTTAGTTCTCCCATCCCGGCGGAGACTTCCTGTGCAAGTACCTGACGGATTTTGTCTGTATCCTCATGGGTGGCGTTGATAGGGCAGGCATAAATACGCAAAGAACCGCCGTGGGTTGGCAGCTCTTCAACATCAAAAAGCCGCATGCCATGCTTTTCAATAATCTGTTTTACCACATGCAGGGTATAGTAAAAATAGTGCTCATGGTAGATTGTATCAAACTGAATGTCTTCCACCAGGCGCAGCAGGTGGGGAAACTCCATCGTCAGCACGCCGTTTGGCTTGAGAAGCATGTGCATTGCGGCTACAAAGTCGTTAATGTCAGGTACATGAGCAAATACATTGATGCCACACAGCAAATCTGCCCGATGGCCGTATTCAAGCAACCTTGCAGCAAGTTTAGTGGTAAAAAAGTCGGTGATGGTGGGGATTCCCTTGGTTTGCGCCACTGCGGCCGCACCCGCACTGGGGTCAATGCCCAGGCAGGGAATGCCCAGATCCACCGCATGTTGCAGCAGATAACCATCGTTAGAGCCTACTTCAACAATCAAAGACTTGTCGTCGAGATGAAAGCGTTTGGCTGCATTCTCAACATAGCATTTGGCATGGGCGACCCATGAGCGCGAATATGACGAATAGTAGGCGTAATCGTGCGTAAAAATGTCTTGCGGGCGTTTGTAGTGCGGCCCCTGTACCAGAAGGCACTTGGAGCAGACCCATGCCTGGAGTGGATAAAACAGTTCTGCCTCGTCGAGCTGCCCTGCTGCAAGAAAGGCATTGGATGGGGGGCAGGTGCCTAGGTTTACAAACAGATGCTCCAATGGCGCGTTGCAAAACATACAATTGTGGCTGCTCATGGTATTTCCGCCTCTGGTGATACTTGATAGATCGGTAATCAGCTGAAACCGTTCACGAGTACGTTTTGTTGTGCTTTAGCAGGGCAATGCTTGCAGGTGAAAACCAAAATCGGGCTGTTGTTCGCCATAGTATCTGCATTGATCTGCGTGTTTACGTTACTGTTGCTGCTCGGCATTTCTGCATTTATATATCATGTCAAGCATCTGCTGGATTTCGCTAATGTCTGTCTTGTTGAAAAGGTGTTTAACATCATCAAAATAAACATTCTTTTCTACAAATATGGTCATAAAAAGTCTGAGAAGGTGTTCATTGGCTGTGCCGGACGAAGGATTGCCAAAATTTTTGTATGCATCCTCAAGGATTGTAAAGCGCGGCATCTTGGATGCTTTGCTAACCAGCGACGTGTGGGTTGAAATTCCGGAAAGATAGAACCATTCAACAAAGTTCTTTGATGCTTTCCAAAAAGCCAGCCAGGCTTTGTCCATGTTAATGCGATTTGTATCCAGCTCTCTGGCAATGTGCGAAAAGGCAATGGTTACGAATTTTTTATTGGCAAGGAACAGGGGGGTTTTGGGCCACTGCTGTGAGTAGTCTTCAACCTTGTTCATGTCCTGGATTATCCCCTGAAGAGAGGACAGCTGCTTTGTTTTTCCTGAAAGATAAAAATAAAAAGATGTAAGATACTCTACAACATACGGGTTGTCAGTAATAGAAGACAACATGTCGATGACGCGGCCAACTCTGGCTGCTTTGCTGCGGCGTTGTACCGTGTAGTATGAAGGTTGGTACGAGAGGGAATGGTTTATCAGGCGTTCATAAGGGTTGTTATTTTCCCCTGCGGATGAAAGCAAATCTATTAAAAAGTATGGTCTGAGATTTTCCGAAAGCCAAATGCCGGTGGCCGCATCAAAGTCATGATTGTTTTCCAGAAACTGTATGCACTGGGAGAGGCCTTCTGCTGCCTGATGCCTTCTGTCTGCCCGGGGGACAAAAAAATCAGTTTTTGTCATCTCAAGGGCAATCGAGTACCGCTCGGAATGTGTTGCATTCGGCATGTGCAAATATTGCAGAGTGTCACTTTTTAGTGCCGGCGGAATACTGAACGCATCAGCCGTAGCGTCTGCTATGATAACTGTCGCATTTGTATTTTTGTAGTATTCGATAATAAAAGGCAGCATGTGGTGCCTTTTGAATGTCGGAATATATATGGTCAGGTTGCGTAGCATGTGCCTGGCTCCATTTATGCTGATTATCAAGCCGCATGTTCTGAAATTCGTATAAATCTTGATAACAAGTAAAATAAAAAACTTTTCTTGTATGGTTTTTGCCAGTTTCTAAAGACGGAACCAGCAGATATTTACACGCCCGTTTTTCAATCCGGAATGGCTTCCAGGTTGTCGTCGTTGTCCACCACATGGTTGATGCTGGTTTCCATAATTTCGCGCGCCTTTGGCGCAATGCGAGAGTACAGGGTGCGCAGGCGCTCCTCCAGCAGGGTGCAGTTGCTTGAATCGCTGCTCAGGCCGCCCATTTCCATGTACGAAACAATGATCGGCAGGCGCGCCAGATTATTCCCGGTGAGGATTCTGGCGGCAAATTCAAAGTCACCCGCAATTTTGTACGAGTCGTCAAAGCGTTCCCTTTGCAGCACGGGCACGCGTATAAACGTGGCGGGAAAGGGCACGCCCATGTCTGAAAGAAAGGTATTGTAGGCCCGGTGCATGGTGCGGTTGAGCAGATGTTCTGCCTTGCCGTTGCTGCCCATGAGCAGCGCGCCGTAGGCCATGTCTATATGCGACGGCATGCCCCGCAGATGGCGGTGGCACTGGGCAATGCTGTGCGGGCTGATAAAAAAATCGTCTGCACCAAGAAAAATGGCCCAGTCGCCGGTGGCCCGGTCAAGGGCTCTGTTCCAGGCGTTGTATACGCCAGAATCCGGCTCGGATACCAGCTTGATCCTGTCTGCGTGCGGCCGCAGCTTGTCGAGCGTGCCGTCCTTGGATCCGCCGTCCTGCACAATCCACTCTATGTTGGGGTAGGATTGGTTGAAGACAGAGGCCATCAGGCGGGAAATATATTTTTCGCCGTTGTACACGGCAGTGATAATTGAGTATTTCACCGTCGCTCTCCGTTTGCGGCGCTCTTGCCCGTCAGGAAAGTATGTGTTTCGAGCCTAGTGCAAAGCATGCCACAAAACAATATGCGCTCATTGATACATGGGGCTCATGGAGCGCAGCAGGTTGCCAAACAGGCCGTCGAGCCCCTGCACAAAGGCCGCAATGCGCTCGGCCATGATGACCATAAGCAGCCCCAAAAAGAAAAACCCCACACCAATCTTGATGGGAAAGCCAAACTCCATAATGGGTATCTGCGGCGAGGTACGCGCCATCAGCCCCAGCGAAACCTCAACCAGAAACAGAGCCACCATGACCGGGGCGGCAATCTGCAAGGCCAGCACAAACATCTGCGAGGCAAGATACATGATTTGCCGCAGCACCGTGGGGCCTATAAAAAGCTGCCCCGGAGGCACAAGGTCAAACGAGGCCATAAAGCCCCTGATCATGTACAGGTGGCCGTCCAGCCCCAGAAAAACCAGCAGCGATACCATCCACAAAAAAAAGGCCGTTGCGCCTGTCTGGTTGCCGGTGAGCGGGTCTGCAATGTTGATCATGGTAAAACCCATCTGAAAGCCCAGCAACTCGCCGCCAGCCTGAATGCCCATAAACAGAAAATTGACAGCCATCCCCAGCACCAGCCCCAGCACGGCCTCTCCCATCATCATGATGGCCACGTCAAAGGGGTGGGCTGGCATGGCCGCGCCATCAAGGGCAAGGTGTGGCCACACGCCAAGGCAAAAAACAATGGTTACGGCCCCCTTGACCTGCATGGGGATGTTGTTGGTAGAAAAAACGGGCAGCATAAACAGCACGATGCTCACGCGCATCATGGTGAGCAGCAGGCTGAGCACGCTGGCCGGATTATAGCTGAAAACATCCATAGCGGTATATTTGCAAAAAGGTTGCCAGATTATTGTCAGAGGCGTGACGCCCTGTACCCGCAACACCAAGGAATCGTTGGTACGGGCTGGGCTGAAAATGGAGATAGCACATACTTTAGGCACTATCCACAAGGGGGCGGCATGGCCATTCCCACATCCCGCACGCACGAGGCGGCAACTGTGAGCATAGAAAGCGCGTTGTGCACGGGCTGCGGCCAGTGCGTAAACGTGTGCAAGGACTTTACTCTGCGCCTCTGCGAGGGCAAGGCCAGCCTTGCGCCGCAGTCTATTTTGGGCTGTGTGGGCTGCGGCCACTGCATGGCCATATGCCCGGCAGGGGCTATAAGCGTGCGTGGGCGCAACCTTGGGCCAGAAGATTTGTTTCCGTTGCCGCCCCGGGACCGTGCCGCTGATTTTGCCAGCCTGCAAGCCTTGCTGCAACGCCGCAGAAGCGTGCGCGAATTTTTGCCAGACCCCGTACCGCCAGAGCAGATTCAGGCGATTCTGGACGCAGCCCGCACCGCGCCTACGGGGGTGCCGCCTTCAGATGTGAATGTGCTTGTGCTCGACAGCCTTGAAAAAAGCAGGGCCTTTACCCGAGATTTTTGCGAGCACCTCAAAACCCTGCGCTGGCTCACAGCCCCCTGGTTTCTCACCCTGATGCGGCCATTTTGGGGCAGGGCCAACCACGAGCTTTTCAGCAACTTTGTGCGGCCAGCTCTTGCGGCATTTACAGGCTCTATGGATGCGGGCGAGAATGTTGTTACATACGATGCGCCCCTGCTCATGTATTTTTATGCGTCGCCCTGGGCCGACCCCGCCGACCCGGTGGTGGCTGCCACCCTGGCCATGCTGGCCGGTGAGGCGCTGGGGCTTGGAACCTGCATGATTGGCTCCATACATCCGCTGGTGCAGTGGGGCGGTAGCGCCGCGCGTTTTCGCCAGCGGCACGGCATAGCCCACAAGAGCCGCGAGGGACTGGTTGTATTGTTTGGTCACTCCCTGGTTCACTATGAGCGGGGCATCGAGCGCAGTTTTGCCTCCATAACCCGGCCTTAGCAGGCGGCCTGTCTGGCTAATAATGCTTCTCTGTGCAGGAGGGTGTGAGTCGTGCACAAATAGAAAGCGGCGGTGGGACAAGCCCACCGCCGACCAAAAAGATGACAAACCCCGCCTTGCGGGTTTTGCGCCGCCAACGTCGGCAATGCCGCCGGGCGGAAAGGCACGGAGATCAGTCGCCTAACGGCGCGGCAAAGCCGCGACCTGCTCCTGATTTCCGGTCGCGTTGACATGGTCAACACTCAAAGCGGCGGTGGGCCATGACCCACCGCCGCTTCGCTGTATTAAATGCTGCTCTTATTTGTGCAGTTTGTCTGCAATAACTTCGCGGATAATCTTGTTCAGGCCCGGCAGGTCGGGTTTGGAAACCTGCCTGTCTGCGCCCATTTTGACGCCCTTTTCGTACAGGGCATCGGTAATGAGCGAAGAAAACAGAATGATCGGCAAGGTGCTGAGGCCAGGGGTGTCGCGAATTTTTGCCGTAAGCATATGACCGTCCATTTCCGGCATTTCAATGTCGGAAATGATCAGGTGCAGCACGTCGGTGAGTTCCTTGCCATTGGCCTGTGCTTCTTCGCGGGCGCGCATCAGGTATTCCCAGGCGGCGCGGCCACTGCCAACGGCAGTAACCTGAAAGCCCGATTTTTCGAGCGACGACTGCATCACGTTGCGCAGCGAGCTTGAATCGTCGGCCACCAGCAGGTGAAACTGGCCCGCGCCTTCAACCGGGCTAGTGTCTACCTCAACCTGCGACATGTCGAGCGTGCTGTCGAGACTGGCGAGGATTTTTTCCATGTCCAGAATAAAGAGCACGCGGTCCTGAATGCGCAGAACGCCGGTGATGGTTTCGCGCGAGTAGGTCTGCACGTACTGGTTCGGCGGTTCAATGCGGTCCCAGGTCATGCGGTGGATGCTTGTGACGGAAGAAACCATAAAGGCCGCCTGCACACCGCTGAATTCGGTAACAATGACCTTGGTGTTTTCTTCTGTGGCCATTTCCTTGCCCAGCCATGAGGCCAGGTTAAGGATGGGCAGCACCTTGCCGCGCAGATTGAACGTGCCAAGCACGGAAGGGTCGCACTTGCTGGGCACGCTGGTAATGTTGGGCAGCCGGATGATTTCAAGCACCTTGGCTACATTGATGCCGTAATGCCCGCTGTAAACCGTGCCGTCTGGCTGCTTCTCGTCAATAAGAAATTCAATGATTTCAAGCTCATTATTGCTAACGTCCAGCAAGCTGTTTTGCGACATGGCGTTCCATCCTGTGCTGCGGAAGGCGTGGCTTTCCACCGAGATCGTGTGTTCCGGTTACGGGAACTGCTGTTTTGATGTATCGGTTGAATATGTATTCTCTTAAGGGCTCGGCTCAAAAACCTATTTGCGGCGACCTGTGGGTTTAACCGCCTTGGGCGGTTCGCGGCGGGGGCAGAAGGGCCGCAGCTCGCAGGTATCGCACAGGGGCTTGCGGGCATCGCACACCTCGCGGCCAAACCAGACCATGCGGTGATTAACGTCGCCCCATTCTTCGCGCGGGAAAAGCTTCATGAGGTCGCGCTCAATGGGCACGGGGTCGGTTTCGTCCGTAAGCCCCAGCCGGTAGGCAATGCGCTTCACATGCGTATCGACAGCCAGCCCCTCGTTGATGCCAAATGCGCCAAACAGCACCACATTGGCTGTTTTGCGGGCAACACCGGGTATGGTAATGAGGTCTTCGATGGTTTGTGGTATCTGCCCGTCAAAAACATCGCACACCCGCCGTGCCGCGCCCAGCAGATTTTTTGCCTTGCTGTGATAAAAGCCCGTGGGGCGAATGACGCCCTCAAGTTCTTCAATGGGGGCCTCGGCCAGCGCGGCAGGGGTGGGCCAGCGGCGAAAAAGTTCTGGCGTAACCGTGTTTACCCGCGCGTCTGTGCATTGGGCTGCCAGCACGGTGGCCACCAGTAGTTCCCATGCATTTTGGGCGTCCAGATGCGTGCGTGGGTGCGGATAGCGCTGTTGCAGGGCCGCAAGCACCTGTCTGGCTGTTGCTTCTGGTGAAGATATAACGCTCATACCTCTTTATGCCACAGGCTGTGCAGCCCCGCAAGCCAAGGCCGGGCCACTGGCCCGCAGCGCCCTTTTCCGCATTGGGGCACTTTGTTTTTTACGCCGTAGTGTGTATGCTGCCGCAATGGAACAAAATGAAAACCACAATGGTTTTTTGGTCTATATGACCGCGCCCACCGAGCAGGAGGCGCTGCACCTGGCACGCGAGCTTGTAGCCCAGCGCCTTGCCGCCGGAGTCAACATGCTTCCCGCTGCCCGGTCGGTGTACCGCTGGCAGGGCACGGTGCACGAAGCTGGCGAATGCCTGCTGCTGGCCCAGGTCAGCGAGGCTGCGCTGCCCCAATTTATGGAAAGGGTGCGCGCCCTGCACAGTTACGAAGTTCCCTGCGTGGTTGCCATGCCCATTGCGGCTGGCTATCAGCCTTTTTTGCAATGGATCGCCGAAAATAGTCTGCCGCACACGGCCTGACCAACCTTCATCCGCACGACATTACGAGGAAGTTATGTCCATCTATGTTTCTGGTTCGTTGGCATTTGACCGCATCATGACCTTTCCTGGCAGCTTTCAGGATCACATCCTTATGGACAAGCTGCACATGATCAACGTGAGCTTCATGGTGGACGGCATGGACGAGCGGCGTGGCGGTTGCGCGGGTAATATTGCCTATTCGCTTGGACTGCTGGGCGAAAAGCCCACCATTGTTGCCGCCGCCGGGCGCGACTTTGGCCCCTACGCCATTGTGCTAGAAAACATGGGCCTGCCGCTTGAGGGGATTCGCCGTGCGGAAGATATCTTTACCGCCCTGTGCTATATCACCACCGACCTCAACAGCAACCAGATCACGGGCTTTTACCCCGGGGCCATGAGTCTGCCGGCCGATTACGATTTCCCTGCCATTGATGCAGACAAGGACATTGCCATCATCTCGCCCGGCAATGTGGAAGACATGCGCCGTCTGCCCGGATTTTACCGCGAAAAGGGCGTGCCCTACATCTTTGACCCCGGCCAGCAGCTGCCCGTGCTGACCGGCAACGACCTGCTGGCGGCCATTGAGGGCTCCTTTGCCTGCATCACCAACGACTACGAACTCAACATGATCTGCAAGGCCACGGGCAAGAGCGAAGACGAGCTGGTGGGCCGCACGCTCTGGCTGGTAACCACCCTTGGCGCAGACGGTGCCCTGATTCGCGGTGCAGACGGCACGGAAACGCGCATTCCCGCCGTGCCGCCCCGTCAGATTCTCGACCCCACCGGCGCGGGCGACGCCCACCGTGCGGGCCTGCTCAAGGGCCTGCTGCACGGGCTCACCATGCCCGAGGCAGCCAAGCTTGGCTCTGTGAGCGCCAGCTTCTGCCTTGAAAAAATGGGCACACAGGAACACGAATATACGGCCGAAGTGTTCCGGCAGCGCTATGAAGCCACGTTTGGCCCCATGCCTGAAGGTGTTCTGGGCTAGATTGTACACTACCAAGGCCTGAAACCGGGAGCACACATGCAGACCAAACTTCCTGAGGGTATCCGTGTTCTGTTCGTTGCCGGTTTCGGGCCGGTGGTGACCGACTGCGACAAGAGCGACAAACTGTACAGAAAGGTGCTGGCCCTGCCCCTGCGGCACGAGGAGGGCTACGAGGGTTACTGGCATTCGCAGTGTCTTGCGGGCGTAAAGCATTTTGCCCTCTGGCCGCTGGACAAGGCCGCACTCTCCTGCTTTGGCGAGCCCGTATGGCCCGCAAGCCTGCCTGTGCCGCAAGCGTGGCTCGAGCTGGATGTGGATGATATCGCCTCTGCCACGCGCATTCTTGAGCAAAACGGCTATGCGCTGCTCACCCGGCTCAAGGAAGAACCCTGGGGGCAGACAGTCACCCGCTTTCTGAGCCCGGAGGGTATTTTGACGGCCATCACCCACACGCCTTTTTTGCGCGAGGCGGCATCGGCAGAGGAAACAGCCTGAGGCAGCGGAGGCAGCATGCTCTACATTGCGCTGGTGGTCTTTGCGGGCTGCGTGGTAGCCCTGCAACCGCCCATCAACGCGGCGCTGGGCCGCACGGTGGGCCTGCTTGAAAGCGGGCTGGTTTCTTTTGCCGTGGGCACGCTGTTTTTGGCTGTGGCCGTGCTGCTCTCAGGGCGTGGCAGCGTGTTGCGCGTGACGGAAGTTCCTGTCTGGCAGCTGGCGGGTGGCGTGCTGGGCGCATTCATGGTGGTGGCCACCACCATGGCCGCGCCGCGCATTGGTGTGTTGAGCACCCTGGTGGCCATGATTTTTGGCAATCTGGTCATGGCGGCCATTATCGACCACAAGGGCTGGTTTGGCCTTACGGCCATACCCTTTGACTGGCGCAGAATGCTGGGTTTGGCCCTGGTGCTGGCGGGCATTGCCCTGGTGGCCCGCCGCTGACTGAATACAAGAACAAAGGGAACGACATGCGTGTTGATGCAGTGCGGGCTGATCTGGCCCGCCACGGTCTGGAACAAGGCTACAGCGAATTTGACGTTTCGAGCGCCACGGTGGAGCTAGCCGCACAGGCCATTGGCTGCGAGCCGGGGCGTATTGCCAAGAGCCTTTCCATCTGCGTGAACGACACGCCGCTGGTGCTGGTTGTGATGGGCACGGCCCGCCTGGACAACCGCAAATTCAAGGATGCCTTCCACTCCAAGGCCCGCTTTATCAAGCCCGAAGACCTCGAAGCCCAGGTGGGGCATCCCATGGGCGGCGTTTGTCCCTTTGCTCTGCCAGAGGGCGTTGCCGTTTATCTGGATACGAGCCTTAAGCAGTTTGACCCCGTGTACCCGGCAGCGGGCGCGCCCAACAACGCCGTGCGGCTGACACTGGAAGAGTTGGAGCGCGTGACGGGTGGCACATGGGTTGACGTGTGCAAGAGCGGCGAAGCCTGATTTTTGGGGTGATGCAGCCGCAGCAATAGGTTGCGGCATGTGCCGTGGCTGATTGTGCGCAGGTTTGCGCATGTTTGGGGTACATGGTTATGGGGCAATTGGGTAGCCCGTTGTGCGTGTACTTCAGCGGGCGCAATGGTGGAGCCTCCTCTGCATTTTGGGCGCGCAGGCAGACCGTAGACGGTGCGTGGTGTTCAGCTACAGGCCAAAGCCGCCACCGCCAGCACCGCCACGCCGTCTGTGGCACGCGCCCATGCCGCAGCGCGTGCCGTTGCCGTCGCACAGTTCATAATCTCCGCCTTCAATGCGCAACAGCTTGCCGTTAACCAGCGAATCGGCCAGTTTCTTGCGCGCCTCTGCATAGATGCTCTGCACAGTGGTGCGGGCAATGCGCATTTTTTCGGCGCATGCCTCCTGATTCATGCCTTCAAGGTCAATGAGGCGCACGGCCTCATATTCATCAACGGTCATGATGACAGGCTGCGTAACCTCTCGGGGCGTCTGCCCAAATCCCGGCACAGGCCCGAAGCTACGGTTTTCGGGCAGGCAACAGACTTTTCGCCATTTTTTGGGTCTTGGCATGCAATCCTCGTTGGGGCCGTCCGGCGTGTCTGGGCGGTGTTGTGTGTCCGGACGGCCCTTGTTCATTCATGTGCAGGTACTTTAGCTGTTATTGTCCGTGCCGTCACTGCCCTCCGCAGTGCTTGCGCCGCGGCTGTCGGCCTGATTGGTGGGAGTCATGCCACGGCCCATGCCCTGGCCCTGGCGCATGCCCGAACCCATACCTTGCCCCATGCCCCCTTGCTGGCCGTTCATGCCACGGTTGCGAGCCCTGTTGTTTTGCCTTTGCCCATTGCGGCAGCAGCGGCCCTGTCCATTGCCACGGCCCATGCCCTGGCCCATGCCCTGTCCATTGCCCTGGCCCATGCCCGGTTCTGATGCCTGCGCCAGATCGTCAGCAGCGCCCATGCCGCGTTCAGCTGCGTTGCCCCTGTTCATGCATTGGCCCATGCCGCGCCCAGAGCGCGAACCCATGCCTTGCGGCCCTGTATGATCGAAATTAGGCATTTGATACTCCTTGAGTTGTTGTTATTGACATATGTCATAAATAGGAGTATGTCTGATTCTGACATATGTCAATAACAAAAACTCGGGCAAGGCGAATTTGTCTGAAAAAAATGCTTTTGAAAGCAGCTCATCGTGAGAGGAAAAGAGTCATGAGTGATTGCGACCATCAGTGTGGAAGCTGCGGAGAAACGTGCGGCGACCGCAGCGAGCCTCAGCAGGATTTTCGTGTCAAGCCGCATGCGCAGAGCCGCATAGGCAAGGTAATAGGTGTTGTGAGCGGCAAGGGCGGCGTGGGCAAGTCGCTGGTAACCTCACTGCTGGCCGTGGCCTTGACCCGGCAGGGCAAGCACTGCGCCATTCTTGACGCTGATATTACCGGCCCCTCCATACCCCGCGTTTTTGGCCTCAGCGGCAAGGCCCATGTGGAAGGCGACGGCCTGATGCCCGAACGCAGCAAGGGTGGGGTGGACATCATGTCCATGAACCTGCTGCTGCCCGGTGATTCGGATGCCGTGCTGTGGCGCGGCCCCATCATTGCCGGGGCGGTCAAGCAGTTTTGGTCAGATGTGGTCTGGCGCGATGTGGACTACATGTTTGTGGACATGCCTCCCGGCACGGGCGACGTGCCGCTGACTGTCTTCCAGTCCCTACCGGTGGACGGCATTGTGATTGTGACCTCGCCGCAGGAACTGGTGAGCATGATTGTGCAAAAGGCCATTGATATGGCCCGGCAGATGGATATTCCCATTCTTGGGCTGGTCGAGAACTACTCGTACTTCAAATGCCCGGATAACAACAAGGAATACAAGATATTTGGCGAAAGCCACATTGATACCGTTGCCCAGCGGCACGGGCTCAAGGTGCTTGCCCGCCTGCCCATTGATCCCGCGCTGGCAACGGCCTGCGATACGGGCACCATCGAAGGCGTGGGCGAACATTTTATGGACGGCGCGCTGGCGGTGATTGCCAACATGTGATTGGGGTAGTTGCCTCGGGTATGCGTACGGCCGTTGTGTCTGACATGCGCGGCAATATGGAGAAAGGGGCGGGCCTGTTGGCACCGTCCCTTTTTTATGCCCTTTATAGGTCACAGAATTGGTGCAAGGTATCGTTTTTGTAAAAAAAGGGGCATCTTTACCTTTGGCCGTATGTGTGGTTATGGTTGCTCAAACCAAGGAGCAACCATGCGCACCTATCAACAGTTCATCAACGGTAAATTGGTTTCCCCCCTAGGATTTGCAGTTATTGAGGTGGAGAATCCCTCTACCGGCGAAATAATGGCCCAGACCCCCAACGGTGGCAAGGAGGACGGGCTGGCCGCCCTGGCCGCAGCCCACAAGGCGCAGACGGCCTGGGCCGCGTTGCCTGCGGTTGCACGGGCGGGGTATCTGAAAAAAATGGCCAACCTGATCCGCAAGCACAGGCTTGAGCTTGGCCGCATTCTGGCCGAAGAACAGGCCAAAACCCACCCCCTTGCCCAGATCGAAATTGACCTGACCGCAGAGTATTTTGACTACTATGCCGGATGGGCGCGCATCTATGAGGGCGAGATCATCCAAAGCGACCGCCCGCGCGAAAACATACTGCTCTATCGCAGGCCCATTGGTGTGGTGGTGGGCATCTGCCCCTGGAATTTCCCCTTCTTTGTCATGGCGCGTAAGGTTGCGCCCTCGCTGCTGGTAGGCTGCACCACTGTCATTAAACCAAGCAGCATAGCCCCGGCCACAGTCATGCATTTTGCCAGCCTGCTGCGCGAAATTGATCTGCCCGCTGGGGTGCTGAACTTTGTTACCGGCGGCGGAAGCACCCTGGGTGAAACCCTGTCCTCCAGCTCCATGACAGACATGGTGAGCCTGACCGGCAGCGTGGAGGCGGGCCAGCGCATCATTACCGCCGGGGCGCACAACATCACCAAGGTTTCGCTGGAGCTGGGCGGCAAGGCCCCGGCCATTGTTTGCGCCGATGCCGATATGGATCTGGCCGTCAAAGCTGTAACCGCCTCGCGCACGGTGTTCAGCGGGCAGGTGTGCAACTGCGCCGAGCGTCTCTATGTGCACGAAAGCGTGGCCGATGCCTTTGCCGAAAAGCTGGCCGCAGCCTTCAAGGCCGTGCGGCTGGGCAATCCTTTTGACGACCCCGCCCCAGACATGTGCAGCCAGATCAGCGCCGACCACCTTGCCAAGATCGACAGCATGGTCAAACGCGCCAAGGCCGAGGGGGCAGAGGTGGTTACCGGCGGTGCGCCTGCCGAGCGCGGCAGCGGCTATTTTTACACGCCAACCCTGCTGCGCAACTGCCAGCAGCATATGGAAATTGTGCGTAACGAAGTCTTTGGCCCGGTGCTGCCCATGCTGACCTTCCGCGATCTGGATGAAGCCGTGGAACTGGCCAACGACTGCGATTACGGCCTCACCTCGTCCATCTACACCACCAACATTTCCACAGCCATGGAGGCCGTGAACCGCCTCAAGTTTGGCGAAACCTATGTGAACCGCGAAAACTTCGAGGCCATGCAGGGCTTCCACGCTGGCTGGCGCAAGTCGGGCATTGGTGGCGCGGACGGCAAGCACGGACTTATGGAATACCTGCAAACCCAGGTGGCCTACATTCAGTATTAGCGTGTGCGGTCTGCCGCAGGAAGCCCGCAGGCAGTCCACACCCAGCCCGCAGGAAGCCAGCAGGCTGGCGCAACCAGCCCACAAAAAAGCAAGGCCCCTCATTGAGGGGCCTTGCTGTATTCTTTGGCGGGCGCTGCTTACTTGGTAAACAGAATAAGGGCCACCATCTTGAGGTCGGTTGTGCCGGTATTGAGCAGGCCGTGGCTTTCGCCATCGTTGCATACGGTCACGTCGCCAGCCTTGACGGTGGCTTCCACGCCGTTGTCGTTGTACAGGCCCTCGCCCTCAAGAATGTAGTAGATTTCCATTTCGCCGCTGTGCTTGTGGTTGCCCACGGCACAGCCAGGCTTGAGGGTTCCGATGTTGAACAGGCGGCCCTTGCTGGCAAGGCCGTTTTCGTTAACGATCTTGGTAAAGTGTACGGCACCCGGCCCGCCGAAAAGTTCCTTTTCAAAGCATTCCAGGGCGTCTGCGCGGTTGATCATGGTTGTCTCCTGTGGTTCAGGCGCGGTAGCGCCGGTTAGAGCTGTGTGGGGAGATGTCTCCGTGGTAACGCCCCTCCGGCAACGCCCGCGCCATAACCGGGCATTACTGCGGCGATTACCGGCGCGGGTAGCGCTTAGTTGTTGTTTTCGTCGTCATCCCCGTCGTCGGGGGTGGCGGCTTTTTTATCACCAGGCTTCACGCCCTTGGCACCGGCAGGCAATACCCTGCGGGGGCGGCGCGGCGCGCGCCGCTTGCTTGTGCGGGGAGCTGCCGAGGGCAGGGATGCCTTGGTACGCGGCGGCAGTTCCTTAATGTTTATATCAAGCTGCGGGAAGGCAATCTCGATGCGCTGCTCGCGGAACTCCCGTTCAATTTCCAGACGGATATCAGAGGCAGTGGACACCGCCACGTCATAATCGCGCACCCAGAATTTGAGGCTGAAATCGAGCGTGCTGGCGCCAAATTCCGCAAAAGCAACGGTTGGTGGGGGATACTTGAGCACATTGCTGTTGGCATTGGCCGTGGCCAGCAGAATCTTCATGACCTGATCGGCGTCAGTGCCGTAGGCCACGCCCACCTTGATTTCGCGGCGTACCGTGCGGCTGTTGCGTGTCCAGTTGATAAGGCGGCTGGCCACAAATTCAGAGTTGGGGACAATAATCAGGGCATTGTCAAAGGTTTCCACCATGGTGGCACGCACGCTGATTTTGCGCACGCGGCCCTGAGTGCCGCCCACTTCCACCACGTCGCCCGCCTGAAGGGTACGGCTGAAGATAAGTATCAGACCCGATAGAAAGTTGTTGACGATGGTCTGCATGCCAAAACCGATACCGACAGAAAGACCACCGGCGATCATGGCAAGGTTGCTGAGCTCCATGCCCACGGCCCGCAGGGCAAACAGGCCAAAACAGCACCACAGGGCGTAGGTAAAGGCTGTTTGCATGGGCGGAATGAGTGTGGAGTCGATGGCAACGCCCTGCTTGGGCAGGCGGGCCAGAAAGCGCGATCCCATGCCCACGGCGGTGCGGGTGAGGTAGAACATGGTGATGATAAGCAGCAGGTGCACCACGTTAAACTGGGTTGCACCCACGTTTACGCCGCGCATTACATAATGTTGCAGCAGGTACATGCCGCCAGGCAAGGTGGCCACCCACTGCGAAACGCCCACAAAGGCCGCCACCAGCACCACTGGGGCAGAAAGGGCTACTGCAAGGTGGGCCAAGGCTGCGCGCATGCCTTCTTGCGGAATTTTGTCGTTAAGAGTGCTGATCAGTGCCATGCCGCCAAGGCAAAGTTGCAGGGCCAGCGAGCAGGATACAAAGAGCAGGTACAGCACCATGCTGTATATATGCAGGCCAGCAAGGGTCAGTACAAGACATATCCACAGCACAATGGGTTCGCATTCCAGCACGCTGGTTTCCACATGCATGGGGCCAAGATCAAGCTTGGGCCTGCGGTGCTGGCGTATGATGGAAACAATTACGATGCACAGCCAGATAACCAGCACCAGCGGCTGTGTAAGCGGCAGATAGAGCAGCACATACGAACACAGGGTGGGCTGAATGAGTAACCAGAAGGGCGGTTTTTGCTGCGGCACTTCCGGGTATTTCAGCAGACGCAAGTCCCAGGCCAGATGTATCTGGGCCACAATAAGGCACAGGTTGCCCACGGCCAGAAACAGACGGAAAAATTCGCCCGTCGAAGACAGGGAGCTGCCCAGCAGGGCCAGCCCCACGCACAGCCAGGGCAGGCTGACCCTGAAAATATGCCGCACAGTAGTGTTGGTATCGTGTGCGGCCCAGCGGCGGTACAGCAGGGTGGTAAGCACGCCCGTAAACAGCAGGCACACCACAAAGCGCAACACCGCCGTGCCCCAGCGCTGCATGGTGACGGGTATTTCTACCGGCAGGCGCAAAATCATACCCTGGGCGGAGTAGTGCATCTGCCGCCCAAAGTCGGCCCAGGCATCGGGGCTGAGCCAGGGCACAGGATTTTGCAGATAATAGTTCTTCCACAAAACAGGAATCTGCGCGTTGATTTCCTCCTGCATTTTTTCAAGCCGCTTGATAAGGGCCAGGGCAGGGGCAAGGGCAGAATCGTACTGCGCCATCACAGCGGTGAGCCGCAGGCGGGTGAGTACGATGGTTTTGGCGTAGTTCTGCATTTCAGGGCTCAAGCTGCCGTCGTGCAGGTCTTCGGGCATGCTGTCGGCCAGGTAGCCCACGCGTTCCAGCAGTGCCTGCACTTCAGTGCGCGCGACCATAACAGGGTCGATGACCTTGCGCAGGTCAAGTACTGTGGAGGTGATGCGGCGGCCCACGGCCTCAACGGGGTTGGGCCAGTTTTTGTAGGTATTGAGCAGCACCAGCAGACGGCGCGCTTCTTCCATGAAGGGCTGCACCTTTTCACTCAGATTGGTCGAGCGTTGGGCAAAGGAATCGCCCATGATGGTGGCCTTTTGGGTGATCTCGTCGAGCATGGCCTTTTGGCCGCTCCAGACCATTTCCCACGGGTCGCGCAGGGGCAGGGTGGGAATGGGGGCCTCGCCTTCCTTGGGATCCACAGGCTTGTCGTCGGCCTTGTCGTCAGCTTTTGCGTCAGCCTTGGCATCGGGCTTGGCTGACGCTTTGTCCTGCTTGTCGCTCTTGGGCGCATCCTTTTTGCCGTTATCGGCTGGCTTGCCAGAATCAGCCTTGGCCGAATCTGCTTTTGGCGCATCGGCCTTGCCAGCGTCCTGCTTCGACGTGTCTGGCTTGGATGTGTCGGACTTGGGGGCGTCTGGCTTGGCTGGGTCGGGTTTGACCGCATCCGTTTTTGGGGCGTCCTGTTTGGTGGCGGGGGTCGTTTCCGCTGCGTAGGCGGCGGGAGAGGCCAGGGCACAGCACAGGGCCAGTAAAAAGGCGATGAGCAGCTGTTTGGGTGCGTGCATGGAATCCTCAGATTACAGTCTGTTGTCTTGGAATGGTGGCAGCCCTTCCATACGTCAAGACGGCCCGTTTGAAAAGGGCGCGGCCTTTACAATGCTGCGGCCGGACGGCATAATTCGGGCATGAAAACAGGTACGAATCCTTCGGCTCATGAGCCGAAAAGCGCGCAGCCCTCCGCGCAAAGTATATTGCCTGTGGCCCTTTTGCGCCACGATTCCTACACAGCACCCGCCCTGCGCACGGCAGTGGGGCATGTGATGGATGCGGGCCGCCTTGCGGAATATTCCCCTCTGCGCTCTGGCGCGCGCGTGTTGGTCAAGCCCAACCTGCTCATGGCAAAGCCCCTTGCCTGCACTTCGCCCGAGGTGGTGGCGGCTGTGTGTGCGTGGATTATGGACCACGGCGCAAAGGTGCGCGTGGCCGACTCGCCGGGGTTTGGGCGCGCGGCCAGCGTGGCCCGCACCGTGGGGCTTGAGGATGCCCTGCGCCCCCTTGGGCTTGCGGTGGAAGAAATCGGCCCCGCAGCGCCCCTGCCACTGCCCCTTGAGGGCGAGGCAGCGCAAAAGGCTGGTTTTCAGGCGGGCGGGTCGCGCTTTCATGTGGCACGGCTGGCTATGGAAAGCGATTTGATCGTGTCTGTGCCCAGGGTCAAGGCTCACGCCCAGATGCTGGTGACGCTCTCTGTCAAAAACTGCTTTGGCTGCGTGCGCGGCCTGCACAAGGCAGTGGCCCATGCCCGCGAGGGGCGCGACCCACAGTTTTTTGCCGATTGCCTTGCTGCCCTGTGGGCCGCCCTGCCCCCAGTGGCGGCAGTGGCCGACGGCATTACGGCCATGCACATTACAGGGCCGAGCAACGGCAAGCCCTTTGCTCTGGGTCTGCTTGGGGCCAGCGCCTCTGCCGTTGCCCTGGACGAAGCCCTGTACGCCGTACTGGGCCTGAGCCCGCAGGATGTGCCCCTGGGGGCAGCCCTATGCCGCCGCAAGGCCTGGGGCAGTGCTGCTGCGGGCACACAGGTGGAGTTGTCCCTGAACGGCCCGGCAGATTTTGGCGCAACCGGGTTTCGCCTGCCTGCCGAGCTATCGCACACATCATTTCATCCGGCCCGTTTTGTTCAAAGCTGTTTCCGCCGCATTTTTGCGGCGTTAAAAAAATAAGAGCCAAGGAGCCTGTTATGGCCAAGATTCTCCCGGGAGAAACCGATATTTACGCCATCACCGATGCCGGACTTTCGCTGGGCAGACCTCTCGAAGAGGTTGCCTCGGCCTTGCTGGGCGCTGGCGTGCGCATTTTGCAATACCGCGAAAAAAAGCTGAAAGCCGGGGCCATGCTTGAAGAATGCCGCCTGTTGCGACGGCTGACCGCCGAGGCTGGAGCCTGCTTTATTGTCAACGACCACATTGATATTGCCATGCTGGTGCAGGCTGACGGCGTGCATGTGGGGCAGGAGGATCTGCCCGTGCCGGAAGTGCGCAGCCTTGTGGGGCCGGACATGATCATTGGTCTGTCAACCCACATGCCCGAACAGGCCCGTGAGGCCCGCAGTCTTGGGGCAGACTATATTGGCGTGGGCCCCATATTCGCCACCAAAACCAAGGAAGACGTGGTAGCCCCCGTGGGCTATGATTATCTGGATTGGGTTAGCCGCCATGCCGACCTGCCCTTTGTGGCCATTGGCGGCATCAAGCAGCACAATATTGCGGAGGTCGCCCGCCACGGTGCGCGCTGCTGCTCGCTGGTGAGCGAGCTTGTGGGCGCGCCCGACATCCGCGCCAGAGTGGCCGCCGTGCGCAATGCCATGCGCGAGGGCATGGTGGGCTGATGCGCTCTGCGTTTTAATTTTCTGCGCAAAAAAGGGCATCGCACGTTTGTGGCGTGCGGTGCCCTTGATTTTTATGGTAACACTCTGTTTTTTATTGCAAAGCCTGACCAACGGCCCTGTGGTAGCCGCGCATACGCTGGCTTTCAAGGCGAGTGCGTTGCAGCTGCGACCTGATTTCACTGTGCGCCTTGGTGGCAAGTTCAGTAAGTTGATCCTGCACGCGCGTCAGTTCAAGCAGGTGAGCGTGGTATTCATCGGCCTGGCTGTCGTCCAGCATATGCCATGCCATGCTGGTGACTTCGCCCCGCCTTTCGGCGAGTTCCACAGCCCTGTCATACGCGCCGTCCTCAAGTGCCGTCATTTCCTGACGGGCGAGGTTAAGCGCTTCATCCAAAAGGCATACGCCCTGACTCATACGAGCTCCTGCGGCCCTACTGGGCCATGTGTTCAACAACCTGTTTGTGCAGCATTTCGCTGGTTTCGCGCCAGTCATTGCACAACGGAATGAATTCGTATTCAAGCAGGTCTGCCAGCAGAATCCAGTCTTCGTTTTCCAGCACATCGCCCATTTCAGAGAGCATGTTGGAGAATTTTTCTGTTTTCTGGACAAAGTCGGGCACGGTGCCGTTGGTGTAGCGGGCGCGCAGTTCGCCAAGCATACCCATGAAGTCGCGGGTCACGTCCAGCAGGTCCTGAAAAAGTTCAAGAGCGTCGGTGTCGGAGGCGGCACGGAACAGCCGGGCCACTTCGCGGGCACCGTGCCCCATCATCTGCGCTACCTTGCCCATTTCAGCCGACATTTCCACGGCCATTTCGGCCACGGGTACGGAGCGCACCTCAATGGAAGAAATATCAGTGCAGGCAATGTCTTCGGCCTGATGGGGGTAGATTTCGGAAAAGGCCTCGTTGTTGACCAGAACGTCGGTCACAACACGGTTGACCATCTTGTCGTCCTGAATAACGTCCTTGAGCAGTTCCTCAAGGTTGGCAAAGGCGGAAATGCTTTTTTCGCTTTGAGCGCCGTCGATGATTATCATTCCAGTTCCCCTCCTCTCCCCCGCAGGGAAGATTTTACCGTAATATGGTATGTCACGGATTAAGCAAATGACGTGCCATTTATGTATTTATTACGCCAATCAACAAGTTGCACAGCAAGGTGGGTAGTTAGTGCCAGCAGATCGTCCAGGCGCTCTCCACGTTCCTGGCGCAGCTCGCGCCAAAACGCGCCCAACGAGCGCAGCTCCGGGCAGGCATCGAGCACAGCCTGCAGGCGCTCGCAGTTGCGCAAAAATAGTTGTCCCGCCTTGGGGGTTTTGCCCAGCATCTGGCCCTGTTGTGTAAGAATATCGAAAAGTTGTACGGCCTGGTCCAGTGTGCTGAACATGCGCTGCGCAAAGGCGGGTGAACCTTGGTTGCCCGTGCCGCCAGTGGGTGCGGCCCTGTGGAGGGGCTGCGCCTGTCCGGCGGCTGCCTCCGCGCCTGCGGGGAGGGTAATGTTCAGGTCGTCAAGTATCTGACGCCAGAAAATTCTCTGTTGCGCAAGCCACAGGCTACGGTCTTCGGCCTCATGAGCCGAAAGGCAGCGCACGGTTATAAAGTCCTGCGCATCCAGCTCGGTCTGCCACACGCGGGCCTCATGCCCGACCGTTTCCAGCGGCGCGGCGTCCCATAGGCCCGTGTCGAGCCATGTGAGGGCAAGGGCCGCCACCGTGGGCGGCTGGATATGGGTCACGCAGGCCAGATTGTTGGGGCAGGGTCGTCCAAAGGGGCAGGGGTGGCAGGGCAGGGCAGGCTCAAGGCAGCAGCAGCCCGGCAGGTAGGGGCCAGTGTCGCAGGGTTGGGCCGTTGCCAGAAAAATGGCCAGGCACGTTACCCCAAGGCCCGCAGCAAGGTGCATGGTGCCCGTATCGTTGGTGAGCAGCATGCGCGAGCGGCTGAGCAGGGCCGCCAGCTGGGTAAGGTCTGTTTTGCCCACAGCATCCACAAAGGGGCCTTGGGCCCGTTGGGCATAAGCCTCGGCCAGTGGCCTTTCGGCTGGTGAACCAAGCAGAACAGGGCAGATCTTGCGCTCGCGCCACAGCCTGTCACCCACGGCAGCAAAATATTCTGCGGGCCACTGCCGCCGCTGTTCGCTGGCACCCAACTGCATGGTCACAAAGCCTGCGGCGTCTGCCGGGGCTGCTGCCAGCAGGGCATCTGCCGCTGCAAGGGCTGATTGCGGCGGCGGGGCAAGGCGCAAGCGGGGCTGCGGGCTGGCTTCACTGCGCTCAGAGGCGCCAACCATGCGGAACATATCCACTATGTTGAACGGTGCACTCTGGCGGTTGGCCGTGGCGCTGTTTAAAAAAGTGGCCCAGATGCCCCTATTCTGGCCAAATCCGTGGGCGTCGAGGGCAAAACCGCGCATTTCTGCCGTATCGCGCGCCACAAGGCCCGCCAAAAGGCGGGCGGGCAGGGTAGCGGTAAGGTTTATTACGCAGCTTGGCCCCGCCCCGGCGCGGATGGCGCGGGCGTACTCCAGCAGCCGGGCAGCGGCGTTGCGCCAGTCCTTGTCCATGTCGGCCATGAGGCGTGCGCCGGGCAAGGGCCAGGCGCGTTCCACATGGCGCATCAGGGGCAGAGCACTGGAAAAATTGTCCAGGCACACCAGATGCACGCGGTTGCCCTGCCGGTGCAGGTCTTCGATAAGGGGCTGGCATTGCAGCAGGTCGCCAAACCGTGTCAGGTTGATGACTACGGTGCAGCCAGTGCCGCATTGAGAGTTGCCCGGTGTTGCCGTGCTTTCCGCAGGGCTCGTGGTGTCCATGGGTCAGCAGTCCTACGCCAGCGAGGTGTTTTTGCCGCCGTTGAGCATGTTCAGGGCAAGGGCTTTTTCCTGCTTGAAGCGGTTGGCCACCGCAGCCTGAATATTGCTGTCTGACGAGCCAAACTGGCCCACGCGGATGTTGTACACATTGTTGATAAGGTTGCGCTCGTATGCCGGGTCGGACGGGCTGCCGCTCATGTTGTGGGCGCGTTCAAAGATGCGGGCCGCACCCGTGGGGCCGTGCTGCACCGATGTGCTCCAGATAACCTCGCGCATGGCCGTCGATATCTTGTCCGGGTTCAGGCCGGTGCGCTGCGCTATGGAGTCCAGGGCCGGTTTGTAGTGGCTTTGCCGTACATAGGCTTCCTGAAGATCCTCAAAGCGTTCTGGCTGCTCATTGGCAATGGCCCGCCAGGTATCTGGCATGGCCCCCTTGCGGCTGCCGGTGTTGCCAGGGCCAGAGGCCCGTAACCGACTCGAAAGTTCGGGTGCTTCGGTATCCAGAAAATCCAGAAAATCCTTCAGGCTGCCCGCTCGGGACGAAACCTGGTATTTGCCGTATGAAGTGCCACCCACGCGGTCGTAGCCCACGGCGGCAATGCCGTCGCTGCCCGATTCAAACTTGGCGCATAACTGGCCCAATTCAACGTCTTCAACCTTGTGCGAGGGCTTGGTGCGGCTTTGAACCGGCGGGCGCGAGTGTACAAAGTCGCCCATGCTGAGGCCCTTGATGCGGTTGTCCATTGCGCTGGTCATGGAGCGCAGATGTCTGGCCGTGCCCATGCTGCGGGCAAGGTCAAGGGTAGAATTACCGCCAGATACGGTTTGCATGAGGCTGTCGATGGCCTTGGTCTGCCGCATGTCGGTTTCTGCCTTGGTAAAGACCTGTGTGCGCATGAGGTCGCTGGGCGTGCGCCCGGCCAGAACCATGCCGTGTTGGCCAATGCCGCCTATGGGCATACCCGTACGTTGGATATCCGGGGCGCTGGCGGTTTCCGCATTGGTGGTCTGACCATTCATGATGCTGGCGAATGACGCGGAATTTCCGGCCTGCGTATTCGCCTGGCGGCGCGGCATGGCCCCTTGGGCTGGCTGCGCGTCAGATGGTGGACGGATCAGAAAATTGGAAAGTGCCATGTGTTCCTCCTGCGGGGCTGCTGCCGCGCACAGAGGAAAAAGCAAGTACAGTGCCAATATTTGATATGCGCAGAAATACGCCAGCTTATGCCGGGGCATTTATGGGGCCGCCGGAATGCTGACACTTGCGGTCACAAAAAAGGCCGCCCATATATGGACGGCCCTACTGCCGACAAGCCCCGCAGCGGGCATTGTCGCAAAGTCTGTTTTACGGAGTGCTGGTAGGTTGTGTTGGGACATCCTGCCCCGCAGCGCCGTGGATATGCGCGGCCAGTTCTTTGCCCAGGGTTTCTGCAAACACGGGCGGCACGCCATCTCCCTTGAATTCCTGAAGAGCCAGCAGGCCAATGCGCATCTGGCTGCTGGCAACGGCATTGCGTTTTGAAATGCTCTTGAGCTTCGATCGGCGGGGCTGCTGGGCGCTGGGCACATGGCGCTGCACCAGCAGCACATCGGCCACCAGAGCCGTGCTGCCCCGGCCGCTGAGCTGCGAGGGTGTGTCATAGCCCGCAGCCACCATCTGGCGCACGCTTTCTGGTGCGGCAATGCCCGCAGAGAGCACCACAACCTGAAGGATATAGCCCGCCTCACTGGGATTGGGCACAACAGTAAAGCCCTGGCGTTGCAGCCATGCTTCGGTCTGCGCGCGCACTCCAAACAGCTTGTTTGTATTGTCGCGCACGTTTACATAGACAGCAGGATGGATGTTTGCGTCGCTTTCCGGCTGTTCCAGCTGGCCTTGGAGCAGCACCTCTACGCGTGCGTTATTGGCTGACTGGCGCACGCAACCGCAAAGGGTTGCGAAGAGCACGCAGAGCACAAAAATATAACGGATAAAAGTCATATGATTCCTCGTATGGGCCGCAGCCAGAGTGGCGCGGATTTTTTCGGGGGGAAGTATGGATACTGACCGGCTGCGTGGGTGCGGCCGGTTTGGGGGTGTGTTGGCGCAGAATCAGAAGCGCAGAGAGTCCAGAATTTTGCGGCTCAGGGTGTCCTCAAGGGCGGGCGCAATTTCTTCCTTGCCCATGTTGGCCCCTTCGGCGCGCACGGTTGTGCGGTGCATGTCGGCTTCTGCGGGTTCGCGGCCATTGCGGCCAATGCCCACCTGGGCATTCATGCCCCATATCTTGCTTTTGCCAGAGCTGTCGAGCAGTGCAACTCCAAGGCCCAGCGCCGCACCGGCGCTTGCACCCCAGGCCAGCCCGCTTCTGCCGCCGGTGGCGCCGCCAAGCAGTGCGCCCAGCATGGCCCCGGTGGCGGTGCTGCCAAGCGCGTGCCCCGCGCTGACAGGCGCATTGCGCGAGCCAAGCGGGTAGATGTCTTCTATCTTTACGCGGATGAGCACATCGGCCTTTTGGGGAGAATCGGCGGGGGTAAGGTCTTTTTCGCTTTGCAGATAGCCCGTGAGCATGGATTCCATGTCTGCGTTAAAGGCAGAGTCGCCACCGGTAACCGCAACGTGTACGGTTTGCCCTTTGCGCACCTGCACACTTTGCAGGGGGGCATCTGCCGCGCCGCCATCGCCGCCTGATGGGGCTTCGGCATTGGGGCCACCAGCAGGAGCCCCACGGTCAACAGGCTTATCCTGTTGCGCGGCACAACCCGCGCCAAGGGCGCACAGGGCCAGCAAGCACAGCAGGGCAGCGAGTTTGAATGGCAAATAGCAGACGCGCATATGTCTCCTTGCAAAATTAACCATCACTATCATTAATAGCGCAGATCGGCCAAACTGTCCAGTTTTGCCCCTTTGTGCGTCTGCCATGCAGGGCAAAAGAATGGAATGCCAGTGGGCCGGGACTTGACAAATGCTTCGTACTTGACGCTATTGGTTGTGTCGCGCGTTGCCCCCAGGGGGGTGTGATGGCGTTGCAGTGGGTTTCGGCCAGATAAACGGCAGACGCTCTGGCTTGTTGCGTATGGTGCGGTGTGCTGGTTTGCACGCGCCACCGCAGGGCCGCGTTTTGGCCGCGCAAGATAGGCTGTTTGTTGTGGCTGTGGGCCGCAGCCGCAGCGCAGACCGCGTGTGCGGTACACCGGGCCGGGCCTTTTATGCCGGCAAGCACGAGATAATTCGAGGGGCAGCATGGGCAAACAGCTTATTATTGTGGAATCACCCGCCAAGGTGAAGACCATCAAGAAGTTTTTGGGGCCGCAGTACATGGTGCAGGCCAGTGTGGGCCATGTGCGCGACCTGCCGTCCAGCTCGCTTGGCGTGGACGAGGCCAATGATTTTGCGCCGCACTATGAGGTTATCGACAACAAGAAGAATGTTGTCAGCGAACTGCGCGCTGCGGCCTCCAAGGCCGACACCGTATACCTTGCCCCCGACCCCGACCGCGAGGGAGAGGCCATCGCCTGGCATGTGGCGGAATTGATCCGTGACAAGGCCAAGGACATCAAACGCATCCAGTTTAACGAAATTACGGCCAAGGCCGTCAAGGAGGCGCTGGCCAATCCGCGCGAGCTCAACGGGCATCTTTTTGACGCGCAGCAGGCGCGCCGCGTGCTGGACAGGCTGGTGGGCTACAAGATTTCGCCTCTGCTGTGGAAGTCCATCAAGCGGGGTATCTCTGCCGGGCGCGTGCAGTCTGTGGCCCTGCGCCTTATTGTGGAGCGCGAGGAGGCCCGCGAGGTCTTCAAGCCCGAAGAATACTGGCTGTTCAAGGCCCTGCTGTCCGCCGACGTGCCGCCGCCCTTCAAGGCCGAGCTTGCCAAGGTGGGCGGTAAAAAGGCTGTGGTGAGCAATGCCGCCCAGGCGCAGGACATCGAAGACGCCATGGCTGGCAAGCCCTTTGTGGTAGAAAGTGTGGAAGAAAAAGAGCGTGAGCGCGCGCCGCAACCGCCCTTTATCACCTCTACCTTGCAGCAGGCCGCCAACCAGCGCCTTTCATACACGGCCAAGCGCACCATGAATATTGCCCAGCGCCTCTATGAAGGCGTGGAACTGGGCGACAGGGGCCTCACCGCCCTGATCACCTATATGCGTACCGACTCTACACGCATTGCCGACGAAGCCCGTGACGCGGCCAAAGCCTTTATTGAAGGCAGCTTTGGCAAGGAATATCTGCCCAAGCGGGCCAGGGTTTACAAGGCCAAGGGCGGCGCGCAGGATGCCCATGAAGCCATACGCCCCGTTGATGTAAACATCACCCCCGATGAAGTGAAAAGCCACCTGCCGCCTGAGCAGTACAACCTGTACAGGCTCATTTGGGCCCGCTTTGTGGCCTCGCAGATGGCCGGTGCGCGCTTTCACGATACCACGGCCACCATCTCGTGTGCGCATACCCAGTGGAAGGCCAAGGGTGAGCGCCTGCTGTTTGCCGGTTTTTTGGCCGCCATGCCGCGCGGCAAGGAAGAATCCGACGCCGAGCTGCCGCCCCTCACCGCAGGGCAGACCCTCTCGCTCGAAAAGCTCGACAAGGAGCAGAAGTTCACCCAGCCTCCAGCCCGTTTCAGCGAAGCAAGCCTTGTGCGCGAGCTGGAAGAACTGGGTATTGGGCGTCCTTCCACCTACGCGGCCATCATCTCCACCTTGCAGGACAGGGAGTATGTGAGCCTCAAGGAGCGCCACTTTGTGCCCACCGACCTTGGGCGCGTGGTGTGCACCCAGCTTGTGGAGCATTTTGGCAAGCTCATGGACGTGAGCTTTACCGCCCAGATGGAAGAAAATCTGGACAAGGTGGCCGAGGGCCATGAACAGTGGGTTGAGCTGCTGCGCCGTTTTTCGGAAGATTTCAATCCCACCCTGGCGGCTGCTTCCAAAAACATGAAGAGCCTCAAGGGCGGCATGCCCGCCAACCTGCCCTGCCCGGAATGCGGCAAGGATCTGCTCATCAAGTTTGGCAAGGCCGGGGCCTTTCTGGCCTGTTCCGGCTACCCGGAATGCCGCTACACCAGCAATTTTGAGCGGCTGGAAGACGGCACGGTAGAAGCCGTTGCGCAGGAAAAGCCCCAGTACGAAGTAGTGGGTGTATGCCCCCAGTGCGGCAAGGATCTGGTGATCAAAAAGTCCCGCACGGGCAGCAGCTTTATTGCCTGTACCGGCTACCCGGACTGCAAACACGCAGCGCCCCTTTCCACGGGTGTGCCGTGTCCGCGTTGCGGCAAGGGCTCGCTGGTAGAAAAAAGCACCAAGCGCGGCAAGATATTCTATTCCTGCGACCAGTACCCCCAGTGCGATTTTGCCCTGTGGGAAAAGCCCGTTCCCGGCCCCTGTCCGCGTTGTAATTCCCCCTATCTGGTGGAAAAGAAAGGCCGCGACGGCACAAAGGTTATCTGCCCGGTTAAGGGCTGCGGTTTTGTGAAGGAGGATGGGGATGGCTAAAAAAGACAGCGACAGTACTGCGCTTGCTCTCACAGGCGCAGACCAGTCAGGTACGCCAGAAACCCTGGTGACAACTCCGTGGGAAGACACCCTTGAAGCGCGGGTGGCTGACCTGCTGCACGCTGGTGAACCCGCTGTGCTCGTAACGGTGGTCAGCCGTACCGGCTCTGCCCCGCGCGATTCCGGAACCCGCGCCCTGCAAACCCGTAGCGGTTTTGAAGGAACCGTGGGCGGCGGGCTGCTTGAAGCCCGCGCCATGGAGGCAGCGCGCAGCAGCCTTGCCAGCGCAGTGTCTGCCCGTGTGTCTGTTGACATGAGCGGTTTTACCCCCAACAGTGACATGATCTGCGGCGGCGGCATGGAGGTGCTCTGCGAGGTGCTTTCGCCCCGTCAGGCAGAGATTTTTGCCTTTGCAGCCCAGGTATTGCGCCAGGGAGGCCGGGGAGTTTGGCTTGTGGAGCTGCGCAACGACGGCGTTTCGCTGCACGCCGAGGCAGAAAATCCCCTGCGACACCTGTATGTTGATTCCCTGCCCGATAGCGCCATGACAGAAGCCACCTTGCCTGAGGGCGTGGGGCTTGGCCTGGATGCCGTTCAGCCTCTGCTTGATGCCCGTAAGGGCAAACCGGGGCTGGTAGAGCACGAGGGCCACGTTTTTTATGTGGAACCTCTGGCTGCGCCGCCAGTGCTGCTTTTGTGTGGCGGCGGCCATGTTTCGCTTGAGGTCGCTCGTCTGGCCCACGCCTGCGATTTTGTGGTGGACGTGGTGGACGACCGGGAGGAGTTTTCCAACGCCGTGCGCTTTCCCATGGCGCGGAGCTGCCTGGTGCTGCCGGGGTACGAAAACATTGTGGAAAACTGTGGCATAGGCCGCAGACATTTTGTGGCCATCGTTACGCGCGGGCACAGCTTTGACCGGGAGGTTCTGGCCCAGGCGCTGACCAGTCATGCGCAGTATGTGGGCATGATTGGCAGCAAAACCAAGCGCGAAAAGGTGTACGCGGCCCTGCGCAAACAGGGTGTGCCCGATGCGGAACTGGCTGCCGTGTGCTGCCCCATTGGGCTTTCCATTGAGGCGGAAACGCCCCAGCAGATAGCCGTTTCCATTGTGGCCGAGCTGCTGGCTGCCCGCGCCGGAACCCTGGTGCGTCTGCGTTTTGACGATTAGGGCTTGTTCACACGTTGGCTCTTTTGCCCCCTGCTTGCGCCAGGAAACCTTTTTATTTCAGGTGAGTACCCAAAGTACACTCCTTCCATAAAAGAGCTCCCTCCCTTGGCAGGGAATAAAATTTCTCATAGTGTTAACAACCCACCCGGGCAGATTGGCATTGGAAATGTTTATCTGCTCTGCGCGGATTTTGAAAGAAATCTGTGCACAGAACGCGTGCAGAGCGAAATTGCTTCCCCGCTTTTATATGGTGAAAGCCCACTTCGTACACTCAGGCCAGGCCTCTTGCCGCACCCCTAACCCTTCCCCAAGGCGCGTTGCATGACCCTTTCCATTGCGGCCCTGCTTTTTCTTGTGCTGGTTGGCATTTATCTGAATGCCAGGATGCGTGCGGCCCGCCATTTGCGCATCATTGCAGAAGAAAAGGGTGACATTGCGAAGTGTTCTGGCATGACTGCCAGCATCGGCGTGTTTTACCCCGATGTGAATGTAACAGTCATTATGGGGGTTTCTGAAGAAATTGGGGCTTGCTACTACCGCGTGCTGCGCGATGGCAAGATTATCAACCGCAGCCGCATCAATCTGGCCAATATCCGGCGGGTAGAGCTGCTTGTTAATGGCGAACCGCGCGACATTGGCCTTTCATCAGTGCAGGCCACCAGTTTTTTAAAGGCCACAGACGTGGCTGGCAGGATACTTTCGCGTTATTCGCCTGCCGATCTGCGCGTTATGCAGCGTGCTGGGCTGCGCATCACCTTTACGAGTGACTCTGGTGACGAAAGGCAGCTTGAAATAACCGTACTGCGTATGAACGACGAGCGGCACAAGTTCAAACGCATGGAACTTTTTAAAGATGCAGTGTGGTGGGCGGTATTTTTGGGCAGCGCCAGCGACAATGCCAGACGCATAAAAGAGTATTTTGAAAACAGCGAAGTCCCTGATTCTGAAGAGGAATTTTCATGAAAAAAATTATCAATAATTTCAAATTGTTATAGAAAAATACCACGATCACGTAACTCACTTAAATAACTAGATATTTAAGAAATATGCTCTGGCCGCATAAGGCCCTGCGCACATTGCTATTTGCCGCAAACTGTGTTTTTTAAAGGGGTGGTTTGCCGCATTTTTTGATGTGTTATCAGGCTGGGGCCGAATGACGCCCCCACGTGCGTCATGGGGCGCTTGTGTCGCCCAATTCTTTCATGCTGATTCCCCCCCAGGACCCATGTTTTTTCGATGACCCGTCTCGGTGGTAATTATGCCGCCGCCGTTACGCCGTGCGTGTTTTGAGCGCCGTGCGCCACGCCCATATGGAGTTATTCATGAGTATCAGACCATTCGCAAAATTTTCGGTTGTATTGGGGCTTTGCCTTGCCCTTGTCGCCTGCGAAAGCGACAAAAAAGGAGCCCCCGACATGCGCCTGCCGGTCTCGGCCGTTGAGGTGACCGTGGGGGATGCCCCTTGGCCCTGTCAGTTTCAGGCCCAAACGTCGGGTTCGCGCGCGGTTGAGGTTCGTGCCCGTGTGCAGGGCATTATTGAAAAACGTCTCTACAACGAAGGTGACTTCGTGAAAGCCGGGCAACAGATGTTTCAGCTTGAGCGTGACACATACGAAGCCCAGGTGCAGCAGGCCCAGGCCGCGTTTATGAACGCCGAGCGCGAATGGAAGCGTATTCGCCCGCTGTACGAAAAGAACGCTGTTTCGCAAAAAGACCGCGACACGGCCCTTGCAACTTACGACAGCACCAAGGCTGCCCTGCGCCAGGCCAAGATCAACCTGGATTACTGCCAGGTGGTTGCCCCTGTTTCTGGCTACAGCAGCAAGGAAAATTACACCCCTGGCAACCTGGTGAGCAACAATTCGCTGCTTACCTATGTGAACCAGACCGACCCCATGTATGTAGATTTTTCCATTGCCGCCCCTGACCGCATGCTGCGGCAGCAGCTAGCAGCCACGGGCATCTTGGAATTTCCAAAAGGCAACCGCTACAAAGCCAAGGTGCGCCTGCTCGACGGCACCATGTATGACACCGATGGCGAAGTGACCTTTATTGACAGCCAGGTGCAGCCAACCACTGGCGTTATCAAGGCCCGCGCGGTGTTTCCCAATGCCGATGGGCAGATCATGCCCGGCCAGTATGTCCGCCTGTTTGTTGAAGGCGACATTTTGAAAAATGCCATTCTTATTCCGCAAAAGTGCGTGATCGTGACCCAGAAGGGTACCGTTGTCATGGGGTTGGACAAGGACGATAAGGTCTATCCTATTCCCATTACGGTGACAGTGGCTGTGGGAGATCAATATCTGGTGGGTTCCGGCCTCAAGGGCGGCGAACGCATCATCAGTGAAGGTATCATCAAGGCCCGTCCCGGAACTCAAGTGCGCGTGCAGCAAGCCGGTGGGCAGCAGCCCCAGGATGCCGCGCCCAAGAAGTAGGTAGCATATGGCTGTTTCGACAAAGCCGAATTTCTTTTTGCGCAGGCCGGTACTTTCGGCCGTCATATCCATTGTCATAACCCTGGTGGGCGCATTGGCCATGAAGGCCTTGCCCATCGCCCAATACCCCGACCTTGTGCCGCCTACGGTCAACGTGAGCGTGTCGTACCCCGGTGCTTCGGCAGAAACCATTTCCTCCACGGTTCTGGCTCCGCTTGAAGTGAACATCAACGGTGTGGAAAACATGCTTTACATGACTTCCACGGCCGCCTCAGGTTCCGGTTCGGGCAACATCAACGTGTACTTCAAGTTGGGCAGCGACGCCAACATGGCCCTGGTCAACGTGAACAACAAGGTTAACCTGGCCCAGGCCACATTGCCGGAAGATGTGCGTAGGCAGGGCGTTACGGTTTTAAAGCGTTCGCCCGCCATGTTGCAGGTCTTCTGTTACTATTCGCCCGATGCACGCTATAACGACGTGTTCATCCACAACTGGGTGCAGGTCAACGTAGTTGACGAACTCAAGCGCATTGGCGGTGTGGGCGACTGTTCGATATTCGGCAGCATGGACTACTCCATGCGCATCTGGCTGCAACCGGACAAGCTCGCCAAGTACGGCCTTACCGCCAAGCAGGTGAGTTCGGCCATTCAGGAGCAGAATTCGCAGTACGCTCCTGGCCGCCTGGGTGACATGCCCACGCCCAATACCACGGAACTTACCTGGCAGATTGACACCCAGGGGCGTTTGCTGACGCCTGAAGAGTTTGGCGAAATCATCATTCGCACCGGGGAAGACAGCGCCATGCTGCGCCTCAAGGACGTGGCCCGCATTGAGCTGGGCGGCAAGGACTACAGTGTTCTTTCCAGCTACAATAACATGGTGGCCCGCATGGGCGCGGTGTACCTGCTGCCGGGTGCCAACGCCATCGCTACGGGTGATCTTGTCAAGGCCAAGTTGGAAGAAATAGCCACCCGCTTGCCCGATGGCCTCGCCTACACCCTGCTGGTGGACAACAACGACTTCGTTATCGAATCCATCCATGAAGTGGTGAGCACCCTGGCCGAAGCCATGATCCTGGTGTTCATCGTTGTTTATGTCTTTTTGCAAAACTGGCGCGCCACGCTCATTCCCTGCATTGCCGTGCCTGTGTCCATTATTGGTACGTTTGCGGGTCTGTTTGCCTTTGGCTACACCATCAACACGCTCACGCTGTTTGCCCTGGTGCTCGCCATCGGCATCGTGGTGGACGATGCCATCGTTGTGCTTGAAAACGTAGAACGTATCATGAGCACAGAGCATCTGCCGCCCAAGGAGGCGACAGCCAAGGCCATGAACGAGGTTACGGCCCCGGTTATCGCCATTGTGCTGGTGCTGTGCGCCGTGTTTATCCCTGTTTCGTTCATGGGCGGCCTTGCGGGGCAGATGTATAAGCAGTTTGCCATCACCATCTCGGTGTCGGTGGTGCTTTCGGGTGTGGTGGCGCTTACGCTTACCCCAGCCCTCTGCGCCCTGCTGCTCAAACCGCACGAGCACGACAGACAGCCTGCCAAGGGCTTTGTTTGGTTCAACTATGTGTTTGGGCGCATAACCCGCAAGTATGTGAACGCCGTGCGGTTTATCAAGGCCTCCAGTTTGCGGGCTCTGGCGCTCTGCGCGCTGATGATTCTGTGCATTGTGGGGTTGTTCCGCGTGGTGCCCGGCGGTCTTGTGCCGGACGAAGACCAGGGCTACATGCTGGGTCTGGCCATTCTGGACGACGGCGCGGCCCAACCCCGCACCAGAGCGGTAAACAAGGTGATTAACGATTTCCTGCTCAAAAACCCTGCGGTGCTGAGCGTGGGTACGATCTCTGGCCTGGACATCACCTCCAATGCTGCCAAGAGCAACTACGGCACATTCTTTGCGTTGTTCAAGCCGTGGGGTGAGCGCAAGGATCCCAAGGACTCCGCCAGTGCTATTGTAAACTCTGTTGGCGCGGTTACTGTAATGCAGCCCGAAGCTTTTATTCTGGGCTTTTCGCCGCCGCCCATCAGCGGCATGAGCACCACGGGCGGCTTTGAAGGCTATGTGCAGATGCGCGGCAGCGGCAGCCTCAGGGATATGGAAGACGCCGCCAACAAGCTGGTGGCAGAGGTTACCTCCAGGAACGCTGACGGTTCTCTGAAGTATCCGGCGGTAGGCATGGTGCGCAACCTGTTCTCTACCGGTTCGCCCCAGCTGTACGCCAACCTTGACCGCGAACGCTGCAAGGACATGGGCATCGCCATTGCCGATGTGTATTCGGCCATGAGCGCCACGTTTGGCAGCACGTATGTTAACGACTTCAATATGATGGGGCGTACCTTCCAGGTGCGTTTGCAGGCAGAGATGGAAAACCGCATCCTGCCTGAAAGCCTCAATGATATCTATGTGGCCAACAAGAGCGGAGACATGGTGCCGCTGACAGCGGTGATGACTCTTGAACGCCGCACGGCCCCCCAGGTGGTGGAACGCTACAACGTGTTCCCTGCGGCACACATTATGGGTTCACCAGCTCCTGGTTATTCTTCGGGGCAGGCCCTTGACGAAATGGAAAAAGCCGCCTCGGCGGTGCTTTCTTCAGACTACCAGCTTGGCTGGGTGGGTTCGGCCCTTCAGGAAAAGATGGCCAGTTCAGACACCACAATCATCTTTGTGCTGGCGCTGGTCATGGTCTTCCTGATTCTTGCTGCGCAGTACGAATCGTGGTCGTTGCCGCTCTCGGTGCTCACGGCTGTGCCTTTCGGCGTGTTTGGCGCGCTGGTGGCAACCTGGGGCCGTGGGCTTTCCAACGACATCTATTTTCAGGTGGCGCTGGTTACCCTGGTTGGTCTGGCGGCCAAAAACGCCATTCTTATTGTTGAGTTCGCCGTTGAGGCCTGGCGCGCCGGGCGCAGCCTTGATGCGGCGGCTATCCACGCCTCAAAACTGCGTTTCCGGCCCATCGTGATGACCTCGCTGGCCTTTATTCTGGGCTGCGTGCCGTTGGCCATCAGCTCTGGTGCGGGCGCCAACAGCCGCCACGCCATCGGCACGGCGGTTATTGGCGGCATGCTGGCTGCAACGTGCATAGCCACGCTGTTTGTGCCGTTCTTCTTCAAGGCCATCATGCAACTCTCACTGAAAATCCAGGGTAAAACCGACCCCAACGCGGGCAGGGATCGCCTTGCGGAAGACCAGGAGGACGACGTATGACCGTTTTCGGCAAAACAGCAGGCATGATGTTTAAAGCTCCGGCTTTTGTGCTGACGCTGACGGTATTGCTTTCCGCTTGTTCCCTTGCGCCGCATTATGACAGGCCAGATCAGGAAATGCCCAAGCAGTGGCGTTCTGTTGATATGGGTTCTGCACCGCTGCATACCGACTGGTGGAACAGGTTCAACGATCCTGTTCTGTCCGAAATGGTAGAAGAAGCGCTGAAAAATAATCAGGATCTGGCCGAATCCATGGCCAAGATTGAATCTGCCGCCGCCCAGGTGGGCGTGGGCACAGCCGCACTTGCGCCAGCGGTTTCGGGTGCGGGTTCGGCCATGGCTCAGGGAGCCTCCGAAAAAAGCGCCAACACCGTGCCCTTTAACCAGAGCAAACTTTCGCGTTCTACCACCGCCTACCAGGGCGCGTTGAACGCATCGTGGGAGCTCGATTTTTGGGGCAAGGTGCGCAATCAGTACACCATGCTGAGCGATGTGCTCATGAGCACGGTCATCGGGCACGAGGCCCTGCGGCTTTCGGTGGCGGGGCAGACTGCCCAGGGTTACTTTGCCCTGCTGGCGCAGGACATGCAGCTTGAAACCGCACGCCGCACCCTTGTATCGCGCGAGGAATCCTTCCGCATTTACACTGCCCGCTACAAGCAGGGCGACATAACCGAACTGGACTGGCAGCGTGCCCGTGCAGAGGTGGAAACCGCCCGCGCCCAGGTGCATACCAGCACAGTGGCAGTAGATTCGGCCGAGGCCGGCTTGGCAGTGCTGCTTGGCCGTTCACCGCGTGATATCATGGATCGCAGCATGAAGCGCGGCAATGCAATCAACCTGCTGCCCGCTCCGCCCGTGTTGCCCGCCGGTCTGCCTTCAGACCTGCTGGAGCGTCGGCCTGATATCCGTGCGGCCGAGTTCACCATCATGGCCTACAACGCCAATATTGGCGTGGCCCGTGCCCAGTTCTTCCCCTCCATTTCCCTTACGGGCATGTTGGGAACACTGAGCGCCTCGGTGGGCAGCCTTTTCACCGGCCCTGCGGGCATGTGGAATTACGGCGTGACCGGCTCGGTTCCCGTGCTGGATTTTGGCCGCAACTGGTATAACCTTAAAGACGCCGAAGCCCAGAAAAAGGCCGCCATTGCCGTGTACCGCAAAACCGTGCAGACGGCTTTTGAGGATATTCGCACTTCGCTTACCTCGCAGCGCGAGGCTGACCATATCGTGCGCAGCATGCAGGTGCAGGTTGAGAGCCTGCGGCGTGCAGTACAGCTTGCCAGCCTGCAATATGCCAATGGTTACACAGACTACCTGACAGTTCTGGACGCAGAACGGCAGCTTTTTGCTGCAGAGCTGCAACTGGCTACCTCTCTGCGTGACAGGCTCAACAGTGTAGTGAGCGTGTGCATGGCCCTTGGCGGTGGTTGGCAGGATGCTGGCACAACCCCCAGCTTCCCCATTGTGAATACAGAAAAGCTGCTGGACGAACAGACCAGCGCTAAAAAGACCACTCCCGCACCCAAGGCCCAGTAAGAGGTTATGGGGGCGGCAGTGTTACCGCTGTGATGACACTTCAAAGGGGAAAGCGCTTCGGTGCTTTCCCCTTTGTGCGTTGTGCGGTTGATATACAACGTCCGAACTGACAATCGGTTTGTGTGTAAAAATTACAGGCTTTACAGAGATGCCCTGCCTGTCGTAAAGGGAAAACATGGACAAAAAATTGTCATGGCTTTTCCTTGTACTCTTTGTTGCGCAGCTGATGCTTGCGCCTTTGGAGTCGTGCGCTCAGGAAAACCCTGCTGGCCCAACTGTAAGCCCCGTATCCACCACGGCTGGTCAGCCTGCCACGACAAAGAAACCCGCCGATACTGCGGGCAGTGGCGCCGTCAAGGTGAGCAAGCAACGTGTGCGCGGTGATGCCCCCGCAAAGGCAAAGCGAACCAGGGGCAAGAGCAGGGACACAACGGGCGCGTCTATCCATGCGCCAGCGTGGGCCTTTGACGGCGGCACGCACAGCCGTGAAGCATGGCGGGATGGAGCCAGCACCAGCGATCTGCAAAAGCGCGCAGTTGGGGAAGAAGCCGCCAAGGATAATTCCGTCAATACGGCCTCTGGCATTAATTCAGCATTAAATACTGCCAATGCCAAGGCTGATCGCAAAAATGGGCTGGGTGTGAGCGTGGGGCAGGACGAGTCGGCGTGGCGCAAAAAAAGCCAGATGGAGCCGGAAACCGTTGACGAAAATATTCCCATGCAAAGCCGCCATGTGGTGCGCGCCTTTGCCGACGTGGACGCCGGGGACAACCTGAATGTGCGCGTGGGGCCAGAGCTGATCCTCAAGGACGAGCAGCGCGAACGCGCCGGGGCCAACAAACAGCCGGAATCCGCCTTGGGTATGGGCATGCAGTTCAAGCTGGGTTTCTAGCTCTTAAGGGTCTGCGGGCAGCCAACATAAGGCGTGGGTAACAAGGCAGGGCAGGGAGACGCTGGCGGCAAAATGCTATTGCACTTCCTGAGCCAGAATAAGATCAACCTCATCAACGCTGAGGCCCGCGTTTTTGGCAATCTGACGGCTGTTCAATCCTTTGCGGCGCCCGTTTAAAATCAGCTCTCGCAAAAACTGGGGAGATCGGCTGATGCCCTCTGCCTGCTCAAGCAAGCGCCGCAGTTCGTGCGTGCGTTCTTCCAGCTTTTCATCCAGATTACGCAATTCTGCCTGCCGCTGCGCAAACGTAGCCACGATCTCTTTTTCGAGCCGGGCATTCATTTCTATGCGGGCGAGCAGGCTTTCCTGATTGCCTTGCAGGGCGTTGAGCAGGGCCTCAGAGCGCCGCAACCGCATATAAAAAACAAACACGCCGCCAAGAATGGCAAGCTCGAACAGCGAAAAGAGCGCAATCAGCGCAAACAGCAGGGTGTCATTCATACTTTTATATTCAACAGGTTACCCACAAGTGGGGGAGCCAGTTCACCGGTTGTTTCGGGTTCTGGTTTGGGTGGGGGTCTTCGCCTTCTGCGGCTGCCAAACTGGGGCGCACCGCGATTTTCTGCATCGGGCGTAAGGGCTGCCTGGTGGCCAGGATCAGTCTTTGCCACCTGTTGCTGCTCCTGTTTGGCCATGGCCGCAGCCAACACGCGCGACATGGCAACTGATGCCTGGGGGGCAACAGCAGCTGCATTGCTCACGTTGGCGGCCAGATTCGTCTGGGCATACAGCACGGCCATTGTGGCGTCAACGCTCATGGCGGCCTCCTGTACCGGCTATCTGTGTTGCCGGGGCTGCCAGGGCATGCCCGCTCCCAGTCAGAGCAAGGCTGCGGGCACAGCCTATTCGTTCAGATAACTTTCAAACAAAATGTCTTCAATGCGTCCCTGCGTGAGATAATCGTTGAGCACACCGCCAAGGTCTTTTTTGATGGTGGGTGCGTTGGCAGGATCAAGCAAAAATTCGTCCGTCTTGCTGCTCAGGTAATAGTACAGGGCATCGCGCAGGGGAATAAGCTTTTGGTCAATTTCCATGCCCACTCTGGGGCTCTGGCTGACCGTAGAAAACTTGCAGATGAGAAAGCGAGCCCCCTTGGCCGTCTGTCGGGGTATGACAAACGGTGCCAGTTCCTTGACACTGTCTGATTGGGCCGCAGGTGTTTTGGGCGTGGGAACCACAATCACCTCTGGCTTGATGGGGTCCGGCGGGGGCGGTGGGGGCGTGCGCAACACAAACCACCATATGGCCGCAGCCGCCACCAGCACCACAACCAGTGCCGCCGCCGCGGCAATGATGAGCAGTTTTTTCTTTTTATTGGGCGGGGAAGCTTCTTCGGTCGCCTGAAGTGGGGCGTCTTCTTTCCTGGCTGGTGGTGGGGGAGGCTCCTGCTCCTTGAGAAAAGGCGCATCGTCAAGATCAAGCTCTACTTTACGCAGGCTTGTGTCAGGGCTTACTGCAACTTGCAGTTCGTCCTTGGCGGGGGCTTCTTTTAGATCCTGTTTTTCAGCCACGCGTCACTCCTGACGGCCACGCCCAATGCATAAAGTAAGGCCCTGGGGCCATTGCTGGCATACGCTGTACTCACGGGCAGCACACTGCCAAGTTCCCCATGAGTTACGCCGTTGTGCCAGGTCCTGTAGCTCTGGCAGCAGCGCAGGGCCTGCAAAAAAGCCCGCCCCAACCAGGTTGCGCTGTGTGGCGCTAACCCCGGCCAGGTGCGGGCCGTCTAAGCCAGGGAATTTGCTGCAAGGCTAGGGAAAAATCTTGTCGATCTTCTGCTTCATGGTGTCTGCGGTGAAAGGTTTGACAATGTAGTTGGAAACCTTGGCCTGCACCGCTTCGATGATATTTTCCTGCTGGGCCTCGGCGGTGACCATGAGGAAGGGAATGTTGGCAAATTGCTCGCTGGTGCGAACCTTGCGCAGCAGTTCAATGCCGGTCATCTGCGGCATGTTCCAGTCAGAAACAATAAAGTCGATTTTTTCGCGGTTCAGCACGTCCCATGCCGAGGTGCCGTCGTCGGCCTCAACCACGTTCTGAAAGCCAAGCTGGCGCAGAATGTTGCGCACGATACGACGCATGGTGGAGAAATCGTCAACCACAAGAACACGCATATTCGGATTGTAAGGCATGTGAAAATCTCCTTGAAGCGCCGTATGTATCGGTTTGCAACAGACGTTGCAGCCGAGCGCTACTGTCTGTTGTAATCTTATATTTCGGAACCTTCGCCATAGAGGTTATGAAACTCTTTACGAAGGCGGGTCAGGGCCTGTGAATGCAACTGCGATACTCGCCCCTCTGTAATTCCCATTACTTCGGCTGTTTCGCGCATGTTAAGCTCATCAGTGTAATACAGGGACAGTACCAATTTTTCCCTTGGCGTCAAGCGGTCGATCAGCGGAGCTACGCGTTCCACAAGCTCTTGCAGGGCCGTGTTGCGGAAGGGCTCACCCCCGCCCTCGGGACCCTCGCCCGAAAGCGTGTCCTGAATGGCGTCCAAAGAAATCCAGAGCTGGTTTTGCAGGGCTTCGAGGCCTTGGCGCACATCGCGCATGTCGAGGCCAGTGAGCTTTTGCAGTTCGTCTTCTGTGGCTTGCCTGCCGTGTTCGTGCTCGACCTTGCGCATGGCTTCATCGAGTACCCGAACCCGCTGGCGCAACGAACGTGGAAACCAGTCAAGACGGCGCAACTCATCGAGCATGGCTCCCTTGATGCGGCTTTCGGCATAGGTTTCAAACCGTATACCCAGCTGAGGCCTGAACTTGCCCAGGGCTTCCATGAGCCCAAGCGTGCCAGAACTGATCAGCTCGCCAAGCTCGACGCTGCGGGGCAGCTTGGCTTTGAGCCTTAAGGCAAGAAAGCGGATCTTGGGCGCATAATGCCGCACCACAGATTCCTGCTCTGCCGGTGAAAAGCTCTCCCAAGGGGTTGCCCCGGTTTCGAGCGCTTCCCAGGGGCAGGGAGCTTGCGCTTGCGCTGTGCCGGTCTTCATAATGGTTTCCTTCGGATCTGCCTCTTCTACCCCGTGGCATGTAGCTGCCTGTTATGCTGCGCCCCACCTGCCCGCCAAGGCCGGAAGCGCCGCGTTTGCAACACGTTGAAGTTTATATTCGTTGTTTTTGCCGAGGCAGCATGAACTGCCTATACACCTAGCGGAAAAGCAGTTTTTTCCAGAAAAATTTGATATTGCCGTCCAGATTCTCGGGGGCTTCCCAGGCGCTGATGTTTTTTGCAAGCGACATGGTAGCCTTGGCAGCCGGGCTTTGGGGCTCGCTGATGCAGTAGGGCAACTGCTGCACTACCGCCTTGCGCACGCCCGTATCGCGCGGGATAACCCCCACAAGTTCCAGCGAAACGCCGCTCAAAAAATGGTCGCAGGCCTGGTGCAGCCGCACAAACATTTCTTTGGCGGTCTTGAGGTCCGGGGCCATGTTCACGCACACCTTGAAGCGCTCGACTCCGTGGTTGTTCTTGAGAACCTTGATGAGCGCATAAGCATCGGTAAGCGAAGTGGGCTCGGGGGTGAGCACCACCAGCCTTTCCTGGGCGGCCATGTTGAAGTAGAGCACGTTATCGCTGATGCCCGCACCCGTATCCACAATCAGGTAGTCCAGGCCGTCTTCCATTTCATCAACAGCTTCAAGCAGTTCCAGCTTCTGCCCCGTGGAGAGGGTGAGCATTTCGCTCATGCCAGACGAGGCAGGCAGTATGGAAAAGCCGTAAGGCGTGGGAAAGAGAATGTCGGCAATTGTGGCGCCTTCGTGAAACAGGTGGAAAATATTTTTTTGTGGAGTAAGCCCAAGCACCACGTCCACATTGGCCAGGCCAAGGACGGCGTCAATAAGCACTACCTGCTTGCCCAGCTGTGCAAGGCAGATGGCAAGATTGACCGAAATATTGGTCTTGCCTACGCCGCCCTTGCCTGAAGTGACGGAAAATACCAGAGGGAAAGTGCCGCTCATCTGTCTGCTCCACATGTTAAGGCCGAACCGCGCTAGGCGGCCTGACCAGGAAGTTGCCTTTTGAAAATGAGACGCCAGACCAGCGGCTCGGTGGCCGGGGCAAGGCTTTCCTTGAGTTCTGCGCCGAAAGACAGTGCAGAAACCGGCAGGCCTGCCTGGCAGGCCACATTAACAATATTGCCAAAGCTTACGGCTTCGTCCAGCTTGGTCCAGACAATGGAACCCGGCCCGGTTGATTTGTAGCGCTGCAAAAATGCCTGTGTTTGCAGAGCGTCAAAAAAGGGCGAAAGCGTCAGGTGCGTTGCCGACTCAACATTGTCGAGGCCCATGTCGGCCTTCCAACTGGCAAGGCTGCCGTTGCGGTCAAGACCGGGTACATCAATAAACACAGCGCTGGCCTCGCGCGTGGCGGCAAGGGCGTGCTCCATAGAGGCCTTGTCGGGCGCTTCCATGTACGAAAAATTGGAAAGTTCTGCCCAGTGGCGCAAAATCAGCCTGCCGTTGCCGCGCAGGCAGTCGGCGTTGATAAAGGCAATGCGCGCTTCCGGGTCGTTTCTGCGCAGGTGCAGAGCAAAGCGCAGGGCCGTGGTGGTTTTGCCAAGGCCAAAAGGACCGGCCATCAGATGTATGCGCTGCCGCCAGTGCTCTGTGCCCCATGTTTTTACGGGCACCATGTCGCACAGGCATTCAAGCACCGATGCGCCCGGTTCTGCCAGCAGCCGCTTGTAAAGGTCAACGGCTACGGAATCCGACACGCCTTCGCGCTGCAAATATTCAAGAGCCACGCGCTGACGGGGGGTGAGGCGTTCAAGCTGGATGGCAGGCTTCATCAGCGCAAAAATCTGATCTTTAAGCTGCATCCAGTCGCGGTGCCATTCGCCCCAGCCTGCGGGCGCACCAGCGCCACCGGCAGATTCTGTCTTGGGTCGTTCCAGCCCGGCAGTTATTTCGTGGCAGACCACACCGTTTTTACGGTAGGTGCGGTTGCCCAGTATAACTGCGTCAGGCCCCATCTCGACCTTGATTCTGGCCAGAATTTCCTGTGATGTGGCCCCTGTGAACGTCTTTACCTGCATGGCCCATTCCTTTGCCTGACGGTTCAATATCGCCAAACGGCTTGTGTGTGCCGTTTGTTTGACGACATCAGGGTAAATGCAAATTTGGGGCCAACTGTAAGGTGCTCTTTTTCCTCAATGGCCAAAATGCCGTTGAGGGTTTTTCCCCATTTCCACAATACCCGCTACAAGGCCAAAATGCAATTTAGGGCGGGGTGCGGCACATAAAAAACGGCGCTGCAAGCCAGTAGCCGCAGCGCCGTGCACCTAAACGTGAGTATGTTAATCGGCGTCCACGGTGCCCACCGACTGCAAGCGGATGTCGGGCGGAATTTCTGCCTGCGAAATAACCGGAACCGTGGGCAGAAAGCGCGTGATGATCTGGGCCAGATGCGGGCGGATAAGCGGCGTAACCAGCAGCACGGGCTGGGCCTCGGCATTGACCGCATTGTCGGCGGCAGTGCTGATGTTGTTGACCAGCCGCTGCGCCACCGCCGGATTCATGGAAAGGAAGGTAACGCCGTTGTCGGCATGGCGAACGCCTTCCTGCACCAGCCTTTCGGCATTGGGGGCAAGGGTAAGCACCGAAAGCGTGCCCTGGCTGTCCAGGTAGGGCCGCACGATGGCCCGCGAAAGTTTTTCGCGCACATATTCGCCCAGCGTTTCGGGATTTTTGACACCCCCGCCAAAGTCGCCCAGCGTTTCCACAATGGTCAGCATGTCGCGCACGCTGACGTTTTCTCGCACCAGGAGCTGCAATACCTTTTGCACCACGCCGAGCGGCAGAACATTGGGAACCAGGTCTTCCACCGCCTTGGGCGAATGCTTGGCCACGGTATCCAGCAGCCCCTGCACCGCCTGACGGTCAAGAAAGTCGCCAAGGTGACGCTTGAACACTTCTGTCAAATGTGTGGCGATAACCGTGGCCGGGTCAACCACTGTATAACCCGCCAGCATGGCTTCTTCGCGCTGGCTGTCGGGAATCCACAGCGCGGGCAGGTTAAAGGCCGGTTCGCGCGTTTCAATGCCGCTGATCTTGGTGGTCACGTTGCCGGGATCCATGGCCAGAAAGTGGTCAACCAGAATTTCTGCCGAGGCCACCTGATTGCCCTTGATAAGCAGGGAATACTGGCCGGGCTTGAGTTGCAGGTTGTCACGCAGGTGCAGCGAGGGAATAACCACGCCCATATCCAGCGCAAACTGTCGACGAATGGAGCGGATGCGGGCCAGCAGGTTGCCGCTTTGTTCCTCGTCCACCAGGGGGATGAGGCCGTAGCCCACTTCAAGTTCCAGCGTATCGAGGGGTAGCAGGGCCTGCACTTCTTCTGGCGTATCAGCTGTGCCCGAACCGCTGTTTTTTTTACGTTTTTCTTCGGCCTTGGCCTTGTTGGCGGCTTCCGCATCCTTGTTTTCGGTAAGGCGGCTCACGATAAAGATCAGGGCCGAGATAACCAGGAAGGGAATGGTGGGGAGACCGGGCACAATGGCAAACAGCAACAGCACGCCCGAAACCATCTTGAGCGCCTTGCTGTTAAAGGTAAGCTGGGCCAGAAATTCCTCGCCCATCTTGGCTTCGGAGGCGGCGCGCGAAACAAGCAGGCCAGTGCCCGTGGAAACAATGATGGAAGGGATGGTGGAAACCAGACCGTCACCGATGGTCAGCAGCGAGTATGTGGTGAGGGCCGTGTTCCAGTCCATGTCCTTTTGGGCCATGCCAATGATGACGCCGCCGATCAGGTTCACCAGAGTGATGAACATGCCCGCGTTCACATCGCCCGAAACAAATTTGCACGCACCGTCCATGGAGCCGTAAAAGTCTGCTTCCTTGCGCAGTCCGGCGCGGCGGTCATTGGCCTGTTCTTCATCAATAAGGCCAGCGTTGAGGTCGGCTTCGATAGCCATCTGTTTGCCGGGCATGGCATCAAGGGTAAAACGGGCGGCCACTTCTGCGATACGCGAAGTACCAGAAGTAATTACGACCTTGTTGAGGATGAACAGGATCATAAAGATAACCCCGCCCACCACATAACTGCCACCCACCACAAACTGGCCAAACGCACGGATAACCTCGCCCGCTGCGTTTGCCCCCATGTTGCCGTTAAGCAATATAAGACGGGTGGAGGCCACGTTGAGCGCCAGCCGTAACAGGGTTGTGACCAGCAGCAGTGAGGGAAAGATGGTAAATTCCAGCGGGCTCGACATGAACATGGTGGTGATGAGCACCAGCAGCGAGATGGAGATGCTCACGCACAGCAGTATGTCGAGAAAAAACGTGGGCAGAGGAACCAGCATGACAAACAGGATGGTCACTACGCCGCCAGCAAGGAACAGTTCGCCGTGTTTGGAAAAGCGGCTATAATCAAGTTTTGGAAGTACTGCGGCAGCCATTTTTATGACACCTCTCTGCGTTGGTTCCCGTAAACGGGTTTATCCCTTAAAACGTGGGGCTGTGTGACAAAAAGCCTTGTCTTTCTAGGGCTTGCCCGCCTTGGGCTTGAGCTTCCAAATGCTGGCCAAAACGGAGGCCACAGCCTTGTAAAGCTCCTCTGGAATCATGTCGCCCACTTCTGTGGACTTATACAAAGCCCGTGCCAGAGGCACGTTTTCGCGAATGGGAATGCGGTTTTCGCGGGCTATTTCCTTGATTTTTTCGGCCAGATGGTCAGCGCCTTTGGCCAGCACAATAGGGGCCGGGGCCTCGGACGTATTATAGCTGAGCGCCACGGCAATGTGGGTAGGGTTGGTAACCACCACATCGGCCCTGGGCACATCGGCCAGCATGCGCTTGCTCATGACTTCCATCATCTTTTTGCGCTGCTGGCTTTTGATCGCCGGGTCACCTTCGGCCTGTTTCTGTTCGTCCTTCACTTCAGACTTGGTCATCTTCATGCCTTCGTAGTAGGCAAAGCGTGTCTGCCACACGTCAAAAATGGCAATGGCCACGATGGGCAAAAGGGCATAGCAGGCCAGCCGAAAGGCCATGTGCAGCATGTAGGCGGCCACACCCTCGGTGGTGGCATAGTACATGGGCAAAAAGTTGTGGTATTCCTTGTAGATGATCCAGCCGGGAATAAGACCGAGAATAAGCGAAAAAAGCAGGCTTTTGATGGTGCGCAGGATAGTCTGGGGCGAGGCCAGCATCTGCTTGAGGCCCTTGATAAGGTTGAAACGCTGAAACTTGGGGCGCAGCACCTTGGTTGTCCACAGTTTGCCGACTTGCAGCCGCTGGGCCAGAAAGGCCAGAAAGCCCAGGGTCAGCAGAATGGGCATGAGCATGCGGGCAACTTCAAGGGTAAGCTCGATGCTGAGATTATAGACGTTTTCCGGGTTGGGATCGAATTCCCACGAATGGCTCAGAAAGTGGCGGAACAGAAGCTTGATGTTGTCGGCCATGGGGCCAATCCAGGCATACAGAATGGCAATGCCCCCCACCAGACTCACGGCCTTGCCGAGCTCTGGCGCTTTGGGAACGTTGCCTTCCTCACGCTGTTTGCTAATGCGTTTGCCAGACGGTTTCTCTGTTCTGCTTGGATCTTGCTGCGCACCGAACATGCTGTTACCCCGCTGCTTTCTTGGCGCAGTACACGCCTGACCGGGGATAAGCAAAAAATATGCCCGTCAGGGAACTGGCGGGCACAGGGGCTGCGTTGGTGCAGGCAAAACAAGCGGGTTGTGGCATCAGGCTGCGCAAGTGCAAAAATCCCCGCTGGCCTGAGCCTCACTGCAACCGGAGAATACTAGGTTTTTTCCGGATTGGCATCATCCTGCCACCACCAGCGGGCGCGCTGGCACAGCAGGTCTATGTCGCCCGCAGCGGCAAGGTTAAGCATCTGCCGATACTGGCGAACAGCCTCATAACTGTAAGGGTTGGCCTCGAACAGCCCGGCGAACATGCGCGCGTCTTCTGTCAGCATTTTGCGGGCCGCGTTTTGGCGGCGCAAAAACGAGGGCGTCACAAAGGGCAGCAGATCGTCCTGCCCCGCCAGCAGGGCAAAGTAGGCTAAGCTAGTGATAAAATTCATGTTTTGGATGCGGGCCATGGCTTTGTCGTGCTTTTCTGCCGTGGAGCAAAACATCCGGCAGCCCAGCGCGGTAAAAAAGCCCGATGCCAGCTCCACATGCTCTTGCCCCGCATTTGCGCCCGGCACAATGGCCACCGGCTGGTCGGCGTCCGGGTCGGGCTGGGGGCCAAACAGGGGGTGCGTGCCCACCACAGGGCCAGCCCAGGCCGCTTCCATCTGCTGCAAGGGAATTTCCTTGACCGAGGTTATGTCTGTCAGCACTGCCGTGGGCGGCAGGTGCGGGCACACTGCCGCAATGACCTCTTTGAACACGGCGGCCGGCACGCAAATGATGGCCACATCGGCCCCCGCGCAGGCGGGGGCCAGAATCTCTGGCGTCAGGGGTACGTCCACGCCTTCAACCGTCAGGCCCGCCGCGCGGGCGCGGCCAAGCAGCATGGCACCCATGCGGCCCGTGGAGCCGACAATAACGGTTTTTACGGGTTTACGCGGGCTAAAGCCGGTAAAGCCTTCAAATCCATCCTCCGCTGCGGATTCCCCGCCGCTCTGGGCAGCGGGGCTGCCACCCCTGTTTTCGTTGCCGTTCATGCCAGCTGCTCCCAGATATTCCAGAATTGCGGAAACGACTTGCGCACAACCAGGGGGTCGTCCAGCAGATCGCGGACGCTCACTTCGGGCTGGCGCAAGCCAAGCAAGGCCAGTGACATGGCAATGCGGTGGTCGTTGTGGGCCGAAAG
>SAAX01000141.1 GCA_009929215.1 Deltaproteobacteria bacterium | reverse complement strand
ACCATGCCTTTAGGACCATTTGTAGCCTAATTCTTCGCATGTGCGGGGAGGGGGTTTTTTGTATGTGTTCACCTTCTTATTGTCCTATCATCCTATTTTTAAATAATAGTAATAAAAAATAGATAGTTAAAAGTAGGATGATTACAAGACTATAGCAGGACTAAGCCATGACCATCTTGGATTTGCTTACACAGCGCGGCCTCAAGCCGCAGAAGGTCAGCGGGACCCACGGCGGGGAATACGCCAGCCCCTGCCCGTCGTGTGGCGGCAATGACCGTTTCCGTGCGTGGCCACAGCAGCAGGGCAAGGGGTGCGAGGGCGGCACGTGGTACTGCCGTGGCTGCCAGAAGGGCGGCGACTGCATCCAGTTTTTGCGCGATTATGACGGTAAGACGTACCAAGATGCCTGCAAGCTGCTGGGCATGCAGGCCAAGTCCGGCGGCTATCGCCCCCTGTCCATGCCCAAGGAAGGCCGCGAAGCTCGCTACTTTGAACCCAAGTCGTCCTTTGAGCTTCCACCCGCAGCATGGCGCGAGCACGCGGCAAAGCTTGTCGACTACGCCCACAAGCTGCTTGTGGCTGATCCTTCCCGCATGGTGCAGATGGCGCAGCGTGGTATTTTGGCTGATGCGGTTGACCGCTATCGCCTGGGCTGGCTGCCCGGAGAAAAGGGCGGCGACTGCTACTTTAAACAGCGTGACGCCTGGGGCCTGCCGGAAGTGCTCAAAGAAGACGGTCGTCAAAAACCGCTGTGGATCCCCGCCGGTCTGGTTATCCCGGCAATCTCGCAGTCTGGAGAAATTTGCCGCCTGCGTGTGCGCCGCACAGAAGAAGCCCGAGACCGAATGGCCAAAGATATGAAATTTGCCGTCATACCGGGCAGCTCCATGCATCCCCTGCTCCTACGGCCTACCTGCCGCGCCTTTGTGGTGGTGGAATCAGAGCTGGATGCCATCGCCTGCGCAGCTGCAGCCGAGGCCGAGGGGCTGGACGTTGGGGCCATATCTGTGGGCACCAATGTTGGCAAGCCTGATCTGACCGCCCACGCCATCCTGTCAAAGGCCCTTTGCATTCTTGTGGCGCTCGACTTCGACCCGCCCAAAGAAAACGGCAAGCGGCCCGGTGCACAGGGTTTTGAATTTTGGGCGCGCACCTACCGCACTGCCCGGCGCTGGCCCGTTCCGGCTGGCAAGGATCCCGGCGAGGCTGTGGCCGCTGGCGTTGATCTGGCCGTATGGATCCGCGCGGGCCTGCCGCCGGTGTTCAGCTTGCCGCAAACCTCACCCGTTTCCCCAGCACCTGCGCCAGTTGCCCAATCCTTTGGTCAGGCCCATGGGCCGGTAGCCCGCGAGGGCGAGGGCATCAAGGGGGGGGAGCCCGCAGATGTGGCGCAGGGGCAGGCGCAGCACGGGCACAGTTTTCCGCTTATTCCTCCGTGCGGTACGAGCCGGGCCGACTGGCTGACCAACGCAGCAGGCCCGTGCGATAGCCTGCGCATACTTGAACGTGCCGGGCTGCGCGCCAAGAGGGATGGCGACGACTTCAAAATTTTTGGGCATGAGCGCTGGTCGCTGGATGATGTTGTGCGGCTCACGGCGTGGATGCGTACAAACGGCCAATGGGTACACATGGCCATACATGGAGAGAGCGCAAATGTCTGATGCACGTACACCGTCGGCCCTGGCATTCAAAACGCAACAGGACGCTTTGTTTTATCTTAAAGAACAAGGCTACAAAGTTGAAAAAAGCACCATATCCAATGCGGTGCGCTCTGGTTTGCTCCCCCGTAATTCCACAGGCAAATATGAAGCTGCGGCATTGCTGGCATACGCTGCTGCCAATCTCGTTCCGGCGGCTAGGGCAGAAAACCGGGATCTAGCCGAAGCCTCCGCCAGCCGCACAAGCGCCGATGCAGAACTCAAACATTTTCAGGCCCAGCGCACAAAACTGAAGCTTCTAAAAGAGCAAGGCATGCTCATGCCCAAGGCTGACCATGAACGCGATCTGGCCGCGCGTGCGCTGTTTTTCCGTAATGAGGTGCGCAACTTTGTGCATCTTTATGGGCCTGAAATGATTATTTTTGTCGGCGGAAGTGAATCAAAGCTGCGCGATTTTGTCAGCTGGTGGGAAGAAAAAACAGGCATATGGATGGACGCATGGGCACAGGAACGCGAGTTTCTTGTGGCCGATGACGATGTAGAAGCAGACGAAGCAGACCAGCAAACAACCGCAACGCAGGCCGACGAAGCGGAGGACGACTGATGGCCCGCTACGTCATTACCTTTTGCGAGGGTGAGCGCCGCATTTTTGTTCATCGTGCGCAGATGCCCTGCTCCGAATGGGCCAGCAAGCACCTGATCGTGCAAGATGGTCTGTACAAAGGTAGCCCGTTGCGGCTGGATGTGGCCCCCTATCTGGCCGGGCCAATGGATGCGTTTTCCAGCCCCGGCGTGCATGAGGTTGTGGTCTGCGGCTCCCTGCAGGTCGGCGGCACGATCCTGATCGTGGCGGCGGCCTCCCTCCT
>SAAX01000140.1 GCA_009929215.1 Deltaproteobacteria bacterium | reverse complement strand
AGTGAGTGAGTGAGTGAGTGGCTCACTGCAGTGGCTTCCCAAACCAGGCCCAAACCAGCACATCGGTGAGCTGTTATACAGGAGCAGCTATGTCACTACGCAGGGCAGCTGCCTATCCCCTATTGCGTGCAGCCACCGTGACGACGCCCACGTGCTTGCTGGTCGGGCACACTTGGGTTGCGACTTGTGAGGATGTGGTGAGCATGCAGTGTCATCAATCGAACATTGATGGCACTTTGCATCAAACAGAGGCATTGAGTGGACCAGAGTGGCGGCCTGGGTGGAGTGCATGGCTGCATGCTGGCTGGAGTGCATGAGCGGCACAGGCGCTGGCCTCTCTAATCAAGGAGACCAGCGCCTGCGCCGTTCATGTGCATGCTCAACAAGCCAGCACATGAGCAGCACTCACCCCTGAGCAGCAGGGCTGCATGTAGGGCCGCGCGCTGACTGCTGGGACAACCCACGCTGCCCTTGCTTGCTGTGGGAGAGGGGCAGGGGGCCCAGATATTTGCACATGTAGGAGTGGGACAGGGGCTGTGGAGTGGGCAGGGGGCATCCGCACACCTGCCATGTCGGCAAATAAAGTAGTAGGGGCGTTACACTGGATAGTAAAGTGCAAGCGGCAGGCAAGCACATCGCTCAGCGCATTGACCTGACTGAAGGCATGTAAGGCCTGACGGTCGGCATGTAAGAGAGAATCGGATCAGAGAGCGTGCGCAGCAGGGTGCTCAGTTGCGATTTTTATTCCCACTCGGAATCTGAGTGATAATAGGTCGCTAGTGGTTCAAACGGGGGAAACTCCTCTGCAATTGATCTCACATCACTACTCGCTCAATTTCACAATCTGGAACAGGCACCAGACAGCCTTTGGGGAGCATGCAGGGACCAGCTGCTAGAAATGCACGCTGCTAGAAATCTGCAGCTCTCAATTAGCGACGGGGCAGTTCGTTTAGGTGAGCGGATTTTAGTCGATTTCTGGGCCCTGTCACGCGAGCATGCACGCCTCTTCAGCTGCTTTACAGCATCTCAGATTCTGAGCCATTTTGGGCCCTGCAAGATCATGGGCATGGGTTGTAGCTGGATGGGTCAGTAGTCCACTAGTTGTCCAGTAGTCCACTGTATATGTCTAGCGCCGAGCACCGCCAGCACCATGAGAATGCCATGGCCGGGGGCACTGGAAGCACTAAGTCAAGTGCTTCAATGTGCCTGCCTCATCCACCATGATAAGCGCCGACAACCACCACCACAACCACCGCCACAACCAGCATATTTCTGCCATGGGATGTATGGCTGGGGGCACTGAAAGTCAGGTGGCCTCTTTGTTCAATGTCTTCTACAGCTGCTTTCCAGCATCTCAGACATGCCAGGGGCTGGTGGGGCTGGGCCCAGCAAGATCGTGAGCATGGGTTGTAGCTGGATCCACTGTGTTTAGCGTCAAGCACCACCAGCAGCATGATATTGCTGTGTCTGGGGGCACTGTTGTCAAGTGCCCACTTCGTTGCCTGTTCATGCACACACTGTGTTTGCGTACAAGCCAGCATGCTGCACATACGGGCAGTGTGTTGATGCTGCTGCGGCTTATTTTGTTCCTGTTTGTTTGGTAGCTGCAGGTGGTGATGACTACTATCACTGTGCGACTCGCGGCCACGGTTGTGAAAGATAGGGTCTCACCCAGCGCAGCAATGAAAACCTCGGTGCAGGCTGCTGTGCAGCACGCCGCAGAGGTCGCAGGGCTTCCTCTCAAGCCAGATTGTGTCCAGTACAGCAGCATCAACCAGCCAGTGGGGAACTGGGAGGAAGAGCAGCGCCTCGTTGGCACCGCAGACATCACAGTGACGGCTGTGCCAGCACAGCAGACAGAGACTTTGATGTCGATGGCCGAGCGCATTATGCTGAAACTGGAGGATGCCCAGCGGCGGGAGGAGGCAGCGCAGCGGCGGGAGGAGGCAGCGCAGCGGCGGGAGGCCCTCATGGTGGCGCCACGCCTGCGCAATGCGATGGCTCAGGCACTGCTGCACGCATCCGGGCAACAGGTCTTCCGCGCATCTACGGCAGATTACTTCAACCAGCTGGGTGTGGCGGACGAGGGCGTGTGCCAGCTCGCGGCAGAGATGGGGGTGCCGCCGGCCCAGCTGGTCGCGCGGGCAGACAGCCTGATAACCCGCCGAAACGCAATGACGCACCCCGGCAGCCTGGAGGCGCTGGACGCGGAGGTGGCAGAGGTGCTGGCATGCGTCACCCCAGCGCTGGAGCGTATGTGTGCATGGGAGTGCAGGTTCTTGAAGGCATATGGGGCGATGAAGGGCGCATTCCCGGAGCGCTTCCACTGAAGACCGCCTTCCACTGCGCTTTGAACCTGGGTGTGAGGTAAGGCAGGCAGGCATCGACTCTTGTCCGTGCCCATGGTACTCTCAGCCTGACGCCATGATTCCCCAGAGCCAGCAGTGAGTGCCACACGCGACTGGCGTCCTGACCCCCATCATGTGCGCACATTTCTTGCATGGTCACCTCACCCCAGTCCCACCCCGCACCACCACACATGACTTGTGTGTGCGTGTGTCTGTT
>SAAX01000078.1 GCA_009929215.1 Deltaproteobacteria bacterium | reverse complement strand
GCGAAAAGGCCTGCCGCCGTCACGCTTTTCTGGCCGCAGTGCGGGCCTGCCATAGCGATCTCTGGGCGCGTTGGGAGAACGGCGGTCGTCTGAACGGTCACCGGGACGCGAAGGACGCCTATCGTCGCGCCTGTCATCACGGCGGTCATCACGACGGTCGCTGGGCCGCGTGGGGCGGCGTTCGCCGGAACGCTCACCGGGACGCGAAGGGCGGCGGTCATCGCGGCGGTCATCAGTACGCCCACCGGGGCGCGACGGACGGCGGTCACCAAAGCGGTCGCCCGATCTGTCAGTGGGCCGATCATCGCGGCGTTCGCCGGAACGCTCACCAGGACTCGAGGGGCGGCGGTCATCGCGGCGGTCGTCAGTACGACCACCGGGGCGGCCACGCCCACCATTATTGCGGGAAAAATCATCGTTGGCAGACATTTAATCTCCAAAGCGCATATGGCGCAGATATTCGTTGTGAAAATTTGGTTGATCAACAAGAGAAATGACCACGGCATGGCGGCACATGCGGGAAAGGGCTGCGGCCTTATCACCATTGAGGGCCAACAGGGCGGCTCCATCCAGCGCGGTATTGCCCACGGCGCGTATGCGGTGGCTCAAGACAGAAGGCACAAAACCCACGGTTTCGAGGTCGTCAAGGTTAACGTATTCACCCAGGGTTCCGGCAAGGCACAGGGTTGCAAGGCTGGTCGCTGGCAGACCGGCTGCCTGCAACAGCGTAGTGAGGGCAAGGGCAAAAGCCGCCTTGACCTTCAGCAATTCTTCCACATCTGCTGCGGCCAGCCACATACCGTGCGGCAGACGCAGCCGCGCCCCCGACTGACCGACCTTGTGACTGCCGCTTTCGGGCAGCTCCAGCCCTGCGGCCAGCTTTTTGGCCAGGGGCATGGCCGGGGCCGCCACAAACTGGCCGTCATGGCGCAGCACACCCGCACGCAGCAAATGGGCCAACAGCGACAGATACCCCGTGGCGCTGATGCCCCGCGCAGTATCTGTCTGTTCAAGTGGCCGCCCCTGCCCTACGGCACTTTCGGCCTGCTGGCAAGCGGGACAAGGGCAGGACATGCCCCCCGATGCATGGAGCGGGGGGTGCGCGTGGGCATGCGCCGGAGCCGAATCGTGACCGGGGGCCTCATAAAACTTCGCCGCCAATCCCGTGGGCGTAAGTGCAAAACCCGTTACCACACCGGGGCCAGCCAGCTGGCCGCATTCCGGCCCAATGCCCTCAAGGGCAGGGCCAAGAGGCACACTGGTCAGCCACAACTCACCCGTTTCTGTCACCAGGGCCAGCTCGCCGTTTGTACCAAGGTCGGCCAGCACAAAGGGGCGGGGGGTGTCAGCCTCCAGCAGGGCAGCCAAGCCCGCGCCTACATCACCGCCCACAAAGGGTGCGGGCAAGGGCGGAATGTAGACGGGCGGCAAGCCGGGCACGGCAGCGGTTTCGTCCCCGCTGTTGGCAAGCTTGTACGGGGCCGCGCACAGCCCCTGCACATCACGGTTGAGAAAAATATCGGTCATGGCCGTATTGGCCGCAAGGCACATGCGCTCCACGCGTCCAAGGCCTGCCTGAGCCAAAAAATCCACTATTCTTTGCAGCTCGTGCCGCACCAGCTGGGCCAGCAGTTCGCGCCCTTCTGGCGTGCTTGCTACAGCAAGGCGCGACATGATATCTGCCCCGGCCCCGGCCTGCGGGTTGAGGGCGCGGCCTTCGGCCAGCGGCATGCCCTGCGCGTTCAGCGCCCGCCAGCACAGCGAGGTTGTACCCAGATCAATGGCCAGCACCAGAGCAGGCATGGCGGCACGTGGCAGGCCTGGCATCAGAGTTTCTGCCTCCGCCAGAATCTTTGCGCCGGGCAAAAACGGCCCTGCGACCCTGCCCTTTTGCGGGCTTGCAGGCAACAGAACAAAACTTTCTGGCGGCAATTCCAGCTCCACCACGTCTGCCCCGCCCACCGAAGCGGTGTCGGGTACTTGACGGCGACAAGACAGCCGCCAACCTTCTGCCAGCTGCTGGGCGCTAAAAACTGCCTCTTCTGCTGGCAAAACTGACGGCGCGTGCCGCACAAACCTTACGCGGCAACGCCCGCAACGCCCAAGCCCCCCGCACAGAGGTAGGGGCCGCACCAAGCCAGAAAGCCATATGGCCTGTGAAAGGCTTTGCCCTGCGGTGGCGGCAATTGTCAGGCCCTGGAGTATTTGGCCCTGGGCGGGCAAAGCGCATGCATGCTGGCTTGCTGTGGGGCTTTCATGGGGGTGGCCGCTGGCCAAAAAAAGACGCACGTACATGTAAATAACCTGCCTCAAGCCCCCGCGAAAGGCAAGTGCGGCCTAGATGTGCCCGGTGCGGCCTAGCCGGAACAGATTCAGCATCCGCTTGTCAAACTGGCCTTTATCTTGCATATTTCAGCTGCATGGTCGTGCGCGGAAATTTTGCACCGCAACACACTTTTCACGACTGTTCCGAGGCTGGCATGAATAAAGTTCTGGCGCAAGACGAAGTTGATGCCCTGCTGCGCGGCCTTTCCGGCGGGGAAATCGAAAATGAAACGGAAACGCAGGAAGATGAATCCGGCATTGTCTCTTTTGACCTTGCCAATCAGGATCGCATCATTCGCGGGCGCATGCCCGTGCTTGAAATCGTAAATGACCGTTTTTCGCGGCTTTGCACCAATGCTCTTTCAAACTCTGTGCGCAAACGTGTGGAGCTGAACCCCATCTCCATCGACATGACCAAGTTTGGCGAATTCATGCGCTCGCTGCCGGTTCCCACGTCCATCAACATTTTCAAAATGGATCCCCTGCGCGGCAATGCCATTATGGTGGTTGACTCGCGCCTGGTTTTTGCGCTGGTCGAAAACGTATTTGGCGGCGCTGGTTCGCAGCCTAAGGTTGAAGGCCGCGAATTTACCCGCATCGAACAGGCCGTGGTAGACAAGATTGTCAAAATCGCCCTGGAGAACATGGAAGAATCGTGGCGGCCAGTGCACGATGTGAAGCTTGAACTGGTGCGCAGCGAGATCAACCCGCAGTTTGCGGCCATTGTGCCGCCCAGCGATGTGGTGGTTGTCATAACCTTTGAGGTGGAACTGGATACGGCCTTGGGCTCCATGATCATTTGCCTGCCGTACGCCACCATTGAACCTATCCGCTCAAAGCTGCACGCCAGTTTTCAAACCGAACGCCTTGAGGTTGACCACGCATGGGTTGCGCGCCTTAAAGAGCGCCTGCTTGAAACCCCTGTGGAAATGAAGGTGCACTTTGGCCGCACCACCATAACGGGCAATCAGCTGCTGCGCATGCAGGTGGGCGACATACTTGTGCTCGATACCGATCATGAAGACATGCTCAACTGCACAGTGGCGGGCGTTACCAAGTATCAGGGTCTGCCCGGAACAATCAAGGCCATGAAGGCCTTTCAGATCATTAAAGAAAACGAGCCGCAATACACCTAGCCGCACACTTGACAGAAAACCCGGCAGATGCTCGGCAGAACACTCGGCTGTGGGGCAGGCTTGCCCGCTGCTATACAAAAGGCCCATGCCCGCCAAACCGCGCACTGTGCGGCAGGCGGGCATGGGCCTTTGTAGTTCTGCTATATGCAGGCTGTCAGTGCCAGCCCAAAAGCTTATGGATTATTGTGCGGCGCTACAGCGCGCCCCTGCCAGGGCACCCACCGCCACAACTGCCACCTGGCAGTTTTGTAAGCCTGTGCGCGCGCATTTCGGGCGCAAGTATATGCACCCCTGCTGCTGGCAGGTGCGGCACAACCGTAACGCCTTCGGGCACGGGCACGTTGTCTTCATACGCGCCCACAGGCGGGCGCAACAGCACGCAACTGCACCCGGCGGCAAGGCCAGCCTGCACATCACGCACACGGTCGCCGATCATCCACGAATGCGCAAGGTCGATATTCAAATCAGCCGCCGCACGCAAAATCAGCCCGGGCTCTGGCTTGCGGCAATCGCAGGGGCCAGTGACCTCTGGCAGATGTGGGCAATAATACCATGCGTCGATCACCGCATTCTGGGCAGCAAGGTCTTCATTAATCCACGCTTCAAGCGCACGGAGGTCATCCTCGCCAAACATGCCCCTTGCCAGGCCAGACTGGTTGCTCACAACCACAAGCAGATACCCCACGGCATGGAAGCGTTTGAGCGTTTCAACCACGCCCGGCAGCCATTGCCAGTCTTGCTTGCGGTGAATGTAGCCGGTATCTCTGTTCAGCGTACCGTCCCTGTCCAAAAAGATAGCGCGGCGCGGCTTTTCTGACATGCTCATTATTACCTAGTCCTTTACAGGTTGCCAGCGTTGGGTGGAGCGTATTTGTCTGCAAATCTGTGCGAAAATGCAAAAAAATGCACAACCCCACCCTTTCGGGCGTCCCAGCATACGACCAAGAGCGGCCCATGCATGGGTCGCTGTGCTTCTAGCCGCAAACTTTCGGACATGCGATAATCAAAGTATCGCAAGGATTGCTCAAAAAACTACTTCTGAGCGGTCATCCTGCGTTCCCACAGCCTCATATCATTCATCTTTTTACGACGCTCACGTTGCAGAGCCTTGCAAGCCAGGGGGGCACCCTTTTTGAAGCCCCACTTTTCCAGATATTCTTCTGTCGTAAGGCCATGGGTTGCCAGATGACGTTTGGTCAAAATTTTAAAGCTCTTACCGCACTCAAGGCAGGTGACGCTTTTTTCCTTGATCGACTTTCTGGCTTCAAGCACAACCCCGTCAAAATCAGGTTCGCAAGCGGCTTCGCCCATGGCTACAGCACGGATGCTGACTGCAACTTTTTGAACGTAGGCTGTGATTTCTTCAGCACTCATAACCCGCACGCCTGCTTGTGCCTTGGAAATTTCCAAAGCACCCTTTAAATAATCGTCCATCTCGTCTCCGCGATATATAAAGTTAAAAAGCTTTTGAACTACAAGGATTCAATACAAACACTATTTCGATAATGCAATTTGTGTCAACCCAATTAGAGGGATGAGCCATCTCAATTAAATAGATCAGCTTGCAACGTATAGAGAACAATATACTCGTCGGCTAAAAAAATACTCTATCCATATTTAGAGATATCTATAGAATGCAAGAAGCAAAGGCTATCTCGAAAATCTAAAATTTTTTTTACACCCCAAATCACACGATAAGATAGAAAAAGAATTCTGTTTTTTATCATTCCATGACAATCGAAGACATGAATGAATATTATTGAATTACGTCATTGCTTATACTCGCAATATTTATTCTAAAAATTCGAGTAAAAAGTGACTGATTCACCAACCCGTCTTAAAGCTTAAATACAATATAATTCAACATATTCCGCTTAAAGAATTATTATAAATTAACGAAAATTCATTCAACTTTTAGATACTGCATACTAGTATTCAAGCAAAATTACGATTGTATTCAAAAAAAATCATGCAATATTTTTTCCTGCACCACCAAATAAATTTAAATAAGAAACTTCAGTAAGGCTGCTACTAACCGCAATACCCACATCAGCTCAAATGAATCTCTCTTTACACAAGAAATTAACAATTCAAATACACGAAATTCTACACATTAAAAAAATAACAGCATCTTCTGTATTAAAATTTTCAGCAGCATACCACACCCCACCACCCCAACCATACCAGCGAATACTTACAAGGATATATATAAATCATTCAGGATGGTTGCGTCAAGATAATCACAATATTGGTGCGCTCGCAACCAGTTTCTGGTGCCGAACAATTGTAACACCACTACAACCCAATAAATACTCGATAATTTTATTTTTTCATTTTCAGGGCAGCATATTCTATTGAATTATTGCCTGATCGCTCGTAAATCTCACCTTAAGCCCATATAAAACTAATTTCACTACCGAACGGATATCTTTCTGCTCGGTGCGATCACACACGGCAAGACCAGTCAGGCGGCACCTCGATGAAACAAAGCGTAAGAAAACGACTTTATATACGCATGTTGCGCTTCAGACAAAGGATGGGCATATTTTGGCCCATTTTGCTGAATGGCACGGTGCTGCTCATTATATTTGCCCTGGGCAGCCTTGGCTACATGCTCATTGAGGGATGGACGTTTTTTGATGGCTTTTACATGGTGCTTATCACCCTTTCCACGATTGGGTTTGGCGAAGTATATCCGCTTGGCCAAGCAGGACGGGTGCTTACTGCTGGCGTTATCATTTCTGGTGTAGTCTATTTTGCCCTTCTTATCGGCTACTTTGTGCAGCTGGCTTCTGAAGGGCGCGTGTTTCAAATGATGCGGAGGCGCAGAGTGGACAAAGCGATTGCGGCACTTTCGGGCCATTGCGTTTTGTGTGGATACGGGCTTGTGGGCCGTGTGGTGGCCGCAGAGCTTGCCGCAGACGGCGTGGACGTGGTGGTTGTGGAAACCGACGATAAAAAGGCCGAAGAAATTGAAAGCGCTGGCTACTTTCTTGTGCGGGGCGACGCCACCTCTGACAACGTGATGATGCGCGTGGGCCTGAGCAGGGCAAAGGCCCTGGTGGCCTCCATGTCCAACGACCCGGCCAACGTCTATGTGGTGCTCTCGGCCCGCGCCATGAACCCCGAGCTCTACATCGTTTCGCGCGCCAGCGACAACCGGCATATCAGCAAGCTCAAAACTGCCGGGGCCAACCGCGTGATACTGCCGCACATGATTGGCGGGCAATCCATCGCACAGGCCATCCAGCGCCCCCTGGTCGAATCGTTCATGCAGCGCAGCAATACCAACGACGAAGTGCAGCTTGACGAATTCCTGGTCTCCGAGACATCGCCGTTGGTGGGAAAAAGCCTGGCACAGGCGGCGTTGACCAAGTCACACGACGTAATCATACTTGCCATAAAAAGTCAGGAAAACCCCATTCTGCAAAAAACACGCGCCGACACTGTGGTGCAGGCGGGTGACGTATTGCTGGTGGCTGGTTCCAAGGCACACTTGCAAGGCCTGAATGAGATGATGTAGGGCTCACCCCCAAATTGCACTCTGCGCATTCATTTGCATGCAACGCCAAAGGGGCTGCCGACATGGGCTACCCCTTTGGCGTTGCTGAACCTGACGGGATTTGCAGTAATACTGGCTGATTGGTATAATGGAAAAGAGGCGCTTTTATTGGGATGTCGCGCTTCATGCCAACCTAGCCCCACACTGAGGCCATGAATGAACAAAGCCAGATATACGCTTGCCAGTCCTCCCCCCCTTGCCCCATACGCCACACTACTGGCCCTGCTCTGCCTGTTGCTGCCGCAACTTGCACTTGCGGCGGTGATACCCAACGGTACATATCTGATACAGATGGCAGACAGTGACCATGTGGTGTTCCACTCCGTTTCAGAGACACCACCCCGCGTTACTCTCAAAAATTTCTCCCGCTCGGATGTATGGAGCTTTGAGCACCTGGGCAACGACTACTATAAAGTAACCGAGCAGAGCTATCATCTGGTTCTGGATTCATTCAGAAGTGAAAAATACAATGGCGTGCCTGCCATTACATTTCCCTGGCATGGGGGTAAAAATCAGCGGTGGAAGGTGATTCGCAAGGGTGAGTTTTATAGCCTCATCTGTCAGGAAACAGGGCTGGCCCTAGACCTGAAAAATAACCAGCAAAAGGTGGGCGGCGTTTTTCAGGGGTACACGGCAAATGGCTCAAGAGGGCAGCTTTTTCGCCTGACGTTGGCCAGCGAGGTTGCGCCGCGTGGGGGGCAGCCCAAGAAGCCCTCTGATAACCATGTAAAATCTTTCAGCAACGGGCCCACAGCGCAATAGCGTGCCTTGTCCGCTCTAAAAATGCGGATCCCCGCGCATATAAGCCACCATAGCAGCTGCACTCCAGACACTTTCGCTCCACGCGCAGCGGGCGTGCGCCCAAAATACCGGGCATTGTCAAAACCAGCCATGCCTGACATTGGGCAAACAGGCCACTGCCTTGTGCGCCTCTTTGCCCTGTAAGGCGTTGCCCCAGTACACGGCATGCTGTGCAGAATATTCGGCTCGCTGTATGCAGGCATCTGCTGTGCGAAAAGTGCGACACTCCCCCCAAAAAAGAAGTACTACTCATAACCAATTTTAATAGCTGTCAATTCAAGCACAGCCACCAAATCCGCCAACAACAGGCAAATATCCGCGCTGCTGGCCGAAAACAAAGTTTTCGAGAAGCCATTTTTGAGATGTAATCAACTTGACACCGGGCCCAAACAGGGGCAGACTTCATTTGCCAGAATAAGAATTTTTTGGTGCAAGCCCTTCTAGCTTGCCCGAAAATCTGGCGGATGCTGACCCCCATGGCATCCACAAGTCTGTTGATTTATGTGCCAGAGCCTGCCTAGGTTTGGGTACATCGATAAAAAGGACACCCGGCAGATTTTTGCCGTTGATGATTCCTTTTTAATCGGGAAGGCCAACCCTTCTTTTTCTCCCTGCTATTGCGACGCACTATGGCGTCTCTTATCCGTTAAGCGCATGCGCCGTGTGATTCATGGTGTTATGTGCGCATAACCGGGCGTTGTATTATGCGCCCAAAAGAAGGTAATCCCATGGCAGACATCAAGCTTACCCGCCCCGCAGCAGGACAGAATGTTGTTGTTCCCAGTGCGCCAGATGCCCGCATGGTTCTCGACTTTGCAGCTGACCAGGTCAGCATAGACAGGCCTCAGGGATCAGACAGCCTGTTCTTCCGCTTTGATGACGGCTCGTCCATTGAGTTGCAAAATTTCTATACCCAGTACAACAAGGAAGCCATTCCCTCATTTGAGGTTGACGGGCAGCTGATTGCTGGCGCGGACTTTTTCAATGCCTTTGGCCCCGACCTCGCCCCTGCGGCTGGTCCGGCCGCTGGCCCCACGCGTGCCGGTGGCTATACCGACTACACCAATTCCGACCTTGCAGACGGCTTGAACTCTCTTGGCGGTCTTGATCTTCAGCTTGATGGCGGCGCTGCTGGCGACGGTGCGCTGCTTGCAGCGGCTACGGCCACCGCAGTAACGGGCGCAGCGGCAGCCCCTGACACCACTCCCCCGCAGGTATCCATCACACTGGCCATGACCACCGCCAACGGCGACAAGGTTTTGAATATCGCCGAAGCGGCCTCTGAAAGAAGCGTGACGCTTTCTGGTATTGTAACGGTAAGTGCCGACACGGCCTCAATTCCCAGCACTGTTGAGCTGATGCTTGGCAACATTTCGCTTGGTAATGCCACACTTACCCTCAATGCCGATGGAACGTACAGCTACACCCTTGAGGTCGCTGGCGCGATGTTCAAGGATTCCCCTGTTCAGCAAGTAACCACGTCCATCACCGTTGCCGATGCTGCTGGCAATACGGCCACAGCTCAGGCCCAGGACACATTCACTCAGGATACGGACGCGCCCACAGCCAACATTACTATCAATGTCATTGCTGGCGACGACGTCATGAACAAGGCAGAAAGCGAACAGTCCGACACTTCGATCAGTGGCACTGTCACTGGCGACGTGAAGGTGGGCGACACTGTGACTCTCACAGTTAACGGGCACGAATACACAACCGCAGTGGTTGACCTTGGTAACGGTGTTCTCGGCTATCAAACCAGTGTCAGCTCTGCCGATCTTTTGAACGACCACAACATTGACGCCAAGGTTGTAACCTATGATGAAGCGGGTAACCCCGGTGTAGGCACGGCCACCCGCGAGATAGGTGTGGACATTACCCCCCCCGAAGCGGCCATTACCATTGGCGTAATTGCTGGCGACGACGTGCTGAACATTGTTGAAAGCGCCAAGGAAACAACCCTTGTGGGCGGCCAGGTGAGCGGCGATGTCAAGGTTGGCGATACCGTTACCCTTACAGTCAACGGTCACACCTACACCACCTCGGTTGTCAGCACCAACGGAGTGCTGGGTTACCAGACCCAGGTGGCCACCTCTGATCTTTCGGCCGACCACAGTATTGATGCCAAGGTTGTAACCACTGACCCAGCTGGCAACTCTACCGAGGCTACTGCCAGCCGTACCATCGATGTTGATACTACCCCCCCCACTGCTGGCATTACTGTTGGCGTGGTCGCTGGCGATGATGTGCTGAACATCGTTGAAAGCATGCATTTGAGAACTCTGGTGGGCGGCACGGTGAGCGGCGATGTCAAGGCTGGCGATACCGTCACCCTTACCATCAACGGGCACACCTACACCACCACCGTTGTCAACAACAACGGCGTGCTGGGTTATGAAACCAACGTAAGAACCTTCGACCTGTGGGCAGACCGAAGCATCGACGCCAAGGTTGTGACCTATGACCCGGCTGGCAACCCCACAGAAGCCACCGCCAGCCGTACGGTCAACTTTGACCTTACGCCTCCCGCAGCGGCCATCACCATCGGCGTCATCGCTGGCGACGATGTGATCAACATTGCTGAAAACGCACAGGCCAAGACCCTTGTGGGCGGCACGGTGGGTGGCGATGTCAAGGTGGGCGACACAATTACCCTGCTGATCAATGGGCACGAATACACAACCACCGCAGTGAGCACCAACGGTGTGCTCGGGTATCAGGTAGAAGTGAATACCTACGATCTGCGTGGCGACCACGAAGTTGATGCCCTGGTCGTCACCCGCGATGCGGCGGGCAATCTTGGCTTTGCCACTGCCAGCCGCACGGTCAGTTTTGACACTCGCGCGCCCCATGCAGACATCACCATCGGCGTCATCGCTGGCGACGACGTTATCAACATTGTGGAAAATGCCCAGACCACGACCACAGTGGGCGGCACGGTGGGTGCCGACGTCAAGCTGGGTGACACCGTCACCCTGACGGTCAACGGGCACACCTACACCACCTCGGTTATCAATATTGGCGGCAACAAGCTCGGCTACAGCACCCAGGTGGATACCGCCGACCTGCGGGCCGACCACAGCATTGAAGCCAAGGTCGTGACGTACGACGCGGCTGGCAACCCCGGCTCGGACACTGCCACCCGCACAGTCAACTTTGACACAACGCCCCCCACTGCGGCCATCACCATCGGCGTTATCGCTGGCGACGATGTGCTGAACATTTCAGAAAATGCCCAAACCAAGACCACGGTGGGCGGCACGGTGGGTGCCGATGTAAAGCTGGGTGACACCGTTACCCTGACGGTCAACGGCCATACCTACAACACCACGGTTGTCAATATTGGCGGCAACAAGCTCGGCTACAGCACCCAAGTTAACACCGCCGATCTGCGGGCCGACCAAAGCATTGATGCCAAGGTCGTGACCTATGACGCCGCTGGCAACCCCGCTTCTGCCACGGCCAGCCGCGATGTCAGCTTTGACACCACGCCCCCCACTGCGGCCATCACCATCGGCGTCATCGCTGGCGACGACGTGATCAACATTGCAGAAAATAACCAGAGCAAGACCACGGTGGGCGGCACCGTGGGCGGCGACGTCAAGGCGGGCGACACCGTCACCCTGACTGTCAACGGCCATGCCTACACCGCAACAGTTGTGAACACGGGCGGCACGCTGGGCTACAGCACCCAAGTCAACACATCTGACCTGCGGGCCGACCACAGCATCGACGCCAAGGTCGTGACCTACGACGCGGCTGGCAACCCCGGCTCCGCCACGGCCACCCGCGCAGTCAGCTTTGACACCCGCGCGCCCCATGCGGATATCACCATCGGCGTCATTGCTGGCGATGACGTGATCAACATTGCAGAAAGCAACCAGCCCACCACCACGGTGGGCGGCACGGTGGGTGAAGATGTCAAGCTGGGCGACACCGTCACCCTGACGGTCAACGGGCACACCTACACCACCTCGGTTGTCAATATTGGCGGCAACAAGCTCGGTTACAGCACCGAGGTAAATACAGCCGACCTGCGGGCCGACCACAGCATTGAAGCCAGGGTCGTGACCTACGACGCAGCCGGCAACCCCGGCACCGATAGCGCCACCCGCACAATCAATGTTGACACAACGGCACCCAAGGCGACCATCACCATCGGCGTCATTGCTGGCGACGATGTGATCAACATTTCAGAAAATGCCCAGACCAAGACCACCGTAAACGGCACGGTGGGCGGCGATGCCAAGCTGGGCGACACCGTTACCCTCACGGTCAACGGCCATACCTACAATACCTCGGTTGTCAATATTGGCGGCAACAAGCTCGGCTACAGCACCAAGGTAGATACAGCCGACCTTCAGGCCGACAACAGTATCGACGCCAAGGTCGTGACCTACGACGCAGCTGGCAACCCCGGCTCCGCCACGGCTACGCGCGATGTCAGCTTTGACACCACGGCTCCCACGGCGGCCATCACCATCGGCGTCATCGCTGGCGACGATGTGATCAACATTGCAGAAAGCCACCAGCCCAAGACCACGGTGGGCGGCACAGTGGGCGGCGACGTCAAGGTGGGCGACACCGTCACTCTGACGGTCAACAACCATACCTACAACGCAACCGTTGTGAACTCGGGCGGCACGCTCACATACAGCACCCAGGTAAATACTTCCGACCTGCGGGCAGACCATAGCATCGACGCCAAGGTCGTGACCTACGACGCAGCCGGCAACCCCGGCTCCGCCACGGCCAGCCGCACGGTCAACGTTGACACCACACCTCCCACTGCGGCCATCACCATCGGTGTCATTGCTGGCGACGACGTGATCAACATTGAAGAAAGCCACCAGCTCAAGACCACGGTGAGCGGCACGGTGGGCGGCGACGTCAAGGCTGGTGACACCGTTGTCCTGTCGGTCAACCACCATACCTACACCGCACTCGTTGTGAACACGGGCGGCACGCTCACATACAGCACCCAGGTAAATACTTTCGACCTGCGCGCCGACACCAGCATCGACGCTATAGTCACTACCTATGACGCGGCTGGCAACCCCGCCACTGCTTCGGCCAACCGCACGATCAAGCTTGACTCCACGGCTCCCACACCGGCCATCACCATCGGCGTCATCGCTGGCGACGATGTGATCAACATTGCAGAAAGCAACCAACCCACCACTACGGTGGGCGGCACGGTGGGCGGCGATGCCAAGGCAGGCGACACCGTTACCCTGACGGTTAACAACCATACCTACACCGCAACCGTTGTGAACGCGGGCGGCACGCTCCGCTACAGCACTGATGTGAATACCTCCGACCTTCAGGCCGATCCCAGCATCGACGCCAAGGTCGTGACCTACGACGCAGCCGGCAACCCCGGCTCCGCCACGGCCACCCGCGCTGTCACCTTTGACACCACGGCACCCACGGCGGCCATCACCATCGGCGCCATCGCTGGCGACGATGTGCTGAACATTACAGAAGACGCCCAGGCCACCACCACGGTGGGCGGCACGGTGGGCGGCGATGCCAAGGTGGGCGACACCGTCACCCTGACGGTCAAC